>CAZJKR010000001.1:0-6978 GCA_964546615.1 uncultured Curvibacter sp.
CCTTTACCACGCTGGCGCGCTCCATCGTCGGTCAGCAGATTTCGGTCAAGGCCGCGCAGTCGGTGTGGGAGCGTTTTGTAGCGCTGCCCCGGAAGATGACGCCGGCCAACGTGCTCAAACTCAAGGTCGACGACATGCGGGCCGCCGGCCTGAGCGCGCGCAAGGTCGAATACCTGGTGGACTTGGCGCTGCATTTTGACGGCGGCCTGATCCGGGTGGGGGACTGGGCCGACATGGACGACGAGGCCATCATCGCCGAACTGGTGGACATCCGGGGCATCGGCCGCTGGACGGCCGAGATGTTCCTGATCTTCCATCTGATGCGACCCAACGTGCTGCCGCTGGACGACGTGGGGCTGATCAACGGCATCAGCGTGAACTATTTTTCCGGTGAGGCCGTGAGCCGCAGCGATGCGCGCGAAGTGGCCGCCGCCTGGTCGCCCTATTGCAGCGTGGCGACTTGGTATATTTGGCGCTCGCTCGATCCGGTACCGGTCGAGTATTGAGTCGCGGCCCCACCTGCGCCTGCCCCGGCAGATGCGAGCAGGCGCCGCCCGCGCACAGAACAAGGAGTGAGTCGATGGCGAAGAGAACATTCCTCGATTTCGAGCAGCCGATTGCCGAACTCGAGGCCAAGATCGAAGAGTTGCGTTACGTGCAGAACGAGTCTGCAGTGGACATTACCGAAGAGATCGACCAGCTCAGCAAGAAAAGCCAGCAGCTGACCAAGGACGTCTACAGCAACCTCACGCCCTGGCAGATCACCAAGATCGCGCGCCACCCCGAGCGTCCCTACACGCTGGATTATGTGAACGAGCTGTTCACCGATTTCATCGAGCTGCACGGCGACCGCCACTTTGCCGACGACCTGAGCATCGTGGGCGGCTTGGCGCGCTTCAACGGCAGCGCCTGCATGGTGATCGGCCAGCAGAAGGGGCGCGACACCAAGGAGCGCGGCCTGCGCAACTTCGGCATGAGCAAGCCGGAGGGCTACCGCAAGGCGCTGCGTCTGATGAAGACGGCTGAGAAATTCAAGCTGCCGGTGTTCACCTTCGTTGACACCCCTGGGGCCTACCCCGGCATCGATGCCGAGGAGCGTGGTCAGTCCGAGGCCATCGGCCGCAACATCTTCGAGATGGCGCAGCTGGAGGTTCCCATCATCACCACCATCATCGGCGAGGGCGGCTCCGGCGGTGCGCTGGCCATTTCGGTCGCCGACCAGGTGCTGATGCTGCAGTACTCGGTCTACTCGGTCATCAGCCCCGAGGGCTGCGCCTCCATCCTGTGGAAAACCGCCGAGCGTGCGTCCGATGCCGCTGAGGCGCTGGGTATCACCGCCCATCGCCTCAAGGCGCTGAATCTGGTGGACAAGATCGTCAACGAACCGGTCGGCGGTGCGCACCGCGACCACAAGCAGATGGCCGCCTTCCTCAAGCGCGCCCTCAACGAGGCCTACCGCCAGGTCGCCGACCTCAAGGTCAAGGAGCTGCTGGAGCGCCGCTACGAGCGCCTGCAGAGCTATGGCCGCTACACCGACACCAAGGCCAGCGCCAAGTAAGCCGGTTTTGCCGCAGCGCCCCGCGGTGGCGCGTGGGTATGTCACCGAGGCTGCCACGCTGCGTTCTGGGGAGGCTCAATGACCCGCACGCTGGCGCAGGCACTGCACGACTTCGAGCCCGGCCTGCCCCTGGCCGTGGCCTTCAGCGGTGGTGCCGATTCCACGGCGCTGCTGCTTGCCTGCGCAGAGAAGTGGCCTGGCCAGGTCTGTGCCATCCATGTCCACCATGGACTGCAGGCGGCGGCCGACGCCTTCGAGCAGCATTGCCGTGATGTCTGCGCCCGGCTCGGTGTGCCCCTGCAGGTGCGGCATGTTGATGCGCGCCACGCGCCTGGCGAAAGCCCTGAAGCAGCTGCCCGGGCCGCACGTTATGAGGCATTTCGGCAGATTTGCGTTGACGGTATTGCGCCGTATGCTATTAAAAACATAGCGATTGCGCAGCAGGCCGATGACCAGGTCGAAACCCTGCTGCTGGCCCTGAGTCGCGGTGCCGGTCTGCCGGGCCTGAGTGCCATGCCAGCGCAGTGGGAGCGCGACGGCATCCGCTACCACCGTCCCTTGCTGACGGTGGCGGGTGCCGAACTGCGTGCCTGGCTGTTGGCGCGTGGCGTGCCGTGGGTCGAAGACCCGAGCAATGCCAACCAGCAGTACACGCGCAACCGCATCCGGGCCCGGCTGCTGCCGGCACTCGATGCAGCCTTCCCGCAGTTCCGCGACACCTTTGCCCGCAGTGCTGCGCATGCGGCCGAGGCGCAGCGCCTGCTGGACGAGGTGGCGGCCGAGGACCTGGTCCGTGTCGGTCAGCCGCCGCAGATTGCCCTGCTGCGGCAGCTCTCGCGGGCTCGCCAGGGCAATCTGCTGCGTCACTGGTTGCGTCGCACGCATGGCACGGTCGCAGTGCCGACGCAGGCCCAGTTGCAGGAGCTGCTGGACCAGGTGGCGGCCTGCCGCACGCGTGGTCACCGCATTCGGCTGAAGGTCGGCAGCGGCCTGGTCGAGCGCCAGGGGTCGGTGCTGGCTTGGTACAATCCCTAGGCTTTGCCTGGGGCTGCGGCCGCTGTGGCAGGGCATTCAACCCATGTTGATACCGGCGGCCCGCGGCACTTGCGCGGCACCTGCATCCCAACCCGACTGATTCAATGGCACTGATCGTTCACAAATACGGCGGTACGTCGATGGGCTCGACCGAGCGCATCCGCAATGTCGCCAAACGCGTCGCCAAATGGGCGCGCGCCGGCCACCAGATGGTGGTGGTGCCCTCCGCCATGAGCGGCGAGACCAACCGCCTGCTGGGCCTGGCCAAGGAGCTGGCGCCCGCCAAGGCGAATGACGCCACCAACCGCGAACTCGACATGCTGGCCGCTACCGGCGAGCAGGCCTCCAGCGCGCTGCTGGCCATTGCGCTGCAGGCCGAAGGCATGGCGTCGGTCAGCTATGCCGGTTGGCAGGTGCCGATCAAGACCAACAGCGCCTACACCAAGGCGCGCATCGAGTCGATCGACGACCAGCGTGTGCGCGCCGACCTGACCGCCGGCAAGGTGGTCATCGTCACCGGCTTCCAGGGCATTGATGAGCTGGGCAACATCACTACGCTCGGCCGTGGCGGCTCCGATACCTCGGCCGTGGCCGTGGCGGCGGCCATGAAGGCTGACGAGTGCCTGATCTACACCGACGTTGACGGCGTCTACACCACCGACCCGCGCGTCGTGCCCGAGGCGCGCCGGCTGCACACCGTGAGCTTCGAGGAGATGCTGGAGATGGCCTCCATGGGCTCCAAGGTGCTGCAGATCCGCTCGGTCGAGTTCGCCGGCAAGTACAAGGTGCCGCTGCGCGTGCTCTCCAGCTTCACGCCCTGGGACATCGACATCAACGAGGAAGCCAAGTCCGGCACCCTGATCACCTTTGAGGAAGACGAAAAAATGGAACAAGCCGTCGTTTCCGGCATTGCCTTCAACCGTGACGAAGCCAAGATCTCCGTGCTGGGTGTGCCCGACAAGCCGGGCATCGCCTACCAGATCCTGGGGGCCGTGGCGGATGCCAACATCGAAGTCGACATGATCATCCAGAACATCAGCCGGGATGGCAAGACCGACTTCAGCTTTACCGTCAACCGCAACGACTATGCCCGCGCCATGGACCTGCTCAAGGACAAGGTCGTGCCGGCTCTGGGTGCGCAGGAAGTCCAGGGCGACACCAAGATCTGCAAGGTGTCCATTGTCGGCATCGGCATGCGCAGTCACGTCGGCATCGCCAGCAAGATGTTCCGCAGCCTGAGCGAAGAGGGCATCAACATCCAGATGATCTCCACCAGCGAGATCAAGACTTCCGTCGTGATCGACGAGAAGTACATGGAGCTGGCCGTGCGCGCACTGCACAAGGCCTTCGACCTGGACCAGCCGCAAGCCTGAGCGGGCAGGGGATGAATCGGACGAATTGCGCTGGAAGCGATTCGATTCGTGCGATAATCCGATCCGACCTTTTGGAGACGTGACCGAGTGGCCGAAGGTGCTCCCCTGCTAAGGGAGTATGGGGTGTAGAGCCTCATCGAGGGTTCGAATCCCTCCGTCTCCGCCAGACAAGGCGCGCTATTGGCAACGATAGCGCGCTTTTTTCATGGATTTTGCTGCAGAATCAACGGCTTAGACCCCACTGATTCGAGTCGATAGGCACCTGTTTGCACTGGTGTGTAGCGATTCTGCGCCATCTGCCGTAGGCAAGTCAGTGGGTATGCAACCAGCCGAACCCCGATCATGCCTACAAACACCCTCACCGACAGCCAGTGCCGGGCTGCCAAGCCGCGCGACAAGGCCTACAAGCTCTTCGATGGCCTGGGCATGTACCTGCACGTCACCCCGGCCGGCGGTCGGATCTGGCGCATGGCCTACCGGCTCGACGGCAAGGCACAGACAGCGACCATCGGCCCGTACCCACTGATCGGCCTGCAGGATGCCCGCACGCGGCGCGACCAGCTGCGCCTGAAGCTGCTGACGGGCGAGAGGCTGACGCCGACCAGGCAGCGCGACAGGATGACGCTGCAGCAGGCCGTGGCGGCCTTCTGGGGGGGTCGCAAGGACGTCAGCGAGAGCTACCGCCAGAACGCGACCAGGGCGCTGGAAATGCACATCCTGCCCCGGCTGGGTGGCATGCAGCTGGACGAAATCGGAAGGGCGGACGTGCTGGCCGTGCTGGATGCGCTGGACGCCGCCGGCAAGCATGAGTATGTCCGCAAGACCAGGGCCTGGCTGGGGCAGGTCTTCGACTGGGCGGTGGAGCGCGAGCTGGCCCCCATGAACCCGTGCGCACTGATCGACCCGCGCAAGGCCTTCACCAAGGCCAAGGTGGTGAGCTTCGCTGCGCTGGAGCTGACCGAGATCCGCGACTTCATGGCCAGGCTAGACCTCGAAGGCCTGATCCAGTCGGCCATGGCGTGCCGCCTGCTGGCGCTGACGGGCGTGCGGACCACTGAGCTGCGCATGATGCGCTGGGACGAGATCGACGGCGATCTGTGGCGCATTCCGGCCGCCCGGATGAAGAAGGAGCGCGACCACCTTGTCCCGCTGTCGACCCAAGCCGTGGCCATCATCGAGAACATGCGTGCCAGGTCGAAAGGAAGCCCCTATGTCTTCCCGAACGACCGCCGGCTGGACCGGCCAATGAGCGAGAACGCCGTGCTCTACCTGCTGCATCGCATGGGCTACAAGGGTCGCATGACCGGCCACGGATGGCGCAGCGTCGTGAGCACCTGGGCCAACGAGAGGGGCTACAACGCGGACGCGATAGAGCGCCAGCTGGCCCACGTACCGAAGGACAAGGTGCGCGGCATCTACAACCGCGCCGAGTTCATGCCGGAACGGCGTCGGATGCTTCAGGATTGGGCTGACTGGATGATGCCGGCGGCAGAAGGCCGTGCTTCACCAGAGTCGACCGATGCCAGTAGCGCGTCTTCTGTGTGATCTTCACGTCGAAGTCTGGCACCTTGCCGGCTTTGATCTGCTCGCGCAGCGTGTTCGGATGCTTGATGCGCAGCGCCTCCATCAGATCCTTCGGGAAAACGGGCTGATCGGATAGGGTCACTTTTATTGCTCCTTGTTTTTGCTGGTCAACCCCATGACCGACGCGCTGGCCGCCGTCTCGGCTTCGGTCAGGCCGTTGATGCCGACATCCTTGGGCTTGCCGATGTGGTGGGCCGAGAAAATCTCGACCAGCTCATATGCTTCTTGCAGGCTCAATCGATGCCAACAGCTTAGGCGAGAAGCTAGCATGCCGCGCACATCGAATTCAGTCAGCGGCTCCGGCTCTGCTGGTGCTGGGTCAGCTGCCAGTTCGTCATATTGCTCTTCGGTGATGGCCTCAGCCGCACCTAGAAGGTCCTCCCAGGTCCAGCCCTCGGAATCAGTCACATCACGCATCGCCTGATTCATACGAAACGGCACTTGAACAAACCCCCGCTTCACCACCTCCCCGTCCGCCCTGCTATCTGCTGCCAGTAGGGCGGCGGCTTTGCGCATCACTCTCTCTGCTGTTCCGTCTTTGCTTACTAATCGCCCGCAGTCGCGGTGTATGTCGGCCAAGCGCACTAACTCGCGGATCAACTCCGCCCGCTCATCGTGTTGTGTGGTCATGGAGTGTCCTTTCAATTAAACGGGCCGTGCCACCATTCAGAAAAGCCAAGCCATCGTTGTGCGCCAGCACATGCTGAAAGATATGCAAGAGCAAAAACTGCTCCGCAAACTAACAGTGCAAGCAATATCCCGCCGATGATGATTTCCATGGGTCGCCTTATCTGTAAATCTCAAACCAAGATGGCGGCTTGTTTTCGATCCAATACGCATTGACCCTGAACGTGATAAACGGCCAATTGCGATGAACTTGAAAATGCCTAGTGCCGAATCTGATGTTTAAAAGCAGGTCGCTCACAGTGCGCTCCTTCCGACTGCTTCCTCTGCTTGGGTGATGGCGGCGTCAAGCATGTCACGATGCGACTCCCATGCGGCACGCTCTGTAGGTGCGCCCTCGCGCCACTTGTCCCCCTTATGCCAGTCGCGCGCTTTCTGTAGCCCGTCAACACACGCCTGCAACGCTGCGTCTTTCTTGGCGATGGCATCGTGCCAGTCGTCCGTTCGTTCTGCGGCTCTATCTGACCACTTATCAACTTCCGCTTGCAATTCCGCCATCGCCTCGCGGTGGGATTGCAGGGCGATGAGTTCAATGCAATCTTCGCCGTCAGGCTTGTATCCAAGCAAACGTGTACCAAGTAGGTTTTCTTTGTTCAGAACGTAGGCCACCACTTCCGGCTCTCCTGCCTGTGCTTGCGGCTCGGGCTTGCTGGCCAGCTTGCTCTGCACCAGTTCGCGGTACATTTCCGACTGCTTAATAGGCTCTGACTGTGCTTGCGGCTCTGGCGGCACCAGCGGTTCAAG
>CAZJKR010000001.1:6988-7819 GCA_964546615.1 uncultured Curvibacter sp.
TCTGTGGCGACCTGATGCTTCGACCTCGCTCACCACCAGCGGTTCAAGATACGGCTCTCCTTGATCGCCAGTTTCGGGGTCGCCGTTCTTGTAGCTGACGCGATGTGCTTGCGGCTCGGGCTTCGCGGCCACGGGTGCTGCAGGCTCTGCGGATGGGGGGTGGGTGTTTATGGCATCCCGCAGCGCGTTAACCGCGCCGTAAGGGATGGTGTATTTCAGCGGTTCGTGTTGGTCATGCCTCGCGTCAACCGCCGCAAGCAAATCAATCGCTGCCTTTAGTAGTGGCCCATAGGTTTGTGCGCCGTACTTGATCTTTTCGTGCAGCGCCACAGCCTCCCCGCCCGCCTGTCCATCGGAGGCCACCTGTGCGGCTGCTGGTGCTGCAGGGGGTGCGGAGAGCATGGCATCAGGCAGCGGCATCCAAGCCACAACAGTTGCACCACTCACGCCAGCGGCGCTGATCTCGTCCCAATGGCTGATCTGCTCGTACCAACCTTCGGGGTCGTAGTAGGCATCAGTGGCTTCGTCGTACTCGCCGATGTCAGACTCTGGGCTTGATTCCTCGGTCTTGGCTGCGATCCATGCGGCTCGGATTACACCCAGTTTTCCGGAGTGGTCCCACTTTTGCAGCGCAAGCACAGTCTGCCCTGACTTTGGCATCTGTCGATCAACTGCAATCCAGCCACGCGGAACGGCCTGCGGCTCTGCTGGGTGGGTGTAGAGCGGCATAGTGAATTTGCCACGAGTGGTATGCCTGACGGGTAGATAGGTGCCGGCTTCATCCTCGGGGTCAGCTTTCAGGTTTTCAAACTGGCCCGGACTGACCCACAG
>CAZJKR010000001.1:7829-12001 GCA_964546615.1 uncultured Curvibacter sp.
CTAATGAGCGGACGATCTGTAAACCGAGGCTGGGTGGCGTGTTAAGATCAAAGCCTTCCGGCAGTCGAGCGCCATCATCCCACACTTCAAGCCGCACGCGCTCACCGCCATCTATCAGCAATAGCCGATTCTCCCCGCCCGCCTGCGCATCGGCTGCCAGCAGCCCGGCGTCTTTCTTGGCGATGGCTTCGCGCATGAAGTCCTTGCCCTTTTCAAAGCCGCACATATAGGCAATGGTGAGTTCATCTTCCGGCTCTCCCTGCGCTTGAGGCTGGGGGTGCGAGGGCTGGGCAGCATTGGCCTGCTCAAAGCGTTTCCAGGCTTTATCTACCGATGGTTGGTGTAGCTGCGTAATGCGCTCCTCAACATCCGCGACGGCATCATCAAACCCGTAGGTGCTGCTCCACTCTGGGCGCTCACTGCCCAGCACGGCGTCGCACAGCCGATCAATGATTTCATCGCGTTGGTCGCGCTCTCGGATTAACTGCTCAATTTCACGCTCAGGCTTCGCCCCCTCTGGCGCGGCAGGGGATGCGGAGAGCATGATCCGATCTGGGAACCCAACGCGCTCACTGACCTCGTTGAATTTCTCGACGGCAGCAGCCCCCAGGTTGACCCCGAGCACTTCGGCAAGCAGGTCAAGATAGGTGAGTACATCGGCTAGTTCGTCCGCGATCTGCTTCTGCGTCGGGCTGAACTTGTTACCGGGCAGGCCGTCCCGCTCACGGTTTCGCATTTTGAGCAGAGAACCAAGCTCGCCCAACTCTCCGACTACAGCAGTCATCCAGTCGGACGGCGACCAAGATGCGATGCCTTGCGGATGCCACTTCATGCAGCGGGCCACGTTCGCGGCCCTGAATGCATCGAAGGTCAGACCATGCGCCTCTGCCTCTGGCATTGGCATTGGCTGGGAGAGGGCGTTATTGGCAATGTCAACAGCCTGCTGCAAAGCATCAGACAACTCTTGTAGGTCTGATGGGTCAGGGCCTCCAACACGGAGAGCGCGCGATAGGCCACCAATTTCATCCAGCGCCTCACGCAGCGCGTCGTGGTTCGTGTTCATTGTGTGTCCTCGTCTGGTGGTGAGAAATCCCAGGGACAGGCCGTGACCGGCGCCGGCCCCTTCTTCTTCTCTGCCACACGCATAGCGACCTGCGAGGCAAACCAGCCGTGGCACGGCTGACCCTTGCGGTCATGCTGGTGGCAAAGGAAAGGCACGCGCTCGACCACGGCCTTGAGCGCGTCCAGCTGGGTCTGAAGGCACCCGTTTGGCACGGTGCCCGGGGTGAATGCGCAGGACTTGCAGCGTTCGTCCGGCTCACCCTGCGTGGCCAGGCGCCGGATCCAGGGCTCGGTCAGGCGTGCCAGCTGCTGGCCCATGGCTTGGCCTTCGGGGGAGACTCGTTTGTGATCTGTGGCTTCCTTCATGGTGGTGGTCACGCCTCTTCTCTGTAGGCAAATTCAATTCGGGTGATCTCGGTTTCTGGCGTGCAGCCTTTGTGCGTTGCGCAGAACATGGCTACCCACTCGCTGGGCCAGCGGTAATCAGGGTGATCGGCAAAGCCTTCGCGTCGGACTTCCTCGATGCCGTAGTCAAGGTCGGTCAGCATGCGGTCCAGCCGCTCCCTGCGCACGCTGACGATCAGGATGGGGTCGCGCAAAACGTCCAGCTTCTCGCCGGGCCGCAGGCCCATGCACTTGCGCACCGGCCGCAGCCACTGGCCGGGCTTTGCGTGCAGCCAGCCCAGGCGGCGCGTCACGTCCTTGGACTCGTCAAGGATCTGGGGGACGGTGAGGGCGAAACTCATGTTCCTCACGTCACTCGCTCCCAAATCTCGTCCAGCCTCTCGGCCTGCTTCTCGCTCAGGCGCCGGCCATCGGCCAGCTGCTTGCTGATGCTGTCGATGAAACCGCGCTCCCAGTCCGTGAGCTTGGATTCGCGGTTCTCGCAGTCCTTCACCATCTGCTGGTGCTCGTCGTGGGTGGTCATGGCGTCACCACCTTGAACTCCACGACCCAGACCCAGGGGTTGGCGTCCCAGCTTCCGGGGCCGTTGATCTGCTCCCACAGTGATTCAAATGCATCGCGCGCAGGGCAGGCCGGATCGGTGTAGACGCCTTCGGCCATCGCATCCGCCTCGCTGATGTCCTGCAGCCGCTCCACGCGCACGCCCGTGATCTCCAGGGTTATGCGGCTGGCCCAGCGGGGCATGTGGATGCTGGGTCGCCTCTTCTCCCTGTTGTAAATCATGGGATTGAAGTCGTGCGGAACAGTTCGGAATTCAAGCGATGTGTCTGCCCAGTACCGGATGACCGCTTGATTCGGTTCTGTTGCTGCTTTTCCATTTGCGAGCACGCCGTCCGGGAGAAAATCCCATGTCTCCCGCACCCAGAGCCTGTCTCCGGGCTGGCCGTAGGGGCAGCAAATCTCGCGCCCGTAGGGCTCAACCGTTTCGTCCAGCGGTGTCAAAGGCGCTGGAGATCCATCGGTGAGCGTCACGCCGGGGCCACCCACGAAGCCGGTCGGCTGCGGCTTCACCACCCGCCGCGTCTGCGTCTTGGTCCCTGCCAGCAGGGCGCGCACCATGGGGCCGCTGAAAAGCATCGGGCGGTCCATCACAACACCCCCACAACACGGGCCATATTCACGCGGTCCAGCCGCAGGCCCAGGTACTCGGCCTTGCAGCCATCAAATCGGCTGGGCGACCAGATGTCGCGCCGCTTCATGGCCTGCTGCAGCGTTTCGTGCAGTTCGTCGTGGTGCTTCTGTGGGCACTTGATCCGCACCAGTTCGCCGTCCTCCAGGACGAGATCCACATAGACAACCATGTCAACCCTCCACTTCAGGAACAAAGGCCTCAAGCATTCCGCCGATGATTCGGCGGAACTCCGCAGGCGTGTGCAGCACATCAGGATTGCCCACGGCAAAGCGGGCGTCCTGGATGATCTGGTCACGCGGACTCAAGCGCGGCACAGTGGTCGGTGCCACTGCCTCGCTTTCGCTGGTTTCGATAGATTCAGTCATCGCAGTCACCCGCTTCTTTCTGTTGGATTAACTGACCTCGTAGGTGCCGATCAGCACGCTGACGGCATCACTCGGGGCCCTCGCGGCGATGCTGCTGCGCACCTTCTCGACCAGCTCCTTGGCCATTTCTTCCTGGTGCTGCTCCTCCTTGACGATGCGCAAGCTGATGGCGGGGGTCTGGCCATTCGTGAGGATGCTCAGGCGCATGACGAAATCGCGCTCGGTGAACCCGTGGTAGGGCTCGCACTTGAAGTGGATGCGCACCGGGATCTTGTCGGCATTGGCGGCGCCGATGGACTCGAAGGTGCCGCGCGTGGCGCGCAGGGACTGCTCTTCCGATTCCAGCTTCTTCAGCGACTCGATGGTGATCTTGCGGATCGCGGAAACCGCCAGGCCGGCGGACATCTTCTCTTCGGCATCCTGACCGCCGAAGAATTGCATGCAGCTTGCGAAGTCCTCGAAGAACTCGGCAATGCTGGCTTGGCTGCGAGGTCCGCTGTTGATGATCTTCTTCAGCTCGGTGTAGGCAGCCGTCTTCTCGGGGGCAAACGTGGCAAGGTTGTCCGCGTGCCCTGGTTCTCCGGGATTGCCGAGATTGAGCACGGCCACAGCGCGCATCTGCTGCTGGTCGATGAAGGCCGAGGCGCCGGCTTGCTTTTGTGCCACCACGTAGCTGGCGAAGTCATCGCAGTTGGGCGTGCTCATGAGGCCGCGGGCACGGCGGCGGTTGGGCAGGTACTTCTCCAGGTCATGCACCGTGAAGTTGTCGGGCAGGGCGGCCATGTGGTCGGCCTTGCCGTCCAGCAGCAGGGCGCGGGATGCTTGCTCGATGGCCTGCGCAGTGCCCACGCCGAGGGCCTGAATTGCGTCTTTGTCGATCATGTTGGTATTCCTTGGTGAGTTGATGAATTACGTGGCCGGCTGGCCCGTGCTCTTGTCGAACATGGAGAGCTGGGCTTCTGGGGCGATGGACAGGCGGCCGTATTTGCCGACGTGCAGCACGGTGACGCCCTTGGTTTCCTCGCCAGCCTTGCCAGATGCCGTGGGCTTGGTGAACTTCAGCAGATGCTCCATGCGCACCTGATGCGTGCCGTCGATCTTCTCGATCTTGAACTTGACTTCCATGGTGCTCCTCCAGAACGGTGAAT
>CAZJKR010000001.1:12011-15095 GCA_964546615.1 uncultured Curvibacter sp.
GGTGTCGCTGTGTTTATCACCGGGACAGTACTGGTCTTGTTGTGGTCGATCACGCTGGCGGCCGTGTCGGACAGGGCAATGGAAATAGCCGTCTCCAAGGTGCCGACATCGAGCTCGCTGATAAGCTGGGGCACATCGGTGGCGGCGCTGGTGGGCGCGTGTTTCTTGGCTTCGGTGGTCACAGTGTTCTCCTTGGGTGGTTGAAAAGTTGTCAGTCCTGGGGGGTCAGCTTGCTGCGCCTGGTTTGACGTAGAACTCGCCAGCGTTGGCCTTGCGGAGTGCTTCGGCAGCAAGGGCTTCATTGGTGGTAAACCTATCGGTCGACACCAACACCTTTTTCCCGCCTTTGAGTCCGACAACGTAGGCGGCGCCAAAATCGACCATGGACTGGCCTATCACGTCGTCGTCTGTGTAGACCTTCTTGCCCAGCCCAATCGGGCACGGGTCAACGCGGCAGGTTGCGCAGTAGCGGTGCGGCGCGGCGTGCGGGCAGTCGGTAGGGCGCGGCCACGGCGCGGTCTGGGCCAGCTTGCTGCGCAGCTCGTAGCCCATGAGCGGCCAGACCTTGGCCACAGCGTTCTGGCGCGCAATCTTGCGGCCGATCTCGGCGTCGAAGTTCTCCGGGCTGGCGCAGGCGCTCTCGCCGGTCACGGTGAATCCGTTGCGCAAGGTCAGCACGCAGAAGGTCAGCAGGCGCAGGGCTTCCTGCTCAGGCTGGGGCTGCAGGACGTACTGCAGCATTTCCTTAGCCTGTTCGGCGGTCAGCAGGTTCGTGCCTGATGGCCAGCCGTTGCGACCAGCGATCTCTGTGTCGATGGTGACGCCGCAGTCCGGGCGGAAGTTCAGGGGCAGTTTCCAGCCCAGGAAGCGGCCGACCATTTCGTCGGTCACTTGCCGTGCCCCATCGGCCGCCGTGAAGTAGTGCACGCTGGCGATGTTCGCCTCGATGTCGGCCGGGGTTACGCGCGGCGCGGTCAGGCCCTTGGCCTGGATCTCTTGCTCGATGTCGCTCATTTCTTTCCTTTCGTGAGTTTCAGATAGCTACCGTCCGGGTGGACAAAGTAGGTGGTGCCGGCGCGCTCAACGATCTTGACCACGGACAGGCCGTAGGACTCGATCAGCGCCTGTGCTCGGGCGATGCGGCGGTCTTCCCACCACTCTTTAAGTTTCGAGAGCATGTTGATCTCCGTGTGTCAGGCTGCGCGCAGGTCCAGCTTCTTGACCATGGCCTGCAGCTCGATCTCAAACTGCAGCAGGCCTGTCTCCAGGCGCTGGATGAAGTCGTCATCGCGCTCGATGCGCTCGACGTAGAGCTGGTAGCGCTCCTTCTGGCGCGGGTCGAAGCTGATGAAGTCCCACCACTTCGCGCCCGTGACCATCATGTTTCCCTGTACCTGCCAGATGTGTTCTTCCGGCATGCCTTCGAGCATGGTCAGGATGTGGACCTCTTCGGAGTAAGGGCACTTGATCTCGCAGCCACCATCCGGGTCGACGCGGCCGTCTGGGCTGGCGCCGATGAACGGGTGCAGCGGGTGCGCCACGAATCCGCTGGGGCGGACCATGACCCCGGTGCGGATCTCGTAGGCCTCGCGCGCGTAGTCCTCGACCTCCTTGCCCCAATTCATGCTCTTGCTGGTGGCGGCCTGCTTGGGCTTGCCCGATGTGCGCTCGAATGCGAGCTGGCGCATCAGGCGGCCACGCGACTCCAGCGGCTTGCGGTGGCCGGTCTTGTCGGGCTCGCCGAAGGCCATGGCATCAGCGAAGCTCGACGCGGTGATCTTCCCGCGCCGGGCCTCAAACCACTCCTCTGTGCGCTGCTCTTCAGCCACGGCGCTTGTCCGACTCGGTGCCCAGCGCGCCGATGCGGTCGCGCTCATTCAGGCCGATGGCTGCACGGGTTTCCTTGGGCAGCTCGGACCACTCCTTTTTGAACGCCTCGAAGCCCTTTTCTTCGGCCACCTTCTCCAGCTCGTCGATCTTTTTGTCGATCTCGGGCGGTCGGGTGGCGCCAGGGCGGTCGCCGTGGGGCACGGTCACTGCCAGATAGGGGCGGTTGCCCGGGTGAGCCTCGGCCACGATGTCCATGATCTCCTCGGCGATGGGCATGCCCTTGAGCACGTCGGGGAAGACATCGCGCAGGGCGAAGGCGCGCGCGCGCATCTGCTGCATGCGCTTCTGGTACTGCTTCCACGGGCCGTCCTTGTTCAGCAAGCCGGCGGCCTTCGCGTCATCGACAGAGAAGGTGCGGACCTGCTCGGGGGTGCCGCGGCGCTTGGCGCGGCAGATGGCGGTCTGGGTGTTGGGTTCGTAGTCCTCGACCACGTACTCGCAGATGGGGCTCGACACCACCAGGGCGAGCATGGCATCACCCCACAGGCTGGGTCGGCCGTTGATGACGGCAATGTTCTGCATGGCCTGCATGGGCTTCAGGCCCAGCTCCATGCCCCACTGGATGGCCACCAGGATGTTGCCCGGCTTGTCGATGAATTGCTTGGGCACGATGTCCGACTTGGACATCAGATCCGCCATGCGCAGGGCTTCGTCCAGGCTCTTGGGAGAGAGATCGAAGGCCTGGGCCGGCTTGAGCTGGTGCTGCGGGATGGGCTCGATGGCGTGCTGGGCAATCGGGGCGGGCGCCGGAGCGGCCTGCTCGGCCTGCTGGGTTTCGGTTGGGGTGCTCACTTGGTTCTCTCCTTCAGGTACTGCTCTTCGGTGATCTGCTCGGCTTTGGCCAGGCGCGGGCGGCCTGGCTTCTGGTCGGCGTTGAGGTTGGCGGCGGCCCGCTGCTGCGAGGCCACGAACCGATCGGCGTCCCAGACCCGGTGCTCGGCCACGTAGGACTTGCCCTCCACGTTGGTGTGGCGCATCCAGATGTCGCGGGTGGTGATTTCGACGGTCATGCGAATTCCCCTGCAAGGTGCTTGCTGGCGATCTCCAGATCCATGTCCTGCAGCCACTCGATCACCTTGGACTCATGCACGCGGAAGTGGATGGCCAGGGCGTTGATGATCTCGTCGTCGGTCGGGCGCGACTTCTTCGGCGTCTGCGTGAGCGGGATCACAGTCGTATCGGTGGCCAGTACCA
>CAZJKR010000001.1:15105-21142 GCA_964546615.1 uncultured Curvibacter sp.
CGTGGCGTTCAGGATGGCGGCGTCTGCAGCCGGCACAGCCTTGCTGGCTTCCAGCTCCTTGCGCTGGCGCTCCAGCTCGGCGGCCTGGGCGGCCACGGCGGCCTGCTGGCGAGCCAACTCCTCGCGCTCGGCGGCTAGGGCCTGCTCCTGCTCGCGGCGCTCCTGCTCGCGGCGCTCGGCCTCTTCGCGCTCGGCCTGCAGGCGGGCCAGCTCTTCGCGCTCGGCCTTCTCGCGCTCGGCCTTCTCGGCTGCTTCGCGCTCGGCTCGCAGGCGGGCCAGCTCTTCACGCTCGGCGGCCATGCGCGCGGCTTCCTGCTCCTGCTGCACGCGGTTGTCGTAGGTGGCGCGCAGCGCGGCCAGGGCGCTCGTCTTGGCCTGCAGGGCCTCGCCGGCACGGTCGCCGAACTCGTCGGCCGTGATCTCCCAGCCCTCCAGCGCCTCGATGGCGTCCATGACCTCGGCAGACGGCTTGCCCATCATGGCAACGGGCGTGGCGTGGATGCCGGTAATCGCAAACTGGATGGCCTCGGCCTTCTTGCGCGCGGCCTCTTCGGCAGCCGCCTTCTCGGCCGCTACACGCTCCTCCTCGCGCCGGATCTGCTCATGGATGGGCGTCTCGATGGCCAGCAGGCGGTCGGTGATGATGCTTGCGCGCTGGTCGATGTTGCGCTTCAGCTCATTGAGCGGGTCTTTCGCGGCCTTGGCGGCCTTGTCGACCGCGTAGCGCGGCTCGCGGATGACGCGGCGCGCCTCCTTGGCGTCGGCCATGCCCTGCTTGGTCTGCACGGCGAAAACCACATTGCCGTAGCGGCGCTCCAGCTCGGCCACGCCGGCATTCACGGTGTCGAACTCGGCAAGGGTGTCTTGCACAAGAGCGATGCTGCGCGCGCCGACTTCTCGGGCGGCATTGTCCAGCTCTTCGGCGCTCTTGGCGCCTTGGGTTTCATTCGTCATTTCGGGTTTCCTTGAGGTTGAGAAAAATCACCACCATGACCATGCGCTGTTGCGCTGGACGCGGTGGCGGCGGTTGAAATCCTTGGAGGCCTTCTCCTGCAGGCGACGCGCGATCTCTTCATGGCTGGGCGGCCAAAGCTCGTCCATGCCTTTGTCGAAGAGGATCACGACAACCCATGCCAGCAAGGCGATGACCAGCAGGGTCAAAAGAATCGACGTGATGGGGCTCATGGCAGTCTCACTTTCTGGGTGTTGAAATTCCGCTTGGTCTTGCACTGGTGCCAGCCGTTGCCCAGGTCCACGGCCACGGCGTTCTCGCCGCCGCACATGGCCTGCGCAGCCTGGTCGCGGCGCTGCTCGCGCTGGGCCTGCTCGATGGCCTCGCGCCGAGCCTCCTGGGTGTCCTACAGTCACCATCACTCCTGAAGTCACCCTCACTCCCACGCCGACACCAACAGGAAGAGCAGGGCGGCATTGACTGCAGGCCAGAACCATTCAGGGCGGCCCAGGTCATCATGAAGCCGGTCCATGCCGTGCATCACCAGCCCCTTTCGGCCGGAACCATGGCCGGGTAGTAGCGCATCTGGGCATCGGCATCTCGGCGCGCGATACGGTCCCACTCGCGCTGCATTTCCGCGTCCTTGCGCTCTTTCCACTGCTGGATCTGCGCCTCGGATGGCTGTTCGGTCTTGACTGATTCGCTCATGACTCGCTCCTTTTGCACTGTTTTGATTATTCCACGACGAATATACAAAAGCAAGTCGAAAAGGAATTATCTGGGACAAAAAAAACCCGGTAAAGGTTTGTTCGATGTTGCTTTTATGCTTACTATGAGTGGTTCCTTATGGCAAACGGGGAGTCGATAGCTGTGCGCTCAGGGGTTGAAATACACAGCGCC
This sequence comes from uncultured Curvibacter sp., assembly GCA_964546615.1. Taxonomy (GTDB): domain Bacteria; phylum Pseudomonadota; class Gammaproteobacteria; order Burkholderiales; family Burkholderiaceae_C; genus Hylemonella. Next base: position 16,958 of record CAZJKR010000001.1, read on the forward strand.
AAGGTGCAGGCGCTGGAAGACGTTTTGGGTGGGGTTCGTGTCGTGACGCTCTCGATCACCGGGGCGATCTGCGATCAGATTTCCATGCAGACCGTGTGGCGCATGATCGCTTCGGGATGTGGGCGTGCGGCCTACGTGGTGTGCTTCCACGAGGCCCTGCTGGCCACGAGTGTGCCGGTCAGCCCGGCGCCGTGCCTGGCTGTGGCCTATGTGGCCACGGCAGAGCAGGTGGAGCTGATCCGCCTGCTACGCGGGCAGGATGGGCGGGCTATGCCCTTGGTGTTCGCACCGGATCAGCTTGCCGCGGCTCGGCGCTGGGTTGCGATGGAATTGGGCGCAAAGAGTCGATGACCGCCTGAGAGGCGGCCCGGAAGGCGATGGCTTGGTCGATGCCTTCTGACAGCAGATCGTAGAGCTGCGCGAGCTTCATGCCGTTGCGCGAGACGGCATTGTCCTCGGCTCGGGTAAGGTCTTCCGCCCTGGGCGCCACGCGCCTGAAACCTGAGCCCTGCAGTTCCTGCATGGTCACTTCTGCCGCCACCGGGTCATAGAGAGCATCCAGCGGAATGCCGTAGTGGTCGGCAATCGGCGCCATCGTCGTGCGCCTGGGCTCCGTCGTGGTGCCGCTCAGGAACTTGTGAATCCTGGGCTGGCCAGGCTTGCCCCCTAGCTTTCTGGCAAGGGAGTTTGGGTTGTCGCCGTGGCGGCGCATCAGCTCAAGAAGTAGATCGCGCGGGTCCATTGCTCAACTATGCCTAACAGAGTTATCCAATGTTGCGCACAAACAACTTGAATGATTAATTCCATGTCGCATAGAATTAGGCACCATGGATGAAATTCAGCGATCACTACGGGCCATGCAACGGCCACCGCACAACCTGACGCAAGGCGAGATTGCCCGCCTGGTGGGCATCAACCAGCCGACCGTCTCCAAGTGGTGCAAGAGCGTGCCCCAGGCCGCCAAGGCGGCCGTGAACATCATCAAGCTCGCTGATGTCATGGGTATTCGCAAGGTCAAGCACAGGGGAAAGCCATGACGGATCGCCACCACTCCACCGATCTCAGTTTCAGTCGCGCCGTCATCGGCGGCAAGTGCGATGACGAGATCCGCGCCCGGGTGCCTTTCGAGCTGCGCCAGAAGGCCCAGCAGCTTGCGCACAGCTACGGCATGACCGAGAGCGAGTTTGTCCGCGACTTGCTGACCGTGAGGGTGTATGGCTTTGAGCATTACCGAAGTGTCATACAGGCGAACGCCGCTGCGGTCGCAGGCGTGCTCCACATTGGCTCCACAAATGACGCGGGGGGGCACAGCCAATGAAATCGTGGGAGTTCATTCCGAGGCTCACCAAGGTTGCCCGCGGCGACTGGCTGATCTTGCCCAGCGGGCGCACGGTCCAGGTCTGCAAGATCATCGGCGACACCCGGCCCGAGGTCAGCCTGCGTTACCTGGATGACGACGGCGTGCAATCAACCGGGAGTTTTGATGTGAAGCTTGCTTGGCTTCTTCAAAACGCAAAGCGAGTCTGATCGTGAAGCCGTTTAACTCTTCACTGACCTCCGCTGCCATTCGTGAGCTTGTTCGCTACGACGAAGGCACTGGTGTTTTTACATGGATCAAGACGCGCACAGGAAGCGTGAGGCCCGGTCGAATCGCTGGCTACCTCCGCAAAGATGGCTACGTAAGCATCCGCATATACGGTCGCAACTACCCAGCACACAGGCTGGCTTGGCTTTATGTGACTGGCGCTTGGCCAGAAAACCAGATTGACCATATCAATCGCTGCAAAAGCGACAACAGATTCTTGAATCTAAGGGATGTAACCGCCTCTGAAAACAGGCAGAACATTCTTGCGCAAAAAAACAATTCAAGTGGATTCAAGGGCGTATCACGGGATGTGGCAAACGCGCGTTGGCGAGCGGGGATAAAACACGGCGGGAAAAGCAAAAACCTTGGCAATTTCACCTTGCCGGAGGATGCCGCTAAGGCCTATGCAGCAGCAGCCAATGAGCTGCACACAAAAAATCCGCTTGCCAAGTCAGATCCTGGGCTCATGAAGTCGATTCAAGCACGGGCTGGTCAATTCGGTAGCCCCGGTGAGAGCAATCCAATGGCAAAACTGGTTTCCGCTGATGTTGCTCGCATCAGGAGTTCCGCCTTGCCGGCGAAAGAGCTTGCTTCTCTTTATGGCGTAACGGTGACGACAGTTCATCACATCAGGAAGCGAGTGACTTGGAAGCACTTGCATGAAGAGCGGAGGGCCTGAGCATGATCCACTTCAACCCGGTGCTTATGGCGCGAGCGCACGCGCACCAGTTCACGGCCGACTTCCTGGCCTACCTGCCTGAGAACCTGCACGTCTACGAGGCCTTCGAGCGCGAGGCCCTGCGGATCGCCCAGCGTGGCCACCGGCACTACAGCGCGCGCACCATCGTGGAGGTTCTGCGCCATCACAGCGCCCTGCAGGAGTCCAGCGGAGCCTGGAAGCTCAACGACCACAACACCCCGTACCTGGCCCGGCTTTTTGCCCTGATGCAACCCGGGTACGCCAGCCTCTTCGAGTTCCGTGCGGCCAAGGCGGCCAAGCGCGGCCCCGTCATCGACCTGGGCCGATACGCCGCAGCCTATGGGGGTACGGTCGGATGACGAATTTGACCACCCCGGCGAAGTTGCGCTACACTGCAGTCGTCACGTCGAACAAGGGCGTGGCCGGGATTGGCGTCCCGAATGACGTAGCGGCAAAAAGCCGCAGCCTCCGCAAGTCCTGCGGCTTTTCAGTTCTGGCCCCAAGTTTTGGCGGCCCGAATGGGGAGCCGAAAGGCTCGCCGGCCAACAGCCTCCGCTGCGTCACCGGTACGCCAACCCGTTCGGGCTGCCTCCCCCAATTGGCGTTGGGTGTGGCAGTTTTCAAAACTGACGCATTGGAGGCCGGCATGGCACGTCCCACCCGCACCGTCAGCGCAGTAGATGCGTTCGACATCCTTTTCCCATCTGCAGAAATTAAGGCCAGCATCGAAGCCAGGCGCCGCGCTGTCGTGCGCGCACTGGCTTTTCGCCGCCCCCTGGACCGCGAGCAGTTGACCGATCTAGAGGCCCTTCGCGTCCGAATGGGATGCGAGCTGGCGGCTGTTGATGCCGCCCTTCGCCTTTGTGGGCCAGGTCGGAGAACCAATAGGGGGTCTGCGTAATGCCGGCGATTTCATACCGTGACCAGCTCCGCCATCCAAACTGGCAGCGAAGACGCCTTGAGATCCTCGACCGTGCCGGCTTCGCGTGCGAGTGCTGCCAGGACGGCGAATCAACTCTTCATGTGCATCACAAGCGTTACGTCAAGGGACGCATGGCATGGGAATACGACGATTCCGAGCTGGTGGCTCTTTGCGAAACCTGCCATGAAGTCGCTCACGCCGAAATGATCGAGCTGCAGCAGGCGCTTCTGATGATTCATCCCGGAGCAGGGATTCGACCAATAGTTGATCTGGTGCGAGGCTACTGCGCAGATTCGACTGGAGAGAGCCCACCTGTGGAAAACAGCAAGTACTTTCTCATCGGCATGGCAGCCTGTTTGATCGTTGATTTCCCGGATGCCGCTGCCATGCACATCCTTCAAACGCTAAAGAAACAAGGCCCTGATGGCGACCTGTGGAATCAAGCGACACCGGAATGATCGAACCACTCACCCCAGCAGACTGCGATCTGCGCGACTTCGCATTCATGCCGCTGGACGTGGCGCGCCTGCGCGACTCGGATCTGGCAACCACCGAGACGCCAGAGGCGTGCTGGGCGGCCGTTCTGTTGTGGGCGGCTAGCTGGCATCAGGTGCCAGCCGCCAGCCTTCCAGACGATGACCGCGTGCTATCCAACTTCGCCGGATATGGCCGCGTGGTGAAGGAATGGCAGCGCGTGAAAGCCGGCGCGCTGCGCGGCTGGATTTCATGCGCGGACGGTCGCTTGTATCACCCCGTGGTGGCAGAGAAAGCGCGTGAAGCCTGGGCCTCCAAGCTGGAGCATGCCTACGGAAAGATGTGTGATCGGGTGCGGAAAATGAACAAGCAGCGCGCCGACCGCAACCTGCCAGCCATCAATCATCCGACATTCGAGCAATGGAATTCCGGAGGAATGGTTGACCCTGTTCCGCCGGAAAACGAACATTATTCCGCCGGAATTCCGCCGGAAAAAGCTCTTAA
>CAZJKR010000001.1:21242-48948 GCA_964546615.1 uncultured Curvibacter sp.
GGGACAGGGACAGGGACAGGGACAGGGACAGGGACAGGGACAGGGACAGGGACAGGGACAGCCAAATACACAGAATACCGTTTCGGCCGGGGTCGCTGTCGCGCCCCAGCCGCCAGCCGGAAAGCCGGCGAAGGCGAGGGCCAAGAAGACCACCAACACAGAGCCGCCAGCCACTTCGACCGCCTGGACCGCCTACGCCCAAGCCTACGAGGCCCTGTACCACGTCAAGCCCGTGCGCAACGCCAAGGTGAACGGGCAGATGGCCCAGCTCCTGCAGCGTCTGGGAGCGGATGAAGCGCCCGCGGTGGCTCAGTTCTTCCTGAGCCACAAGAACCTGCTGTACGTGCGGGCCATGCATCCGGTGGATCTGCTGCTGCGTGATGCCGAGAAGTTGCGCACAGAGTGGGCCACCAACCGCCAGCAGTCCGGCACGGCCCAGCCCAACAAGCAGCAAGCCCTGGAGGACCGCAATCTCGCCGTCGCCAGGAATTGGGTTCCACCCGAAATGCGCGGCCAGCAGCCGCAGGAGGCCATCTAATGCGCCAGGATCAATTCCCCGAGTTTCGTGAGCTTTTGGGCGGCACGCTGTCGTTCTACCGCCAGGACGTGACCGACTTCATGCTCGATGTCTGGTGGCAGGCCTGCAAGGGCTTTGACCTTGAGCAGCTACGCAAGGCCATGACGGCGCACGCCATGGACCCGGATCGCGGCCAGTTCGCGCCCAAGCCGGCTGACATCGTGCGCAAGCTGGGTGGAACGTCGACCGACAGGGCCATGTTGGCCTGGGGCAAGGTCATGGACGCCATGCAGACGGTCGGCGCCTACACCGACGTGGTGTTTGACGACCCTGCCATCCACGCATGCGTGCAGGATCTGGGTGGCTGGCCCAAGATGTGCCGCACCAGCATGGACGAGCTGGGCTACCTGCAGCACCGATTCTGTGAGTCTCACCGGGCCTATGCTTCGCGCGAATCATTTGAGTACCCGCGCGCCCTGATCGGGGACCGCAGCCCAGACGAAATGTATGTCAAGCGTGGACTACCTGCGCCGCGCCCAGCTCTGATCGGAGACGCCAGCCGGGCAAAGCGGGTCTACGAGCTGGGAGGGGCTTCCGCTGCCAAGCCATTGGCGATGCTTGCGCTCAACGCCATCGAGCATGGCCCGAAGCTGATCAAAAAACCGCGGGCGAAGGCAGCGTGAAGCCATGCGAGGACTGCCTGTACTCACGGGAAAGCCCAGACTACGCGCTGCACTCGCTCGGCTGCCTGTACTGTGGTGCGCGACTGATTCAGCGCATCCAGAAGCTGCGCGGCCTGGTCATGCCGGACGAGATCGCCGAGAGATCGCGCAAGACCTTGGCCGACTGGATGAAGTTCGGGCACGCCGAGGCGGATCTGCGCCGGCTGGCCAAGCTGCCCGAGCTGGCGCTGCAGCCCGTCGACCGTGGCCGGGCTTCGAGTTCGGAGCCCGAGCGCCAGTCGACGGAGAAACCCCGCTCTCGTGGCAAGAGGCCAGCATGATCCCCGAGCTGTGCAGAAGGGGCGTGCTGTGAATTGCTGCCTGTGCGGTCGACCCATGGAGCGCGCCGCCGTGCTGATCGGCGAGCTGCCCGTGGGCGAGAAGTGCGCCCGTCGTGCCGGCCTGATCGAGCTGGCCGGGCGCAAGGGCGGCCTGGTGTTTCACATCCCCAAGAGCCGCGGCAAGAAGCCGGTGCCGAAGAACCAGACGCTGGACCTGTTCGATCAACTGGAGGACGAGGCCCATGTCTGAGCACCACGAGCAGGCCGCTTTCTTCGCCTGGGCCGCGCTGCAGAAGTTCGACGGCATCGAGCTGATGCACGCTGTCCCCAATGGTGGCCAGCGCAGCAAGGCGGTGGCCGGCAAGCTCAAGGCCGAGGGCGTCAAGCCTGGCGTGCCCGATGTGCTGTGGCCGCTGGCCCGGGGCGGCTTCATCGGCCTGGCCATCGAGTTCAAGCACGGCGACGGCAGCCCCACCAAGGAGCAGCGCGAGCGCATCACGCGCCTGCAGAAAGAGGGCTGGTGCGTGGCCGTCTGCTGGGACTGGCAGGCCGCCGCGCGCATGGTGCGCGGGTACGCCGGAATGCTGAAGGTGAGCCATGTCTGAGCTGGTCATCGTCAAGGGCGAAGACGGCAAGCTGCAGGGCCTGGGCGAGAAGGGCCGGCGCGCCTACGAGAAGTTCCGCCGCCGCGTGGCCGAGCTGGAGATCGGCGAGACGCTGAAGTTCAGCTACAAGCTGCCGCGCAGCCCGAAGCATCACGCCTTCTTCTTCGGCAAGCTGGCCGGCATGAAGGGCATCCCCGGCCTGCTGGGCCGGCAAGAGGTCTTCGAGGATCTGGAGCGCCTGCTGGAATGGCTCAAGGTGGGCGCCGGTCACGTCGACTTCCTGCCCGGCCCTGGTGGCGTCATGGTAGCCATCCCGCGATCCATCGCATGGGACCAGCTCGAAGAGCAGGACTTCATTGAGTTCACCCGGGCCATGAACGATTTTCTGTGGACCGACTATGCGCAGGCCACGCTTTGGCCTCACCTGAGCGACGAGCAGCGCCATGCCTGCATCGAGTCGTGGCATCGAGACTTTGAGCGATGAAATTACCCAGAGAGATTCCAGCCGGGCGGGTCATCCTGCCGTATTGGGGCAAGGCGCCCTTCGCCAAGCAGCGCCTACTGAGCCAGGTCGCCTACATCTGGAACTTCAGGAGCCGCTGATGCTGCGCCGATCCGGTTCAAGGCATACGATCACTCTTGAGGACGATTACAGCTACCCACTGCATATGCTGGGCTCGGTTTCTACGTTGCCAGCAACTTCCGAAGACGATGTGATCGCCCGGCTTCATCAGGCCGTCAAGGATGTCACAGGCAAGGACGTGGAAAAACCGCCGAAACCGCGCATGGGGTTCTTGCCGTGATGCGCCGCACGGGCTTCAAGCGCCCCGAGTACCAGCCGCCGCCGCCGGCTCCGCTGCGCCCGCTGCAGCGGCCTGTGGTGCTGGCCCGCCTGACGGATCAGGCCCAGGCCCTGCCCAAAACCGTGGCCAAGCGCAACCGCGCATTGTTGGACATGGCCCGTGGCCGCCAGTGCCTGGTGCGTGCGCCTGGCGTCGGGCTGCACCCGGTCGACACCACCGTGGCCTGCCACTCCAACCTGGCCGAGCACGGCAAGGCCGGCGCGCGCAAGGCGGACGACCACTACAGCGTATGGGGTTGCTTCGCGTGCCACACCTGGCTGGACCAGGGCGCTACCGACGCGGTAGTGAAGGCCGCAGTCTTTGACCAGGCCCTGGCCCTTCAGATCGACGCATGGCGTCAAGTCGCAAGCAACCCGGCCGAGCCTGAGCGCCTGCGCCGCGCCGCCCGATGGGCACTCTCCCAGCACGGTACTCCAGCATGAAGACCCACTACACCACCATGGACGCACTGCTGGCCAGCCCTGACGAGCTGATGCCGATGGCCTCGCGCGACCACCACCTGGGCCAGATGCACCAGGCCCTGCAGTCCATCGCCACAGAGCAGGAGCCCAGCACCAACGACTGGCGCCTGCTGAGTGACTGCGTGAACATGCTGGAGACGCTGGTGACGCGCGGCCCTTGGCTGGACCGGGTGAAGAAGGCGGACGGCACCCGCGACAAGATCGAGGTCGCCGACAGCTCTGGCCTGCTGGACGATGCCGTGCGCGCCCTGGCCGATGCCGGCCGCCGGCACTTGAAGGAGGGCAAGCCCATCCGCCTCGACGGGCAGGGGCTGCAGGCCATCCGCTACGCCCTGGAGGACTATGAGACGTGCCTGAACACGTTGAGCGCGCGCACCATGATCGCGGCCCACCGGCTGACCGAGAAGCGCCTGCAGGAGATCCTGGCCGGCAAGCGACAGCCTCACGACGTCGAGGTCATCAACCTCTGACATACCGTTTGTCGGAATGTAGCGCAACAATCAAAAAGTAATATATATTCTGAGCCTGTAATTAACCAACAGGAGCCCGATATGTGCATTTCAGTGGAAGAAGCCAAGAGGCTGGCCGCGCAGTTCAACGGCCTGCCCTACGATCCGGGCACGCGCTACAGCAACGCGGAAACCTACGACGTGGCGACCAGCGAAGTCGTCCACGGCTGGCAGGTCTTCGAGCAGATCCGACCGGACGGAACGCGCACCGGCCGGCGCAGTTTCGTGAGCAATGAGGGGCAGCTTTGCAGCGTTGAGATCGCCAAAGCCATGCGCGAGTCCGCCTTGTATAACGCGGCGCCTGAGCTGCTGACGGCTCTGAAAATGTTTGTCTGGCCGTACCAGGAGGGCAACCGGCACACCGACACTGAGCGGCAAGAGATTGCTCGCGCCGCGATCATCAAAGCCGATGGAGTGCAGGTATGAGCGCGAAGCACACACAAGGGCGGCTCACCGTTGCCGGGCCGACGATTCAAGGCAGCGAAGATGCCTGCGGCGTTCCGCTCGCCCTTGCTCACATGCTGAACCCTTACGCCGGCGCCACTGGCGCGGCCGACCGGGTTGAAGCCAATGCCCGCCGCCTCGTCGCCTGCTGGAATGCGTGCGACGGCATCAGCACTGAGCGACTGGAAGACCTTGGACGGCCGCTGCTGAATCATTTGATCGGCTGCGACGAGAGGGCGGCCCGCATGGTCAAAGAGCGCGACGAACTGCTGGTGGCGCTGGAGCGTGCCGAGCGCAAGTTGTCAGCCTATGTGGGCGTCTGCACTGGCGACAAGGAACTGACCGAGGCAGTGCTTCCGTTGGCCCGCGCCGCCATCGCCAAGGTGAAAGGCGGTGCCGCATGAACCACCACAACGAGCCAGCATTCCCGTCCAACCGAGACATGCGGCATAGCCCTGACTGGGACTATGAAGCCGGCATGACACTGCGCGACTACTTCATGGCCCACGCACCGGCCAGTCCGCAGCCATGGTTCGAGCCGGTAATGCCGCCAGCGCCCCGGGTGATGCAAGTCCATGAGATCCAAGACAGGCAGATACGGGAGGACGTTTTGACGGCAGACGATGCCGGCATAGACCCAGAGACGCACGCCGGCATGGAGTTCGTGCAACAGCGTGCGGAGTCTGTCACCGCCTACATGAGGTGGGATGAAGAGCGCAAGAAGCAACGCTACGTCCAGTGGCCCGCCGCCTGGGCTGACGAAATGCTCAAGCAGAGAGGTGCAGCATGAAACTGCTCAAGACCATCATGAAGGGCGACAAGGCCATTCACACCGTCGAAATGGCGCCGGGCGAGAAGCTGTTGGCCATCCAACCGGACGCCTACTACGAGCTGGGCGACCCGCTTGGCGAGATCGTCCCCGGGCACATCATCGAGAACGCGGAGCTTGCCATGTGGTGCCCAGTCGAACAGAAGTGGGTGACATGAGAGCCGCCGCCTTCCTCGCCCTTGCTCTGGCCACGGCCGGCCTGATCGCCGCCACGGACACCACGGGCGCCCTATGCACCACGGATCTGGAGTGCGCAGCCCTGTGCCCGGCGGACGCCACCGATTGCGACGGGGGACCAGAGTGATCGCCGAGTCCGACCCCGAGCTCCAGGAGATCCAGCGCCTGGGCGAGTACCTGCGGGTGCGCCGCCTGCCCGATGGCAGCGTGGCCGCCCTGGGCGATCTGCTCTTCACGCGGGCGATCCACCTTCGATGCGATCTCTTCGGATGGGAGCGCAGATTCTGCTTCCATGACCGGGCGCGCGCCGATGCCGAGTTCGAGCAGCTGCAGACCGAGGACGACGAGCCCACCGGCTGGATCGCGCGCCGCCCTGAAGTGCGGGCAGAATCCACCCCATGACCATCCAGAAGCCCACGAGAGGCGGGCGCCGACAAGGCGCTGGCCGCCCAGAAGCACCCGAGCGCCCCACGCCCGTGAGCTGGCGCCCGGACACCCAGGCCCAGCGCGACAAGTGGCTGGAGATCGGCGGCGCCAGATGGCTCAAGCGCACGCTGGACGAGCTGATCGAGGCCTCGAAAAGACGCCCAAAACGCTTGAAGGATCATCCCTGATCGAATAGAATAGATCCCGATGGTCAAGCCCCAGAGATTGCCACCGGAATGGTGGACAGGCTGGAGCAGGGCTGGGGGCTCACCCCGGCCGCCATCGCCAATTCGCTGCATTAGCTCAGTCCGGTAGAGCGCCCACAGTCCCCCCGTGACAGTGGGAGGTCCGAGGTTCAAATCCTCGATGTGGCTCCAGAGCACGCAAGTGCCGGCTCTATCCTCCCTGGGGCCGCTGCCGCAAGGCAGATCCGCCCGCCCGGCCCACCAGCCTGGCGGGCTTTTTTTTGGGTCGCAGGCAGGCACACAGGCCCCCATGGGGCGAAGCCCCCACCCCCACCCCCCTTGAAACCCTATCCCTTTCAGGATGGAATAGCCACCACCTTCCATTCCCAAGAGTTCAAGGGTTCCAGATGTCCGCCAAAGCCGTTCACAGTGGCGACCAAAGTAACAGCGGCACACCGCGATGTGTACGTGGACCGGGCCGGGTTTTTGATCGGGTTTCCCCGGCCGCGATCCTGCAGGCGCGGCTTACCTGAGCAGCATGGCAACACCCAAGAAGTCAGCACCGAAGAAGCCAGCGGCCAAGAAGCCGGGGAACACCCGCGCCACAGCCGCCAAGAAGGCCGTCAAGACGACCAAGCCCAAGAAGCTGGACGAACCCGCACCCAAGCGCGCCGAAGGATCGGAACGCCCGGGTGTAGGCCGCCCGACCGGCGACCAGGCCCAGACCGTCGAGATCGACTTCTCCAATGGCTGGCCCGAGATCCCGAAGAACGAGGGGCAAAAGGAGCGCAAGGCACGCCTGAAGGCCGAGCTGCTATCTTATTTGGAGCAAACCGGGAATTCAATGCGGAGTTTCTGCCGCGAAAGACCGCAAGGGCCAGCGACATCCACCGTGCTGGCTTGGCTGCAGGAAGACCCCGACTTTTCGACACAGTACGCGCGTGCGCACGAGGCTGGAGCCGATGTCCAGTTTGACGTGCTGGACGAGATCGGGGATCAGGCCGCGCGCTCGATCATCCCGGCCCACGTCCAGGGCCTGCGCCTCAAGGCCGACATCATCAAGTGGAAGTTGGCCAAGAAGGCGCCCAAGAAGTACGGCGAGAAGCTGGAGCTGAGTGGCGAGCTGCACACCAGGCAAAAGCCCGACGCCGACCTGGCTGCCGAGCTGATCTCCATGGGATTCGTGGTCAAGGGGTTCAACAATGCTTGAGCTGCTTGAGGTCGAGCCCGGCGCAGAGATCGACCTGCTGGCCATGAGCCCGGCGCAGAAGCAGCGCCTGGCCGAGCTGCTGGCCGAGATCCAGGAGCGCAACCGCAAGCGGCAGATATGCACCATGTTCCCCGATACGGGGCCTTTCCGCCGTGCTCTGTACCCCAAACACCTGACGTTCTTCAGGCTGGGCCAGATGTGCCGCGAGCGCGTCTTCCTGGCCGGCAACCGGGTCGGCAAGACCATGGCGGCCGGAACCGAGTGGAGCTACCACCTGACCGGCATGTACCCGGACTGGTGGGAAGGCCACACCTTCGGCGGCCCGATCACACTGCTGGGCAGTGGCGACACGCACGAGACGACCCGCGACATCCTGCAGTCCAAGCTGCTGGGCACCGATGACCGCGACCGCGAGGAACTGATCGGCACCGGGCTGATCCCCGGCGAGACGATCAAGTCCATCGTGCCGCGTATCCACGTCAAGGGCGCCATCGAGAAGGTCATCGTCAAGCGCGTATCGGGTGGCGGCGACATCAGCAATGCCGGCGAGTCCGAGCTGTGGCTGCGCAGCTACGAGCAGGGCCGCAAGATCTTCCAGGGCTTCGAGCTGCACGGGTTCTGGCCGGACGAGGAATGCCCCCAGGATGTCTACGACGAGGGCCAGGTCCGTCTCATGACCACCAAGGGCATCAGCACGCTGACCTTCACGCCGCTTCAGGGCCTCACGCCTCTCGTGGTGAACCTGCTCAATGGCGCCAGCCTGGGCGATTCGCAGGGCCAGCCCGTGGTGCAAAAAGAGGCCAGCCGGGCCATCGTGATGTGTGGCTGGGACGATGTTCCGCACCTGGACGAGCAGGTCAAGGCGGAAATGCTGGCCAAGCTGCCACCCCACCAGCGCGACGCACGTACCAAAGGCATCCCGAGCCTCGGATCTGGCGCGATCTACCCCATCCCCGAGTCCGATTTCGTGGTGGACGACTTCGCCATCCCCGAGCACTGGCCGCGCAGCTATGGCATGGACGTGGGCTGGAACCGCACCGCCGTGCCTTTTGGCGCCTGGGATCTGGAGAGCGACACGCTCTACATCGTGGCCGAGCACTACCGCGGCCAGGCCGAGCCCAGCATTCACGCGGCAGCTATCAAGGCCAAGGGCGGCGAGTGGATGCCAGGCGTGATCGACCCAGCATCGCGTGGCCGCAGCCAGAAGGACGGCGAGCAACTGCTGCAGCTCTACAAAGACCTGGGCCTGGAGCTGTACCTGGCTGACAACGGCGTGGAGTCCGGCATCTACGAGGTCTGGCAGCGCCTTTCAACCGGCCGCCTCAAGGTCTTCCGGTCCTGCCAGAACTGGCTGGCCGAGTACCGCATCTACCGCCGCGACAAGAACGGCAAGGTGGTGAAGGAGAACGACCACCTGATGGACGGCTCCCGCTATCTGGTCATGTCCGGCAAGGAGCGCGCCTGCACCAAACCGCTGGAGGCGCACCGTGCGCGCCCGCGTGAACGCAACTGGAGAACCGCTTGAACCTCAACCAGTCCTATGTCGTGAGCGCATCCGGCGCACCCGTCTTCGGTGTCGGTGGAGCCGGCGCCTTCGCTACTCACACCATGAAGGGCTACGTCGTGAGCCTGGAGTGGGACGAGACGGACGGCGAGCCCGTGATGCTGATCTGGTCGGCCATGGCCGGCCGTGACGCTGGCGTCTTCGGGATCTGCCTGTCCAGCGCGGGCAAGTACGCCGACCCGAGCGGCAAGCCCACCGACGAGGGCCTGTACCAGTGCGGCATGGCGCTGCCTCTGCTGGGTCGCGCCTTGATCCCTGTCGAGCTGAATGCCCTCATGGACGTGGTGATGCGCTTCATCCCCGAGCTGCTGATGATGCCGCCGGCTCCGCGCGCGCTGCGCAAGGCCGCCAAGGGCGAGGCCCTGGTCGACATCACCCAGAAAGACCAGTACGACCGGGTTATCAAGGAAGCGAGCATCTGACCATGGCCACCGCATCACGACAAACGGCCACGACGGGCAACGAGCGCGCGACACCCGGCACGAAAGAGGCCGAGAAGCACGCCAAGCTCATGAGCTGGTTTCACCAGGAAATGAACCGCCAGGCCCACAACCGCTACCAGATGGCGCTGGACGAGGACTACTACGACTCCATGCAGTGGCTGCCCGACGAGGCGGCCGAGCTGCGCGACCGTGGCCAGAACCCCGTGGTCTACAACGAGGTCAAGCCGATGATCGACTGGCTGATCGGTGTGGAGCGGCGCACGCGCACGGACTTCAACATCATCAGCGCGCACGACGACAGCCCCGAGGCCGATCAGGACGCGAAGAACAAGAGCAAGCTGCTCAAGTACATCGCCGAAGCCAACAACGTCGAGTTCGAGCGCAGCAGCGCGGCCGATGACACCTTCAAGGCGGGCCTGGGCTGGATCGAGATCGGCATCAATCCCGACCCCGAGGACGAGCCCATCTACGTGCGCTCCGAGAGCTGGCGCAACATGCTGTACGACAGCCTCGGCCCGCGCCGCGACCTGCAGGACAGCCGCTACCTCTTCCGCTTCAGGATGGTGGATCTGGACATCGCGCTGGCCTACTTCCCCGACAAAGAGCTGCAGCTTCGCGCCGCGGCCGTGATGGACGACAAGGACCACTACATGGAGTGGTGGAACGGTCGACCCATCGAAGAGCTGGATGTCTTCACCCCCATGCCTGGCAAGTACGCCATGTACGACTCGGATGCGTGGAGCAACAACCACCGCGAGCGCGTGATGCTGATCGAGGCCTGGTACAAAGAGCCCACCAAGGAGACGCGCGGCGGCACCAGCTCGGTCGACCGCATCCGCATGAAGATGCGATGCACCATCATGACCGAGCGCCACATCATCCTGGACGTGGAGAGCCCGTACAAGCACAACCGCTTTCCCTTCGTGCCGTGCTGGGCCTACCGCCGCAAGAAGGACAACGCGCCGTATGGCCCGGTGCGCCCGGTGCGTGGCCCGCAGGACTCGCTGAACAAGCGCATGTCCAAGGCACTTTTCGTGCTGTCGACCAATCAGGTCACGGCCGAGCGCGATGCCTTTGACGCCAAGTCCATGACGGCCGAGGAGGTGCGCGACGAGCTGCGCGCGCCCGATGGCTTTGCAGTGGTGGCGCCTGGCGGCCTGGCCAAGATCAAGACCAACCGCGAGAACGACGTGGCGCAGGGCCACCTGAACCTCGCGCAGATCGACCAGAGCATGATCCGCAACGCCAGCGGCATCAGCAGCGAGAACCTGGGACGTGACACCAACATCACGGCCGGCGTGGCCCTCAAGGCTAAGGCCGACCAAGGGAGCCAGCTAACGGCCGAGCTGTTCGACAATCTGCTGTTCGCGCGCCAGCTCGAAGGCGAGATAACCCTGAGCCTGATCGAGCAGTATTACGACGAGCCCAAGATCATCAGCATCGCGGGCGAGCGTGCCAAGCGCGAGTACCTGCGCATCAACCAGCCGGACCCTGCCAACCCTGGCGCCAAGCTCAACGATGTGACCGCGCGCAAGGCCAAGTTCATGATCGGCGAGCAGGCCTGGCGCCAGAGCCTGTCGCACGCAGCCTTCGAGTCCATGATGCAGTTGCTGACCCAGCTCGGCCCGGTAGCGCCGCAGATCGTCACGACCCTGCTGGATACGGTCTTCGAGCTGGCCGACATCCCGAACAAGAAGACCATCGTGCAGCGCATCCGCCAAGCCACCGGCATGACGGACCCGGACGAGCCGCCGAGCCCCGAGCAGCAGCAGGCTATGGCCGAGCAGCAGGCGCTGGCCAAGAAGCAGATCGAGGCCCAGATGGCCAAGCTGGACGCCGAGATCGAGAAGGCACGCGCCACCGGCAAGAACCTGGACGCCAAGACCCTGGGCGAGACGCTGAAGGCCCTTTACGTGGCCATGCAGGCTGCCCAAGTGGTATCGCAGATGCCTGCCGTCACGCCCGTGGCCGACGAGCTGCTGAAGTCCGCCGGCTTCGTGGACGCCAACGGTGGCCCAGGCCAGCCCAACATCGACCCGGCTGCCGTGCCGACCGAGCCCGCCATGCCGGCGGCGCAACTCAGTCCGATGCCTGATCCGCAGCTCGCGGAAGGTGCAGCGGCAGGTATCCAGACCCAGACCGGGCTGGACAACATGCAACCCCAAGCAGGAGCACAACCATGAGCGAAGAGCAGATCAACGACAACGGCAGCGGCAGCGGCCAGCCCGATGGCGCAGACCAGACCACGGACCAGACCACGGACCAGGCAGGCGATCAGTCCCAGCAGGCCGAGGGTAATGCGCAAAACGGCGACCAGGCCGGCACCCAGAGCGAGCCCGAAAGCGAGCCCGAGACGCAGCCCCAGGCTGAGACGCAGGCTACCGAATCGCCGGCCGAGCCCGTTGCCCAGCCCGTCCTCTTCCGCATCGAGCAGGCCCGCAACCTGCCCGAGCTGGACAAGGATGTGAAGGCCGAGCCCGCAGGCTTGGACAAGATCACTTTCCAGGCCTTCAAGGCCACGGACGGCCGGACCATGCGCGTGGTCGAGCTGGACGGCACTCTGTACGCGCAGGAGGCATGACCATGGCACCGGCAATCGCAGGCAACAGCACCAAGAAGGACGACAGCTACGACAAGTGGCAGGCCGATAGCGACATGCGCACGCTGCTGGAGGCCAAGGCCATCCAGAAAGACCCCAAGCGCATGGCCAACGTGAAGCGCGCGGCCAAGGAGAAGCTGGGCGAAATGAACCACATCAAGGCCCTGGCCGGCGAGTAAGCCGCCAGCCACCAGAAACCGATTTTTTCAACCTCGCAGGAGTGAAGTCACCATGAGCAAGACCCCCAACATCCCCGGCTACACGGCCGAAGACCTCGAAGCCCTCACGCCCGACGAAATCGAGGCGCTGGAGAATGAGCACCTGGCTGGCAACCCGGCCGACGCCGCAGAACTGGCCGAGCTGGCCGGAGAAGGTGAAGAGGGAGGCGACGCAGCCGGCACCGATGGCGAGCAGGACACCGAAGGCGCTGCAGAAGGCGCCACCGAGGCCGCTGAAGAGCCCGGCGATACCCCGGCCTACGTGGCCAACGCACCCCAAGACGCCGAGGCGCAGATCAAAGCCCAGCGCGATGCCATCCAGGCCGCCAAGACAGCAGAGAAGGATGCCCTGAAGAAGCTGCATGACGGTGAAATCGACTTCGAGGAGTACGACCAGATCCGCAACACTTCGGATGCGGCCGTGGACGCTGCCAACGAGAAGCTGCTGGAGCTGAACCTGGCGCTCAACCGCGCCCAGGTCGCCGAGGAAATGACCCAGCAGCAGATCGCGCGGGCCTGGAAGAGCGAAGTCTCGGAGCTGATGAAGGCCGCGGCCACCGAGGGCCTGGACTACAAGGGCAATGCCGAGCTGAACAAGGAGCTGAATGGCCTGGTTCGTGCCTTCGGCATGGAAGCCACCGAGCGCGGCATGACCGACGAGGGCCTGAAGGCCAGCAAGTGGGCGCTGCAGCAGGCTCATGCCACCATGAAGCTGCGCCACCCCGAGCTGGTGAAGGCGGCGCCTGCACCGGCTGCCGGTGCAAAGCCCGGCGAGGCTGCAGGCAAGCCGGCAGACGGCAAGCGCCACAACCTGGCCACGCTGGCACAGATGCCCAACGCGGATCGCCCGCTGGGTGACACCGATGACATCGCCAAGTTCGGCCAGCTCGAAGGCGAAGAGCTGGAGAAGGCCATTGCCGGCATGAGCCCGGCCCAGGTCGAGAAGTTGATGGCGAGCGTATGAGCAATCACCAGGGACGTGACCCCAAGAAAACCGGCCGCCCCGGCATCGTGATGGATGTCCGGGTCGGCCAGTCCCTGATGATTGGCAACGCCCGCGTCTACGTGGAGAAAAAGGATGGGCAGCGAGCCCGCTTGCGCGTGATCGCAGATGACGGTATCGTCATTACACGCCCACCGATGGAGATTGCTGACCAGTCAGCATAGGCCACCGGGGGCCTTACCCGGTTAGACACGCAGGAGTGTGTCGTGCTTCAAGTTCAAGGAGAACACTATGGCACGCACTGCAATCCTGCCGACCGATCCGGCGGCTGTCAAAGTCTGGTCCGCCAAGGTGGCGGTCGACGCGAAGAAGAAGTCCTTCTGGGACAAGATGACCGGCGGCGAAGACGCCGCTCTGCCCGTGGTGGCCAAGACCGACCTCGAATCCGGGGCCGGCGATGAAGTCACCACCACCTTGATCGCCAAGCTGCGCGGCAAGCCCATCGAGGGCGACGAAAAGGGCATGGGCCGCGAGCAGAAGCTGTCGCACTTCACCCACAAGATGCGCATCGACAAGCACCGTCAACTGGTGAACGTCGGCGACATCATGGCGCAGAAGCGCGTGCGTCACAACATCGCGGCCCAGGTCCGCGCCCGTCTGGCCGACTACATCGCTGAAGTCCAAGACGAGCAGTGCCACATGACCGTTGCAGGCGCGCGCGGCGTGGGCGACGAGATCCAGCACTACCCGCTGGGCTACGCCGGCTTCCCCAACGCCTTCGTGGCGCCGGATGCCAACCACATCATCTATGCCGATGGCAAGACCAAGGCAACCATCACGACCTTGGACAAGATGGCCACGGCCGTGATTGACCGCGCCATCGTGCGGGCCAAGAAGATGCTGGGTGTCGAGGGCAAGGGCGCCCGCATGGTTCCCATCGACGTGGACGGCGGCAAGCATTTCGTGATGCTGACCAGTCCCGAGTCGATGTACGACCTGCGCCGCGAAGTTGGTGACGCCGGCTGGCTGACGCTGGAGAAGGCCAAGGCCGCGGCCGTGGGCGCCAAGTCCCCCATCTTCCAGGGTGGCGACGCCTACTACAACAACGTGCTCATTACCGAGCACGAGACGTGCGTGAAGTTCGATGACTACGGCGCGGGCACCGTCCCTGCCGTGCGCAACCTGTTCCTGGGTGCGCACGCTGTTGCTGTGGCTCACGGCACCAAGGGCCAGCGCGGCAATGTGCGCTTCGAGCTGTCCGAGTCCGACCTGGACCACGGCGAAGAGCAGGTGATCGTGATCCGCATGATCGCGGGTTTCGACAAGTGCCGCTACAACGGCATGGACTTCGGCGTCCAGGCTGTGGACACCTACTACACCCCGATCAACTGATGGACTCCCGAGGCGCCGCAAGGCGCCTTGGGGCCTGAAGAAGACGCAACGGTTCCCCTCTCAATTTCGCCAAGGAGCAAATCATGGCACTCCGTCAAGCTACTCAAGTGGTCAACAAGACCCCGGTGATCTCGGCCAATGGCTTTGAGCCCATCGCCATCGTCGGTGACTTCACCGTCCCGGATACCCTGCCGCTCAACGATGTGGTGGAAATGGTCATCCTGCCCGCCGGCTACGTCCCCATCGACGCCATTCTGGCCACCGAAGACCTGGACAGCGGCGGCGCACCGGCCATCACGCTGGACCTGGGCCTGATCTCTGGTGTGGCCGGCAAGGCTGACGACGCCCGTACCTGCGGCAACGAGGCTTTCGCGGCCTCGACTGTCGGACAGGCCGGCGGCGTGGCACGCCCCACCAAGGCCAATTTCGCCCTGATCGCGCCCACGGACGCGGATCGCGGCATCGGCCTGAAGGTGGCGGCTGCCGCTGCCACTCTGGTGGTCGGCGCCAAGGTGCGCCTGACCGTTCTGGCACGTCCTGCCCTCCACGGCGTCTAAGAGCCATGCCGAAGGGTGTGTACGCGCGCAAGAGTGCGCAACCATCAGCAACCGGCCGTAAAAAGCCGGCTGCTGGTGCTGCGGCCAAGAAGGGCCGCACCAACAACAGCAAGCAGGCCTCCAAGCCTGTGAGCAACAAGGCCGCCAGCCCCGAGCAGGATCATGAGCTGAAGCAGAAGGCGCCGCCGCCTTCTCCTCCACCTGCGCCGTCCATCGTGGCGGCCGAGTTCAAGGTCGCGCCGGCTTTCCATCGCCAAAAGAGCGTGCCCGTCGACAGCCTTGCCGGCGACGAGCTGCGCCAGTACGCGCGCGGCCTGGGGATCGCCCAGCGCGACGTGGATGGTCTGAGCGAGGACCGCCTGCGCCAGAACTGCAAGGTGCGCATCTTCGAGTCCATGGAGGACTGACATGAAGGCATCCGGCGTCCTCGCCATCGTGGACGATCTTCTGCAGGACGAGGATGCCATCCGCTGGACCCCGGAGCTGCGCATGCGCCTGCTCAACGAGAGCCAGCTTGCCGTCGTTTCCGTGCGACCGGATGCCAAGACTGTCACACAAGAGGTCACGCTGGCCGCTGGCGTCTCCCAGACGCTGCCGGCCGGCGCCCTGCGCCTGCAGGACGTGAAGCGCAACAAGAACGGCCGCGGCATCACCCTGGTGAGCCGCGAGGTCATGAACGACCTCACCACCAACTGGTACACGGCAGCCAACAAGCCAGTGGTCAAGCACTACGCCCACGACCCGCGCTCGCCGCGTGACTTCGATGTGTACCCGCCGGCCGAGGCTGGCGTCATCGTGCTGGCCAGCTTCACCATCACGCCGACCGACTGCTCAGGCCCGAACGACGACATCGACCTGGATGCCACCTACGCGCCGGCTATGGCCAACTGGATTTGCCACCGGGCTTTCCTGCGCGATGCCGAGTCGCCCTTTGCGGCCCAGCGCGCCACGTCCTACCTGGGCAGCTTTCAGCTTTTGCTGACCGGCAAGACATCGGCTGACGCATCGATCACGCCTGCAGCAGCTCAGGCCACACGCATGGGGCCCAAGACGCTATGAAGACCTGGGACCAGTTTCTGCGCGACGTGCTGCCCGACGTGACCGGATGCCCGGAGCCGGTGGCCGAGCACGCCATCATGCGCGCCGCGCAAGAGTTCTGCCTGGGATCGCGCGCCTGGCGCGTCTGGCTGGACCCGGTGACGACCCGAGAGAACGTGACCGAGTACGACATCGAACTGGAGCCGTCGACCATCCTGGCCAGGCTGGAGAACGCCACGCTGGACGGCCGCATCATCGACGTGCTGGCCCAGGAAGACCTGCGACCCGACTGGAAGACCAACAGCAACGGCCTGAGCACTTGCGTCTTCACGCAAGATGGCCAGACTCTCACGCTGCTTCCGGTGCAGACCGCCGGCATGACGCTTTTGGTCGAGGCCGCCCTGCAGCCCACCGATGACGCCCAGGGTTTGCCGGACTTCATCCACCAGCAGTACGCCGAGGTCATCGCCATGGGCGCCAAGGCGCGCTTGATGCGCCAGGCCAACAAGCCTTACACCGACTTCGCCCAGGCTCTGTCCCTGCGCAGCGACTTCGAGGGCCTGACCACTTCCGCCGGTATCCGCCGGATGCGCGGCATGACTTCCACCCGGTCCCGCCCGCGGATCAAGACTTTCTGAGGCCGAGCCCATGAGCAAGTCCAACGCCTTCGAGAACGACCTGCTGAAACTGATTTTCAACGGGGTGGCCATTGCCAACCTGGCCGACAACGCAGCGTCGGCGCCGCTGACCGCGCTCTATCTGAGCCTGCACACGGCAGACCCCGGGGAGGCCGGCAACCAGACCACGAACGAGATTTCTTACACGGGCTATGCCCGGGTGGCCGTGGCGCGAACCTCTGGCGGCTGGACCATCACGGCCAACTCCGTGAGCCCGGCTGCGAACGTCGAGTTCGGTGAAATGACCGGTGGAGCCGGCGGGGTGGCCACGCATGCCGCCATTGGCGTCTTGGCCAGCGGTGCAGGAAAGATCCTGTATAGGGGCGCACTGACCCCCAACATCAACGTGGCGCTGGGCATCACGCCGCGCATCCGCACCACGTCCACCATCACGGAAGAATGATGTCTGCCATCACGCAATTCGCAGAGCTGGCCGGCGCCGAGGTATTGATCTTCGAGATCACGCCCGAACGGTTCTTCGGCTTCGGCGACACCGATATGGACGCGCCAGGCGTGGCGGCCGAGACGATCAACGCGCGCGCCACGGGTTCGGCGGCCTTATCTGCTGCAGGCGAGGCCAGCGTATTGCATGACGCCGAAGCGACCGGCTCCATGGATCTGCAGATCGCAGGATCGTCAGAAATGAACATCCTGATCCGCGCGATCGAAAAGAAGAGCGCGGACTTTTTCATGGGCGGCGCTTCGATCTGGGGGGCAGCCGGCGTGAGCTACACGCCGCACTCTGTCCTGACAGATGACGCAGTGCGCAGGTCAGTGGAGTGCCGGTACTCGGCCAGGTTGCGCGAGCATCGCGGATCTGCCGTGCTGGCTGACGAAAAGGCGCATCGCCAGCGCGAATCGAGAGGACTGACGCGATGAACTTTGGCAAGAAAGACAAGCAGCCGGCCGATGTGAAGGACTACCCGGTCGACTACGCCGACTGGCTGGCCGAGATCGCAGGCGGCGACGTGCTGGACTCGTGCATCGCCACGGTCGAGTGCATCACGGACCCGATGGACACGGCCCTGGTGGTCGATCAGGTTGTGGTGGCGCCCAAGTCGCTGGCCGTGTGGCTGTCAGGCGGAACGAGTGGCCAGAGCTACAAGGTCACGATGCTCACGACGACAGCGGGCGGCCGGGTTGACGAGTCCGAATTGACCATTCGAGTGAAGGACAGGTAATGACACAAAAGCTCAAGAACAACGCGCGCTCGCTGCTGGTTTCTTCGATCCTGGCTGGCGATACCTCGCTGGTGGTCGAGTCAGGCAAGGCCGACCTGTTCCCGGTGGCCGACACCGGCACCGATCCGGTCGGCACCTTCGGCAAAGACTGGTTCAAGGCGGTGCTGCAGGACACGGCTGGAAACATCGAGATCATCTACGTGCGCACGCGCCCGGGTGGCAATGCCACCTTCAGCAATATCCAGCGTGGCCAAGAGGGTACGACTGCACGCGACTACGCCGCCGGCTCGGTTGTCGGCTTGCGCATTACTTCCAAAGACGTGGAAGACGCCATCAGCTTGGCCTCTTCTGCAACAGCAACTGGTACAGCGATTGTCGGTGCCGCCAACCAGGCCGCAGCGCGCGCGGCCATTAGTGCCGCAGTGTCGGGCGCGAATAGCGACATTACAAGCCTGTCTGCTCTTGCTTCCGTCAACGGCGGCCAGCTCGCCGGGATGCGCAACAAGATCATCAACGGGAAGATGGAGATTGCACAGCGGGGGACGAGCTTCCCGGCGATTGTCAGCGCGGTGTATTCGATCGACCGCTGGCTGTTTGGTAATACATCCGCTGCGGTGTTGACCGCATCGCAACAAGCAGATGTTCCCTCTGACAACGAGTTTCAAAACAGCCTTCGCCTAGCCGTTACCACGGCAGACGCCAGTATTGCCGCAGGAGATGTGACTTGGTGGCAACAGAGGATAGAAGGCTATAACGTCCGAGATCTAATCAGCCGCACATTTGCGCTGTCTTTCTGGGTTCGCAGCAGCAAAACCGGAACGCACTGCGTCTGCTTGATGAACAGTGCTGCCGATCGTTCTTATGTCGCTGAGTACACGGTAAGCGCCGCCAACACTTGGGAGAAAAAGACTATTACTGTGTCCGGCGGTTTGATTACTGCGGGTACTTGGAACTGGACGAACGGCATTGGGCTAAATGTTCAGTTTGTTCTTGCGTGTGGTTCCAACTTCCAAACCACCGCAGGTGCATGGCAGACCGGAGCCTTTTACGCCACCGCCAACCAAGTCAACTGCCTCGACACCATCGGCAACATCTTCGCCATCACCGGGGTCCAGCTTGAAGTCGGCTCCGTCGCTACACCGTTTGAGCATCGGCCTATTGGGATGGAGTTGGCGCTGTGTCAGAGGTATTACCAACGTCTTCGGATGGAGCAGTGTTTTAATGCTGCTGGCGCATCTAACACGCTAAAGATTTCTCGCGTTCCGATAGTCCCGCTTCGCTCAACTCCTACTTTTACTCAGATTCAAGCTGGAACAACTACAAATGCAAGTGCTGCGAATCTTGTGGGTTTGTCCACAGAGATAGCGGAATCAGTTTTGACGGCTGCTGCATCGGGCGATTGTTTTGTGACTGATCGCATTTTTGAAACTAGCGGGACGGAGCTTTGATTATGTACAAGCTGACCAACAGCGCCATCGTCATTCGTTTGGCCGACAGCGCCTTCATCCCCGCAGACCCAGCAAATACTGATTACGCACAGTACCTGCAATGGCTCTCCGAAGGCAACACGCCTGAGCCTGCTGACAAGCCGACACAAGCGCAACTCGTCGCAACTACGCTGGCGAAAGCCCGCTCCATGCGCCTGCCCATCATGCAGGTATTGGACGGTATGCAGGCAAGCGCACTGGTGAACTCTGATCTTTCCTTGGCTCAGTCCATTGAAACAGCAAAGCAGTCGCTGCGTAACCTGCCGCAGACTGTCGATCTGACGCCCTTTACCACGGCTCGGCAGATGGAGATGGCGGTGCTTGCAGCTTACCAATCAATCGTTGTTGCTGCGCCTGCTTCGATCAAGTCTGCTTTTGACTCGCTCAAGCCATGAAAGCCCTCCGCTACGCTTCCTTCATCCTGTGCCTGCTCGGCTGGTCCTGGTGGGGCTGGCACTACGGCTACCCGGTAGCCATGACCTACCTCGACATGCTCGAATCGCGGCAGGGCTGGCTCGGTGCGCATGTCAGCTTCTGGCTGACGCTCATGGCTCTGCTGTGGGTGTACTACGGCATGGCGATGAACCTCAAGCGGGCCATCAATGAGAAGCGTGCGCCGATCCCAATGCAGGTGCTGGGCTACACGCTCGTGCTTCCACCCGGTCTGTTTCTCGACTGGATCGTGAACATGGTGTTCATGACCTTCATCAGCGGCAAGCTCCCTGGCGGATGGCTGGAGCTGGTCACGGGTCGCCTGGAAAGCTACGCCAGCGGCAAGCACGGGCGCTACCGCCTGGCAGTCTCTGACGCCTTTGGGACCATCCTGCACGCGCTCGACCCGCGCGGCTACCACTACAAGCGGAGGAAGTAACAGGTGGGACTGCCAAACAACGACGAAAGGCTGGCGCGCGTCGAGCAGCAAGTGAAGTACCTGGGCGGAGCCATCGAGATGACGCACGGCAAGCAAATGCGGCAGGACATCCGCCAATCAGGAGCGTGACACCATGGCAGGTATCGCCATCAAGAGCTTTCGCGGGAAGGTGCCGCGCATGTCGACCAGGCTGCTGGACGACAACAAGGCTTCCGTGGCCTCGGACTGCATCATCACCAGCGGCAAGCTGGTGCCCCTGAACAAGCCCGGCCTCGTGCTGGACTCGCCGGGTGACTTCGACATCGAGACGATGTTTCGCTACAAGTTCGGCGAGCTTTACAACTGGCTGACCTGGCCGCAAGTGGTCGACGTGGCCATCTCGCCGACTGCGCAAGAGGCGCTTGGCCGCTTCTACTACACGGGCGACGGCGAGCCGCGTATGAGCACCTACGCGGATGCCATCGTCGGGCAAGGCCCGTACCCGGTTGCATGGTTTGTGCTCGGCGTGGCGCCACCCGAGACGGCGCCATCCATCGCGGTCACAGGTGGGAGCGCGCCGACCGAAGCGCGGGCCTACGTCTACACCTTCGTGACCAAGTACGGCGAGGAATCCGGGCCCAGCCCGGCCGCGCTCTTCACCGGCAATGCAGACGGATCGTGGAACCTGACGACGCTGGACGCGGCGCCGCCCAACAGCGGGACCGTCACGGCCGCCATCAAGGACACACCCAGCTTGGGCAAGGTGCAGGTCACGCTCGATACCACGTTTGGCCTGATCGAAGGCGAAATGATCGAGCTGGCCAGCGTGGCCGGCATGACCGACCTGAACGGCAAACACCGCATCGTGAGCGTGGACAAGGCCACCAGCAAGATCGTGGTGGACCTGGCCACGACCCAGACCTACACATCCGGTGGGACGTGGACCCGGCTGGCGCCGCACAACACCAGCGGCATGAAGAAGCGGATCTACCGCACCGTGGGCACCAACACCGAGTACAGGTTTGTCGCCGAGATCGCCGTGGCCACGACCAGCTACGCCGACACGGTGGCGGCAACGCTGCTGGGCGAGACGATTCCATCGCTGGAAACACTGGTGCCGCCCAAGCGCATGCACAGCCTGATCGCGCTGGCCAACGGCGCCCTGGCTGGCCTGGTGGGCAATGAGCTGTGCATGTCGGAGCCCTACAAGCCGCATTCCTGGCCGCTGAAAAACCGCTACAGCTTCCCCGAGACGTGCGTGGCTCTTTCGTCCGTGCTGAACTCGGTCATCGTGCTGACAAAGGGTTTCCCTTATCTGGTCACGGCCACCGTGCCCGAGGCCGCCAGCCACATCCCCGCCGGTACGTATGCCCCGTGTGTGGCCAAGCGCGGCGTGGTGCAGACGGGTGACGGCTGCCTGTACCCTGGCCACGATGGCCTGTACGCCATCAGCAGCGGCCCACCGCGCAACGTGACCATCAATCTCGTGCGCAAACCCGAGTGGAAGATGATGCGCCCGGAAACCTTCCGCGCCGCCTACAGCTCCATGGGCTACTACGCCTTGCACGAGGACATAAACGGAAACACGACGGTCTGGTCCCTGGACGCGGCCGAGCCCGACAGCGTGCTGGACTACACCGAGGACGGCGCAACTCTGTACGCAAGCCCGGAAGACGCGGAGCTGTACCTGGCCAGGAGCAGCGTGATCTATCGCTGGAATGGCGACACGGCCAACCGCAAGACCATGTTCTGGCGCAGCAAGCAGTTTGAAATGCCGTACCCGGTGAACTTCGGCGCCATCCAGGTGAAGGCCGACTTCAAGGCCATCGTGCCCATCAGCACCGAGGACATCGAGTACAACACGGCGCTCATGGCGAACGTGGACGATGTAGACGGAGAGATCGCATCGGCCGAGATCCTGATGTACGAGGTCGCAGGCTCTGCTATTCGATCTGTCGGCCAGCAGACCGCCGGCCAGGTGCAATACACGCTCTACAAGGAAGGCGTGCCGATCTTCACGAAGGCCGTGACAAGCAACGCGCCATTCCGAGGGCCAGCCGGATTCATGAGTGATCTGTACTCGCATGAAGTGGCGGCCAACATCCGGGTCGACGGCATTTATGCAGCCGAGGCCATGGAAGAGCTGGGGCAGACATGAGCGGGCGCGCATCTGTCCCTGTGCTGGTCACGCAAGACCGGAATCTCGATGCCTTCGCCCAGGCCGTGAAGCAAAACATGGACTGGCTCACGGGCCAGCAGAAGAACTCACCCCCATTGAAACAGCTGCAGGCCACGGCTACCCTTGCTGAAGTGATCGAGCAGGTCAATCAGCTTCAGAAAAGGCTCCAGTGATGCGCAGGATGTTGTCCATGGTTCTGGCCAAGCACATCGGCGAGACGATGACGCCGGAGCTTGCTGTGTCCATGGCGCGCGAGATCCTTGGCATGGCCGAGAACCCCATCGACGTGAGCCAGTTCGAGCCATCAGACCATGGGAGCTACTGGATCGCATGCGAGCGGCTGGAGACGATCCTGCCCGAGCTGCAGGCCCTGCAGCGGCGCCACTACGACGAGACGGAGCGCGAGAAAGAGGGGCGCGAATTTTCGGCCGACTATGAGCGCCTTGTCGACATGGAGCGTGCCGGACAGCTCATGCAGTTCACGGCCAGGCTGACCGATTCCGGCGAGCTAGTCGGCAGCCTGATGGTCTACCTGATCGCCAGCGTGAGCAACGGCGCTCTGTACTCTCAAGAGGGCGAGTTTTACATCGTTCCCGAGCACCGCGGCGGCTTCATGGCCGTGCGCCTGTGGCAGTTTGCCGAGCGAGCGGTTGAGCGAGCCGGCGCGGAAGAGTCGGTGTGCGAGAGCAGGCTTGAGAACGGCGCCGACCGACTGGCCCGATTCATGAAATACGAGCCCCGGGCGATCAAGTTCGCCAAACGCCTGGGCAGAAAGGACGCGGCATGAGTTCCAAGGCACCCGATACCAGCGGCGTAAATCAGGCCGCAGTCCTGCAGGCCCAGCTCTCGAAGGAGCAGCTGGATTGGGCCAAGCAGATTTATGCCGAGACGGCACCCGAGCGCGAGGCCGCGACCAAGCAGGCCATGGAAATCTCGGATGCGCAGCTCACGGCCATGCGCAAGCAGACGACGCAAGGCGACGAAGCCGCCGACTTCTACAAAGAGACGTTCAAGCCCATCGAGCAACGCCTGGCGGCCGAGGCCGAGGCCTACGACACTCCGCAGCGCCGCGAATCCGAGGCAGCCGACGCCATGGGCAAGGTTGGCACCCAGTTCGACGTGGCGCGCGCCTCGATGGCACGCGAAGCATCTGCGCGCGGCGTCAACCCCAACTCTGGCAACTTTGCGGCCAGCATGGGAACGATGGCCACCCAAGAGGCTGCAGCCAAGGCAGCCACGGGCAACGCCGCGACCAAGCAGGTCGAGACGATGGGCTACGCCCGGCGCATGGACGCCGCCGGCCTGGGCCGAGGCCAGGTTTCCAATCAGGCCACGTCGGCCGGCATCGCGCTGAACCAGGGTAATTCCTCAGTCGGCAATGCGCGCGCCGTTGGCGACATCACGGCCCAGGGCAATCAGATCATGACGCAAGGCTACGCCGGGGCTCAGGGCGGTCTGGCCGGGGCAGCAAGCACCTACGGCAAGGCGGCCGAGCTAGGCAAGCAGGACAACTCGGCCATGTGGGGTGCAGTCGGCGGCGCTGTCGGCACGGCCGCCGCAGTTTTTTGATCTGTGGATATTATTAATGAGCACGGCAGGGCTTGCCTGCTGTTTTCTGGCGGCAAGGATTCACTGGCATGTCTTCTTTTGCTGCGGGACTACCTGCACATGGTTGATGTCGTTTGGGCCAACCCCGGGGCGCCACACCCTAGAACGCAGCAATACATGCGCGCCGTCTCCGAAGTGGTGCCGAGCTTCATTGAGGTCCGAGGCAATCAGCCGGATTGGATCAGGAAACATGGCTGGCCCGCTGATGTCGTCCCTGCGCGACTTACGACGATTGGCGAGATTGGCGCTGGACCCGCCACGATTAAGCTCCAGCCCTATTTCCAGTGCTGCGGCATGAACATGTGGCAGCCAATCCAAGATTACATCGAGCGATCAGGCCACACGCTGGTTATCACAGGCCAGCGCAGAGAAGAGAGCATGCGAAACCGGATGCGCGATGAAAAGTCGCAGCAAGTCGATAGCATCGAGTATTTCCAGCCACTGAACGACTGGACAGAGCAGGACGTTATCCGGTTCATCGCTCAATCTGGCCACGAAATGCCGCCTTTTTATGAGGAAGGGGCCACAAGCTCGCCGGACTGCTGGAATTGCACGGCGTACCTGGACCACAACGAGGGCAGGTTGAGGGCCATGCAAAAAAACGAGCCGGAACGCTGGGCTGTTATCCAGCCGGTGCTACTGGCAACCGCAGAGGCCATCCGCGCAGAGTCGGCCAGCCTTGACCGACTGGCTTACTGAACGCAGTCAAAAATCAACTGGTCTACGTTTGGCCGGCTGCTAATTCTGGCTTTCAAGCCATGTTTTCCGCATTCATCATCAGCCATGCGCTGGGCATCAGCCGTCTGGTCGATAAACGCCCGGACGACAACGGATCTAGGGCTTGAGCTGAGAACCTTGGCTGCGCAACCACCCAGCACCAGTGCCACCCCCACCCCCACCACAGAGAGCAATGTTTTGTGCATCATTTCGCCATGATCCTTTCTCTCAAAATTGCGCGTCAACAGCGCCAAAGTTTAAGCCATGAGGATCTGAAGCGGCGGCTTATTTATGACAAGGAAAGCGGCCTTTTCTTCAGAAATGGATTCACAAAGCCGTCAGGCTGGGTGAATGAGAAAGGCTATCTGGTAATCGAAGTGCTCGGAAAAGCATACCGGGCTCACCGTCTTGCCTGGTTTTATGAGCATGGCGAATGGCCGAAGCACCAGATCGACCATATCAACGGAGACAGGCTGGACAACAGGATTTCAAACCTACGAGACGTTGAGCAGTTTGTGAACATGCAAAACCAACGCAAGGCCATGAGAGGCAACAAGTCTGGTTTTCTTGGGGTCACATTTGTCGAGAGGACTGGAAGATATGTGTCGCAAATAAAAACCGGCGACAAATCAACTTATCTCGGATCTTTTTCATCGCCAGAAGAAGCCCACTCAGCATACATAGCGCAAAAGAGGGTTATTCACGCTGGCTGCACAGTTTAGAGGACCACCTATGTCACGCGACGCTATCGCCTTCGCCGCCGGTTTGGGCACCGGATTTGTCACCCAGAAACTACGTGGCAAGGAGGCGGAAAGGGAGCAGGAGCGAGAAAAGCGAGACAAGGAGCGCCACGACGCCGACATGGACGAGCGGCGCCGCAAGGTGGCCGACCGCCAGGCCCTCGCCGATGCCGGTGCCGAGCGCAAGGTAGTCGACGGCACAGCCGTGGACACCGGCCAGGGCAAGAACCTCTACACCGACCCGGCCCAGGCCACGGCAGCAGCCGATGACGCCCGCATCGAGGCCGAAATGCGTGGCCAAGATCCTGCCAAGGTGCAGACCATGGCCGCCCAGGGCATCACCGGCAACATGGCCAAGGGCCATCAGATCACCACCGAGCCGGTCGACGTGGCCGCCATGAATGCCCCCGAGGCCCGTGCCAAGCGCATTGCAGCGGCCCAGATGGGCATCGGCGACGTGGCCGGCTCCCTGCAGACAGAGAACGCGATCCGTACCGGCAAGGCCGCCGACATGCAGCTCAAGCAGGCCGAAGAGGCCCAGGTCCGTGACAAGGCTTTCCGGGAGATCACCGACAAGTTCGTGCGCGGCGGCTGGGGCGCCGTACCCAAGATTTACGAGGGCTACAACGACGGCAACACGGCCCAGGTCAAGCCGGACGGCAAGGGTGGCGCCATCGTGACCGTGCTCAACCCCAAGGGCGAGAAGGTCGGCGAGCAGGCCTTTGCCGATGAAATGGAGTTCATCAGCACGGCCATCGCCAACGTCGACCCCAAGCTGTGGGTGGGCATGCGCGAGAAGAAGGCCGAGGCCGCGCGCACCGACGCCCGGGAAAACCGCAAGATGTCCGAGACGGAGCGCCACAACAAGGCCATGGAGGGCATCTACAGCCAGCGCGCTGCCGGCGCCGGTCGATCTGGTGCAGGCGCTGCAGGCGAGGCCACCGTAGGCCTGAAGGATCGGCGCGACTACCTGGACGACTTCGCCAAGATGCTGCCCGATCCCAAGGGCGCCCTCGATCCGACCGAGGCCGGCACGCTGCTGGAGGGCAACAAGCGCGCTCTGGCGCAAGCCGATGCGATCTTCACGACGAACGCCAGCCTGGGCAACATCCTGACCGCCCCGCAGG
Source organism: uncultured Curvibacter sp. (assembly GCA_964546615.1). Lineage (GTDB taxonomy): Bacteria > Pseudomonadota > Gammaproteobacteria > Burkholderiales > Burkholderiaceae_C > Hylemonella. The sequence continues at coordinate 47,792 of CAZJKR010000001.1, forward strand.
CTGCCACGGCCATGCGACTGGCGCAGGACCGCAAGAACGTCCAGGTCATGCGCGACAACGAGAGCGGGCGCACCTACGAGACGGTGGTGGTCAACGGCCAGCCCGTCATCGTGGGCGAGCTGGCCCAGAAGCCGGCCCCCAAGGCTGCGCCTGGCGCCGCGCCGGCATCACCGGCTCCCGCTGCCGCCCCGGCGCCGCGCGCTGCACCGGCTCCCGGCGCAGAAAGCCCCGTCTCCGGTCTGGACAGCGGCACGCTGCAGCGCCTGGCCAAGATCCAAGGCCACGTCAACCAGAAGGCGGCCCAAGAAGAGCTTGCACGCCGCGCGGCGGCTCAACCCACGGTCGGAAGCGACGCTGCCAGCGCATTGAACGTCTGAACGGAGTAACCCAGCACATGGCCACCAAGCCCAAAGTCGGACAGATCAAGCCCTCCAAACCCCGCTTCGAGCTGCTGGACGCCAGCCCGGACCAGTTTGAGGCCGTCAGGTTCTACGACGACGCGCCGGCCGCGCCGGCCCCCGAGGAAGAAGGCCGCACCCTGGGCGGCACGCTCAAGGACGTGGGGATCTCCGCGCTCAAGGGCGCGATTGCCGTGCCCGAGGCCGCGGTCGGCCTGGCGGACCTCGTGACCGGCGGCTACGCCGGCAAGCTGCTGGAGAACGAGGGCGGCGCCGTGGGTTTCCGGCCCAAGCAGGCCAAGGCCGCCCTCGATGAAGGCTACTCGGCCCCGCAGAAAGCCGCCTTCGCGCGCGTGCAGGCCGCCGAGGGCCTGGGCGACACCTTCATGGCGGCCGTGCAGAACCCATCGGTCATCGGCCAGTCGGTGGTCGAGTCCCTGCCTCTCATGGGCGCGGGTGGCGTGCTCGCGCGCGGCGGCCTGGCGCTCGCGCCTCGTCTTGCTGCAGCAAGACGAGGCGCGGGCATCGTGGCCGGTGCTGCTGGCGAGGGCGCCGTGGGCGCAGGCTCTGCAGCCGAGAGCATCCGCCAGCAGTCGGCAGACGGCTTGCTGACAGGCGGCCAGGCCGGGCTGGCTCTGGCCTCTGGCGGCACCACGGCGCTCTTCGGCTACCTGGGCGGCAAGGTGGATACCGCCATCATGCGCGTGGGCGACGTTTTCTTTGCCCTCCCTGGCCTGCCGATGCTCATTCTGATCAATG
>CAZJKR010000002.1:0-1209 GCA_964546615.1 uncultured Curvibacter sp.
CATCGCCACCGCCTGCGGCACTTCCAAGGCGCGGCTCTACCACTACTACGAGAGCAAGGAAGCCATCCTGTTCGACCTGCTGGACCGTTACACCCAGCGCCTGCTGGCGCTGGTGGGGCAGGTGGAGGCCACGGCGCAGCGGCGCAACCTGGACGACCGCGCGGCGCTGCACGAACTCGTGCGCAGCTTCCTGCATGAGTACGAAACCTCGGCTACCCGCCATGTGGCGCTGCTGCACGACACCAAGTTCCTGGGCGAAGCGCAGCGCGACGCGGTGCTGGACCGCCAGCGCGACGTGGTGTCGGCGGTGACGCGTTTCCTCAAACGCGCCTACCCGCAGCGCCTGAACGCACAGAACCAGACGGCCGTGACCATGATGCTGTTCGGCATGATCAACTGGACCTTCACCTGGCTGCGCCCGGGCGGCCCCCTGAGTTATGCCGCCTTTGCCGACGAGGTGATCGCCCTGCTGGAGCGTGGCCTGGCCACGTGACACGCCGCGCCTCGGTTGGTGCGCCATTGCACTATCCGTAATGCATTACGTCAGGTGGTGCGCGCACCCTAAAATGGGGCGACAACCCTTACCGATCCCACCGGAGACACCATGAGCAAAGCCTTTGCCTCGCAAGCCGACCTGACCGACAAGAAGATCACCTTCGAGCGCCTGAGCCAGCACTGCTGGGCCTACACCACCGAAGGCGACCCGAACTCCGGCGTCATCATCGGCGACCATTGCATCCTGGTGAGCGACGCCACCGCCACGCCGGCCATGGCGCAGGACCTCATCCGCAAGATCCGCACCGTGAGCGACAAGCCCATCAAGTACGTGCTGCTCACGCACTACCACGCCGTGCGCGTGCTCGGCGCCAGTGCCTTCGTGGCCGAGGGCGCCACCGAGATCATTGCCAGCCAGGGCACACTGGAGCTGATCCGCGAGCGTGGCGCGCAGGACATGAAGAGCGAGATGGAGCGCTTCCCGCGCCTGTTCCGCAACGCCGAGACCGTGCCGGGGCTGACCTGGCCCAGCATGGTCATCGGTGGCGGCAACCCTGCCAAGGGCGAGGTGCCGGGCAAGCTGTCCATCAACCTCGGCGGCGTGGTGGTGCAGATCTGGAGCCCCGGTCCCGGCCACACGCGCGGCGACACCATCGCCTGGGTGGAAGAAGAAAAAGTGCTGTACTCAGGCGATCTGGTCGAATACGAAGCTGG
>CAZJKR010000002.1:1219-6272 GCA_964546615.1 uncultured Curvibacter sp.
AACGCCGGCGTCTACACCGGCGACGCGCAACTGGAAGAGTGGCCGGCCACGCTGGAGGCGCTGCGCGCCCTGAAGGCCGAGGCGCTGGTGCCCGGCCGTGGCGAAGCCATGAAGGGCAACGCCCATGTGAACAAGGCGCTGGACTACACCAAGCGCTGGGTCGAGACCCTGTACCGCTGCGGCCAGGAAGCCGTGGCGCAGGGCATGGACCTGAAGGCCGCCATGGCACACACGCGCAAGCGCATGGACCCGGTCTTCGGCCAGGTCTTCATCTACGAACACTGCCTGCCGTTCGACGTGACGCGCGCTTTTGACGAAGCCAGCGGCATCAAGAACCCGCGCATCTGGACCGCCGAGCGCGACAAGGCCATGTGGGCGGCGCTGCAGGGCTGATTCCTGCATAGCCAGCGCGATAGCGCGGAAAGGCCTGCTGGGGCTTATGCCCCGGCAGGCCTTTCTCGTTGTAGCTCCCTCTCTCACCCCGGATAGCTACACTCCGCACCCTCGCCCTGCTGCCGGCCCGGCGAGTTGTAGCTCCCTCTCTCACCCCGGATAGCTACACTCGCGCCCTTGAGGGGTGCCCGTATCTATCGAGTTGTAGCTCCCTCTCTCACCCCGGATAGCTACACTCGGCGCTCCCCGTGTCCACTGCGCCCACCGGGTTGTAGCTCCCTCTCTCACCCCGGATAGCTACACTCCACGCCACCATCAATGAGGCCAAGGAAGCGGTTGTAGCTCCCTCTCTCACCCCGGATAGCTACACTCCGTGGCTGCAACGCCTGCGCCGGCATCAGCGTTGTAGCTCCCTCTCTCACCCCGGATAGCTACACTCTCTTGCTGACACCCTTCTTGACTTCATCGAGTTGTAGCTCCCTCTCTCACCCCGGATAGCTACACTCGGCGAGGGCATTCATCAACGACAGCAGGAGGTTGTAGCTCCCTCTCTCACCCCGGATAGCTACACTCCCGGACTGCACTCACCACTCCAAGGCCAAAGTTGTAGCTCCCTCTCTCACCCCGGATAGCTACACTCCTGGAGAAGTACAACGCGAGCGCCAAGGAGGTTGTAGCTCCCTCTCTCACCCCGGATAGCTACACTCCCTGCTGGACAACTTTGCGTGGGACAGCGTGTTGTAGCTCCCTCTCTCACCCCGGATAGCTACACTCCCAACGCAGGGTGAAACCGAATGCTGGCCGGTTGTAGCTCCCTCTCTCACCCCGGATAGCTACACTCGAGCATCGACAGCTGGATCCAGTCCAACCAGTTGTAGCTCCCTCTCTCACCCCGGATAGCTACACTCCAGGAAGTCGGCCAGCTCCAGCGATCCACCGTTGTAGCTCCCTCTCTCACCCCGGATAGCTACACTCCATTTCTTTGCGCTTGGAGTGCGTGACGCGGTTGTAGCTCCCTCTCTCACCCCGGATAGCTACACTCTTTTTCTTTCGATGCAAAGGAGATTCAAATGTTGTAGCTCCCTCTCTCACCCCGGATAGCTACACTCTGCGGCCATGTTCCCGAATGCCTTCGGCCTGTTGTAGCTCCCTCTCTCACCCCGGATAGCTACACTCGTCGGCCAGCATTACCCGCGACGGCGTATCGTTGTAGCTCCCTCTCTCACCCCGGATAGCTACACTCCTCGAAGTGAAGTTACGCGACCAAGACGTACGTTGTAGCTCCCTCTCTCACCCCGGATAGCTACACTCGATGGGGTTTGGAAGCCTCTCGCAGCCCTGGTTGTAGCTCCCTCTCTCACCCCGGATAGCTACACTCCCCCCTGATCGCAAAGCTCCCGCCCGGATGGTTGTAGCTCCCTCTCTCACCCCGGATAGCTACACTCCGCCCAGTGGTGGTACTGGCCTACGTCGCCGTTGTAGCTCCCTCTCTCACCCCGGATAGCTACACTCGCCTCGGAGGTAGAGGTCATCCGCCGTCGCGTTGTAGCTCCCTCTCTCACCCCGGATAGCTACACTCCTACCGACTGCCGCGAGGCCTTTGAGAAGGGTTGTAGCTCCCTCTCTCACCCCGGATAGCTACACTCCACACCCACAGCAAGTGCACGCCAGTTCTCGTTGTAGCTCCCTCTCTCACCCCGGATAGCTACACTCGTGGGGGTCATGCTCATGCCAATACCCCATGTTGTAGCTCCCTCTCTCACCCCGGATAGCTACACTCGGCTCGCGAGTTCAAAACCCAGCTTGAAGAGTTGTAGCTCCCTCTCTCACCCCGGATAGCTACACTCGGCTTGCGTGGGCGTGATCACGTCGGGTTCGTTGTAGCTCCCTCTCTCACCCCGGATAGCTACACTCTGGCCCCGTCGAAACCCGCTCCAGGCTTGGCTTGGAGCGGGATTTCGTTTTGGAAAACTGGTCTCAGAACAGCAGAATCTGGCTGGCGTTGACCTGTTTTTCCTGAAAAAGAGGTAGGCCGACCAGCAGTTTCATGCTGGCGTACTGCTTTTCGGTGACGGTCAGTACGCGGACTGAGCCTTCAGGAGGCAGGTTGGCCAGCAGGCGCTTCATGTGCTTTTCTTCGGCGTCGCTGCCGTTCAGGATGCGGCCGTAGACCGAAAACTGGATCATGTCGTAGCCGTCGTTGAGCAAAAAGCGGCGAAACACGGTGTAGGCGCGTCGGTCCGCCTTGCTGACGACGGGCAGATCGAAGAACACCATCATGCGCATGAATCGCCTCGTGTTCTGACCCATGGCGTGCTGGCTACATTTCGTACCGATGCTGGTTCAGGCCGATCAGCCGAGGTAGTTCCAGCACTTGCTCGCTACCCCCGTCGTAAAGGCGGGCCAGGGATTCGGCAGCCTGCTCCACCGAGGCCAGCACACTCATCACACCTCGCGGCATGGCAACGTCGATATTCAACAGGCCCACCAGCGCTGTCTTGTCGGCGGGGCTGAGTTCCTGCCCATCGTCGCTCTTGCGGCTTGTTGCCACATGGAGATCAACGATGGGGCGGTACGGCTCGATCAGGTCGTCGGCCAAGTTGAAAGCGTTCTGTTCGCTGCTGTGAAACAGACCGACCGTAGGGAGCATGCCATGCGCGACCAGGGCACGGGCACAGGCACCGCGCATGACGGCATAGCCGTAGTCCAGCGCCGCATTGGTCCAGCTATCCATGCCGCGCTGAAACCCCCGCCCGAACAGGCGCGGAAAGTAGTAGGCACTGGCCTGCGCTTCCATGTTGCCGGTGTCGCCCGAGCGCACGCGGCGGGCATAGGATTCCAGGCGTTCGTGGTCGCCGGCATTGAGTGTGCGCATGGCAAAGGCCTGGTTGCCGATCTTGGTCTGGATGATGGTGGTCCAGGCGCGTTTGCCGGTTGGTTTGTCCAAGTCCAGTTGCAGCCGCAGCATGCGCGTGGCGCGGCTGTGGCTTTGAAAGGGCAGGAACACGCCGCTGGGCTGGTGGTTGTCGCCCGTGGCATAGAGACCGATGCCGTATTCCGCGCAGGCCGATAGTACGGGGTGGGTGAGGGTGATTTCGCGGTTGTTCAGAACGATGACCGCAATGTCCTCGAATGGCACGCGGGCTGACTGCTCTTGCTCCACCAGCAGTGCGAAGTTCTCGCGCTTGAGCCGGGCAGGCTGGCTGATGATGACGCTACGCCAGACCACGGCGTTGCTCCAGAGGGGCGGGATAGATGCGGCCGAGGGTGTCGACGTGTAGCTTTTCCACTGAAGCCGCAGTTTTTATTCCTATACCTTCGATCGCACCGTCTTTGCCGATTTGTCGGCTTCGATCATGAATCCACAGATTAAAAGCCCCTGTCCCGCGATGACAACTGCCAAAGTAGCCTGTAACTGCAGGTTTGGATTTGAAAGAAATGCGTACTAGGTCGTTAGGGTGTAGCGAGTAGAGGAAGCAGAAGCTGTCGTCAATTTCCGTCCACTCATCCTCATCCTTGAATGCCACGATGGCGCGATTCGGTAAGCCTTTGACCCGATGATGCACATAGACGGGGACCAAATGGAACTTTCCACCCTTTGTGAAGACGTCCACCCGCAGCATGCTGTCGTTCTTGGCAACGCCGCCACGCACGGGGATGCCGCTCATCTTGTCGATAACCAGCGTCACTGAGCGCACGATGGGACCGGTTGGATTGCCCTGCTTGTCGGGCTTGCGCAAGGGGTTGTCGGCGGGGAATGCCTTGTCGCCTTTGCCTCCATGCGCTTCCAGCCGTGTGCGGATGGCCGCATACAGTCTGACATTGCGGTGTGGATCGGCCAGCTTGTCGAGGTCTTTCAGCGTCAAACTGGACAGCGGGACTTTCTGTGTCGCCCCACCTTGTGCCTGGAGTCGCCGCGGCTGGGCGTAGATGGTTTCCTTGTGCGCAGCTCCGCCATTGCGCCGCTGAGGCGCACGTGAGACGAACAACGGACGCAGCGTCTGCATGGCCTCAGGCGGGTAGGTTCCCAGGCGTGCGACGACCGCGTGCAACTCGTTCATGGCGTCGATCTTGAGTCGCGCCTCCAGTTCGCGGCGGAAATTCGGCCAAGGCTCGGGGAAATGCTCTGCTAAGTGCTGGTGGGCGGCAGGGTTGAGCACTTCGCCGGTTTCCGGGTCGGGGAATCCCTCGTGCAGATACTCCAGCTCCTTGCGTCGGGCATGGTCGGCCAGTCGCTTGACCATGGCGTGGCTGCAGGCAGCCACCACTGCGGCATCCAGCGCGTGATGGCGGTCGCTTTCCTCGCGGATTTTCCGCATTCCCCAGCGTGCCCGCAGGAAAGCGGTGAGTTGACCGTTGACGACCACGCAGCGCTTGGCCTCACTGTCCTCAGCCAGTTGCAGGTACTGCTCGATGTAGTTCTTGAAGAAGCGGCATATGTAGCGCGTGTCGTTCAGGTTGCGGTCCTTGAAGCCCTGCGCTTCCTCGGGGCCGTAGTTCTTGCGCAGGAGCCGATTGCGCTTGGCCTGCCGGTAGGATTTGTTGCCTTCTACCCAGGCCACATAGTTGCGCCAGCGTTCGCCGGCTTCACCCCCGGCAAAGCTGGTGAGGTACTCGTAGGCGGTGCGGTTGCCCTTGTTCTGGTTCTCACGCGTCAGCG
>CAZJKR010000002.1:6282-8786 GCA_964546615.1 uncultured Curvibacter sp.
CCAACACCTTGTTGTTCTTGCTGTCATCGTAGCTGCGGGAGTAGGGCAGGGCATGATCGATCTGGACATAGCTCGGGTCGTTGATGACGCGATGCAGATCGAGCGCATCCAGCGAGTAGGCGCACTTGCCATGTTGTTCGCGGTAAAGCAGCCATTTTTCGAGTTCGACCCCAGTGGGTTTGCGACCGAAGTCTGAGCTGAATTGTTCCCGCGCTTTGTCGTTGCGATCCCGGTATTCCTTTTGCAGCTTCTCGATGTCACGCCGCTCGTCCAACGGCCGTGATAGAGCGCGTGCCATTTCAATGTGCACCGCCGCAGGTGCACCATGTTCTCGAATCAGTGCATTCACCACTTTGCGCGCCTGGTTGAGGGCGCGCAGTACGACAGGGTTGCGTGGTACGTCCAAGTCCTCGCGGAATTTCATGCTGCCGCGCTGGTTGCGGCCCTCATAGAACGTTGGCAGGTATTTGGTCTGCCCGACGCCTGCTTCGAAGCGCTGGCTGTGGTGACGGTACTCAGGAATCTGCACCACCGCTTCGTCGTAGCGCAGGCCTTGCTCCATCAGCGGCACGATGTTGCGCAGAGCCTTCAGCGAGAGGGCATGGAATTTGTCGAAACTGACGGTCAGCAGCGCCTCCACCATGGCTTGTCCACCCGGCAGATCGAGCTTGTTGAGTTCCATGCGGATTTCATCGTCATCTTTGAAGACGCTGAGCACCCAGCCAATGGCGTCCAAGTGCTCCGGCCGTCCTTCCAGTGCAGCCGTGGACATTTGCAGCCATTCGGCTTCCAGTCCCGCCTTCTTGAGCGCCAAGCGCAGTTCGTGCCAAGCGGGCAGCTTGACGAGCACTTGCTCTTCCGGGTCCTTGGCCTTCTCTTCTTCTCTCTGCTTGGCGCTGGGATAAGACAGACTGCCGAAGCGAAAACCATCCTTCGGAAGCAGGCCGGCCTTGACCAAGGCAGTGCGCAGGTGTTTGTAGGTGAACTTCTCGCCCGACTGGTAGGGCAATGGCAGGGCCAGGGCGCGTTCGGCCTCGCTCAAGGGGCGGGAGATGCCATCTGCGATGACCCTCAGATTGTTCAGCCGTGTGAGCCAGACATGGCGCTCAGCCGTGAAGCTGGCCTTGGGTGCCCGGTATTCTTCTCGCTCGAAGGTGCAGCGGCCCAGCATCTTGAGCAGGTCTTTGCCGGCCAGTGCGGGTTTCTGTTTCCAAAACAGGCCGCTACGCCGGTCACCCGTTCCGCGGATGGCGGCCTCCAGTTCGTTGCCCGCATGCGGGTTCCCGAATGTTCGCTGGGCCTCGAACAGTTGGCGCAACTCATCGTCAAGCAGAACACGCGACAGTGCTTTGCTGTAGTCGCCCTGCTTGTTGCGTTGTGCTTCCGGGAATTCGGTCAACACCATTTCGGCGGCCGTGCGGTAGCCCTTCTCCTTCATCAGCGCGGCGGTGTGCGACAGGCCTTGTTTGACCCGCCCACCTTCGCTCTTGGCATCACCCTCGGCCTTCTTCTCCTCGGCTTTGCTGAGCCAGTGAAACCCGCGGTGTTTGCACAGGTGATACAGCACCCGCGCCCACTCAAGTGGAGTCAGCAGGCGGTCCAGACCGGTCTTACGCAGTTCCCAAGCCGAGTCGGCGAACGAGGGCTGCGATTTGAAGAAGTCCGTGCTGGCAATCAGCCCTTCATGCTGGAGCAGGCGTGCCAGCTTGACCAGCCGCCAGGCCCGGCGGAAAAGACGCCGGCGCAGCAGACGGGCGCTACGGCGCTGCAGGTTGAGCGATTCACCCTTGTCTGCCGTCTCCGCCTTGTCAAAGGCGCGCACCCCCAGATCCACGATGCGGTTCTCGGCCAGCACGGCCCAGCCGACCGAGGCGATGCCGATGTCCAGTCCGAAGGTGAAACCCTGCTTGCCAGCCATGTATGCCTCCCGCATAATCGGCTCCGTTGTGGTTATCCGGGGTGAGAGCCGTTGCTGCAATAAGAATCGAAAGATTCGTACCCGCCCGGTGGGGAAACCCACCGGGCTTTCTATTTTGCCGGCCTGACTTTCTGGACGCAATGTCCGGCGATGCCCCCAGCGTCCGCGATAACCCTAGGGCTCCAGAGCCAGCGCGCGGGCGTCGGCCTCGTAGTCCCGCAGCTTGTCGGCCAAGCGGCGTCGTTGTGCCGGGCTGGCGCTGTTGTGCAGCGCGGCCATGGTCTGGCAGCCGTCGAGCAGCAGCTGTTCGAACTGGGCGCGGTAGACGGGGTCGGGCGAGTCGAGGCTGCGCTGCACCAGCGCCAGCAGTTCGGCCTTGACGTGGGCGGGCCGGTCGCCGTTGCGGTACTCCCGCAGGACCTGCAGCGTGTCCTGCTGTCGGCGCAGACGCTCACGCCAGGCCAGCTCGGGGTCGAAGCTCGAGCTGGCAATGCGCTGGCGCAGCAGGGTACGTTGCGCCTCGCTCAGCCGGCCGTAGAAGCTTTCGGTCCGCTCCAGTGTGCGTTTGAGGCGGCGCGCCTGCAAC
>CAZJKR010000002.1:8796-24930 GCA_964546615.1 uncultured Curvibacter sp.
GGCGAGCCGTCCAGCCACTCTTCACGCCAGGTCTGGTTGTGCTTGTCAAACTGCTGGGCCAGATGGCGCAGCTGGTCCGGCTGGAGGCGCGGCACCATGCGCGCCATGCCTTCGGCGGCCTGCTCGCCCAGGCGCTGCACATGACGGCGCGCCGCGGTGCTCAGGGCGCAGACCTGCGGCGGCGTCACGTCACCGGGCGCCAGCTGCTGCATCTGGCGCAGCAGTTCGGCGTAGGCGGGCAGTTCTTCGCGCCGGTGCCAGGCCTGCAGCTCGGCCAGGCTGTTGCGCACCAGCGCGGATTGCGCGTCATTGAAGTCCACATAGCCGTCGAGCCACCAGTAGGCCAGCGCGGGCGCGTTGTTGTAGCCGATCCTGACGGCGCTGCAGCCGGCCAGGAAGACCAGCAGCAGCGCGCCGATAATGCGGGGCAGGAGCGCCGGCAGGCGTCTGGAAAACAACATGACAGTAGCAAACGAGAAGCGCATGGTTCAAACCCGACAGGCAGTGGATGTGGTCATCATGGCGGCCGGCAAGGGCACACGCATGAAAAGCAGACTGCCCAAAGTGTTGCACCGTTTGGCCGGACGTGCATTGCTGCAGCACGTGGTGGACACCGCGGCGGCGCTGGACGCGCGCCGGGTGGTGGTGGTCACCGGTCATGGCGCTACAGAAGTTGAAGCAGCTATCGCAGGTGCAGCAAGGGCTGGGGCCGGATTTGGCTTGGAATTCGTGCGGCAGGCGCCGCAGCTCGGCACCGGCCACGCGGTGCAGCAAGCGGTGCCGGTGCTGCCGGACGACGGCGTGGTGGTGGTGCTGTCGGGCGACGTGCCGCTGACGCAGGCCGACACGCTGCGGGCGCTGATCGAGTCCTGTGCCGGAACCCGGTTGGCGCTGCTGACCATCGCTTTTGACGACCCCACGGGCTACGGCCGCATCGTGCGCGATGCCAATGGCGCGGTGCAGGCCATCATCGAACACAAGGACGCCAGCGAGGCGCAGCGCGCCATCCGCGAGGTCTACAGCGGCATCATGGCCGTGCCGGCCAGGCTGCTCAAGCCCTGGCTGGCGCGGCTGGACAACCAGAACGCCCAGGGCGAGTACTACCTGACCGACGTGGTGAAGTTCGCCGTGGCCGACGGCGTGCCGGTGGTCGGGCATCAGATCACGGATGCGCTCCAGGTGGCCGGCGTCAACAGCCCAGTACAGCTGGCCGAGCTGGAGCGGGCGCACCAGTTGCGCACGGCGCGTACGCTCATGGAGCAGGGGGTGCGGCTGGCCGACCCGGCGCGCTTTGACCTGCGCGGTGAACTGGTGTGTGCGCAGGACGTGGAGATTGACGTCAACTGCGTGTTTGCCGGCCGGGTGACGCTGGGCGAAGGTGTGAAGATCGGTGCCAATTGCGTCATCAGCAACGCGCACATTGCGGCCGGGGCGGTGATCCATCCCTACACCCACATCGAGGGCGGCGCCGCCGGGAAGGACCACGTGCAGGTCGGCGCCGGTGCGCTGATCGGCCCCTTTGCCCGTCTGCGCCCGGGCGCGCGGCTGGGCGAGGAGGTGCACATCGGCAACTTTGTCGAGATCAAGGCGTCTACGCTGGCCGCCGGTGCCAAGGCCAACCACCTGGCCTACATCGGCGACTCGCAGGTGGGCGAGCGCGTCAACTATGGTGCCGGCAGCATCACCGCCAACTATGACAGCGCCAACAAGCACACCACGGTGATCGAGGCCGACGTACACATCGGCAGCAACTGCGTGCTGGTGGCGCCGGTCACCATTGGCGCCGGCGGCACCGTGGGCGGCGGCTCCACCATCACCAAGGACACGGCGCCCGGTGCCTTGACGGTGGCGCGCGCCAAGCAGGTCAGCGTGGCCAACTGGCAGCGGCCGCAGAAGCAGAAGAAGTAAGGTCCGGCCCATGGATGCGCCCGCTTCCCCGCAAGAGCAAGAGCTGGCCCGGCTGCAGGCCGAGCTGCAGGCCGCGCGCGATGCATTGGGCGACTTTGCCTATGTGGTGTCGCACGACCTGCGCGCCAACCTGCGCCACATCACGGCCTACGCCGGTCTGGTGCGTGAAGAGCTGGGCGATGCCCTGGCCGAGGACGTGGCGCATTACCTCGATACCGTGACCAACGCCGCCAAACTCATGGGGCGCCAGATCGACGGGCTGATGGCCTGGTCGCAGCTCGACCGCACGGTGCTGGAGCCGGAGGTGCTCGATCTGCGTGTGCTGCTGGCCGAGGCGCGCCAGGGGCTGGAGAGCGAAGCCGCGGGCCGCCAGATCGACTGGCAGGTGGCGCCGAACCTGCCGCCCTTGCGCGGGGACGCGGCCCTGGTGCGGCAGCTGCTCGCGCATCTGCTGTCCAATGCGCTCAAGTTCACCCGGCCGCGCACGCCGGCCGTGGTCCAGGTGGGCTGGGAGTTGTCGGCCGAGGCGGGTTGGTGCGTGCTGTTTGTGCGTGACAACGGCGTCGGCTTCAATCCGCAGCAGCAGGACAAGCTGTTCCATGTGTTCCAGCGTTTGCACAGTGCCGGCGAGTTCGAAGGCCTGGGGCTGGGCCTGGCCCTGGCACGCAAGATCGTGGAGCGTCATGGCGGCAGCATCCGCGCTGAAGGCGCGCCCGACGCCGGCTGCTGCATTCGCTTTACCCTGCCGCTGGCGGGCTGAGACAAGGCGGAACCATGCCGTTCGCGCTGAGCCTGTCGAAGCGCTTCCCCACCTGAGCCCAGGACTTCGACCAGCGCAGTCCGAACGGACCGGTGCTCAAGGTTTTGCCGGCAAGGGCACGCGTGCACCGAACTTGCTGCGTTTCACGCTGAAGAACGATTTGACGTTGCGCACATTGGCGTCGGCGGTAAACAGGCGCTGGGCCAGCGCCAGGTAGTCCGGCATGTCGCGCGCCTGTACCACCAGCACGAAGTCCGGCCCGGGCGAGACGCGGTAGCACTGCTGCACGGCGTCGTCCGTCGCCACGCGCTGCTCGAAAGCGTCCAGCGCCTCTTCGTTCTGATGGTCCAGCGTGATCTCCACGATGGCCTGCAGGCCATGGCCCAGCAGCGGTGCCAGTCTGTCGCCGCTGAGGATGGCCACCTGCTTTTCGATCAGGCCACTCTCCACCAGCCGCTTGACGCGGCGCAGGCAGGTGGGCGGTGAAACATGCACTTGCGCCGCCAGGGCCTGGTTGCTGAGCGAGGCATCGCGCTGCAGGGCGTCCAGCAGCAGCAGGTCGGTTTGATCGATGGTTACCGGTTCCATAAAATGCATTTTTATGAAATATTAAACCATTCTGTGTGACGTATGAAATTTAATGTCAAATAGTCATAAAAATCAATCTGAAATTTTTCATGGAGCGCCCTACCATCGGCCATCTATTTGAGGAGAGAGCAAGCATGTGTGGCATCGTCGGCGCCGTTTCCAACCGCAACATCGTTCCCGTGCTGGTGCAGGGGCTGCAACGGCTCGAGTACCGTGGTTATGACTCCTGCGGCGTGGCGGTGCATGCCGACGGCGGGCTGGTGCGCGCGCGCAGCACGGCGCGCGTGGCCGAACTGGCCGAACAGGTGGCGCACGGCTCGCTGCAAGGTTTCACCGGCATTGCCCACACGCGCTGGGCCACGCACGGCTACGGCTTCCACAGCCAGACCGACACCGAGGTGATTGCCCATCTGGTCGATTCCCTCTACGAAGGCGATCTGTTCGAGGCGGTGAAAGCCGCCACCGGGCAGCTGCACGGCGCCTATGCCATTGCCGTCTTCCACAAGGACGAGCCGCACCGCGTCATCGGCGCGCGCGCCGGTTCACCGCTGATCCTCGGCGTGGGCAAGGAGTTGTCCGGCAATTTTCTTGCCAGCGATGCCATGGCCCTGGCCGGCGTGACCGATCAGATCGTCTACCTGGAAGAGGGTGACGTGGTGGACGTGCAGCTCGGCAAGTACTGGGTGGTGGACCGCAACCACAAGCCGGTGCAGCGCGAGGTCAAGACCGTGCAGGCGCACAGCGGCGCCGCTGAACTGGGGCCGTACCGTCACTACATGCAGAAGGAGATCTTCGAGCAGCCGCGCGCCATTGCCGACACGCTCGAAGGCGTGGAAGGCATCGTGCCCGAGTTGTTTGGGGATGGCGCTTACCGGGTGTTCAAAGACATCGACAACGTGCTCATCCTCGCCTGCGGCACCAGCTACTACAGCGGCTGCGCCGCCAAGTACTGGCTGGAGAGCATGGCCAAGATCCCGACCCAGGTGGAAGTGGCCAGCGAGTACCGCTACCGCGACTCGGTGCCCAACCCGAAGACGCTGGTGGTCACCATCAGCCAGTCCGGCGAGACGGCCGACACGCTGGCCGCGCTGCGCCACGCGCAGAGCCTGGGCATGACGCAGACGCTGACCATCTGCAATGTGGCGACTTCCGCCATGGTGCGCGAGTGCAAGCTGCACTACATCACGCGCGCCGGCGTGGAGATCGGCGTGGCCTCCACCAAGGCCTTCACCACCCAGCTGGCCGGTCTGTTTCTGCTCACGCTGGCGCTGGCGCAGGTGCGCGGCCATCTGAGCGAGGCGGAAGAAGCGCAACACCTGAAGGCCATGCGTCACCTGCCGGTGGCCCTGCAGGCCGTGCTGGCGCTGGAGCCGCAGCTCATCAGCTGGGCGGAGGACTTCGCCCGCATGGAAAACGCGCTTTTCCTCGGCCGCGGCCTGCACTACCCGATTGCGCTGGAAGGCGCTTTGAAGCTGAAGGAAATCAGCTACATCCATGCCGAAGCCTACCCGGCCGGCGAACTCAAGCACGGCCCGCTGGCGCTGGTGACGAGCGCCATGCCGGTGGTGGCGGTGGCACCCAACGACGCCCTGCTGGAAAAGCTCAAGAGCAACCTGCACGAAGTGCGCGCCCGCGGCGGCGTGCTCTACGTGCTGGCCGACAGCGACACCCGCATCGAAAGCGGCGAAGGCCTGCACGTCATCCGCATGCCCGAACATTACGGCGCCCTGTCACCGCTGCTGCACGTGGTGCCGCTGCAACTGCTGGCGTATCACACGGCGTGTGCGCGCGGGACCGACGTTGATAAACCCAGAAATTTGGCCAAAAGTGTGACGGTGGAATGATCAGGACACTCTGGAGCTGCGGAGCTGATGCCCAGGACTAACGAGAACCCGACTCGATCTCGATTAGTATTTCGATTGAATTATTTGCTGACTCTTTTAATTGATTTTCCAGGGAGGATTTTGGATGCGTTTCAAGAACAAGCGGCTGGTGCTGGTGGGCGCGATGATGATGATGGTGACTGTCGCTGGTGCTCAGACCATGGGCAAAGGCGGCAGCGATATTACGGGGGGAGCCAGTGCAGAGGGCGGCGGTGCTAACGCCACAAAGTCGCTTGAGCGATGCCCTAAAAAACTGGGCACGCTTGCTGTAGTCGAACCGCAAGACTACATGATGAAGGCTCTGGCGCAGTATTCTTTACCTTCACCGACGCAGATGATCCGTCTGATTGTTCAGCAGTCCGGTTGCTTTGCCGTGGTGGAAAGAGGCATCGGCATGCAGAATCTCATGCAGGAGCGAGCGCTTCAAGAGGGCGGACAACTCCGCAACAACCAGAATGTTGGCAAGGGTCAGATGGTCACAGCGGACTATGTCATGACGCCGGACATCATGTTCAAGAACAACAATGCTGGTGGCGTCGGTGGCCTTTTGGGCGGGTTCTTGGGGCCGATTGGCGCCGTTGTCGGTGGGGCAATCAAGTTCAAGTCAGCCCAAGTGACGCTGACGATGGCGGATACGCGTAGCAGCTTGCAGGTGGCTGCTGCAACGGGTTCGTCTGAGGCGACCGATTTTGGTATTGGCGGCGCGCTAGGCGCGGCCGGTGGCGGGCTTGGTTTGGGTGCCTACGAGAACACGGCCGAGGGCAAAGTGGTCGCGATGGCGTTCTTGGACGCCTACAACCAGCTCGTTGCCTCGGTGCGAAATAACCAGGAACTTGCACGTGACAACGCTGTTCTTTCTGTTGCGTCATCCGGCAAAGGCGCCAATGCAAATCAGGTCAAGGGTGGTGATGTCGGTCGGGCCAAAATCGGTGGCGTCTCTGTTCTCAAGTCGGCACAGGGCAAGTCGATTGCATTCAAGCTGACCAAGGATGAGGAGGTGGTCATCCTCGACGAGAAGGATGGATTCTTGGAGGTTCAGGCTGAGAAAGGCGGCGGCTGGGTCGATGCACGAATGATCGCTCGCTGATGCCGCGGAGTCCAAGCTGATGAAAAGCCGCTGCATCGCAGCGGCTTTTTTTCGCTCTGACAGCTTGCTGGGTATCTGAGGCAAGCATGATCGCCGCTCAACACAGGTTCTCCCGGTCTGTGGCGCACTTCAACATCTGATTCCGAAGAAATGACGACTCCCATGCAAGCCCTGCTGAATGCCATCGCGACAACGCAAATGCCGCTGGATGCCCGGCGCGTGTTCCACGGCCGAGGCGGTCTGTATCCCGGCTGTGAGCATCTGTCGCTGGACACCTTTCCCCCGGTCTGGGTGCTGACCAGTTTCCAGCCGGTCACCGACGAAGAACTGGCCATGGTCCATGCCGCTTTGGCGGCGCGCTGGCAGCAACTGGCGCCCGGGCAGGCTCTTACCTGGGTGTTCCAGTGCCGCCATGAAGGACAAACGCAGACGCGGTTGATGGCCGGCAGCGTGCCCGAGCCGCATGCGGTGACCGAAGGCGGTGCGCGCTTTCTGGTGCATGTGCTCAAGGGCCAGAACCATGGTCTGTTCCTCGACATGGCGGAGGGCCGGCGCTGGGTGCGCGCGCATGTGGCGGCCCGCCCGGGGCTGAAGGTGCTCAACCTGTTTGCCTACACCTGTGCCTTTTCCGTGGTGGCACGCCAGGCGGGCGCCGCGCAGGTAGTCAATGTGGACATGAGCCACGGCGCGCTGGCCATCGGGCAGAGGAACCACCAGCTCAACGGGATCACGTCCGGCGCCAGCTTCATGGCACATGACATCTTCAAGTCCTGGGGCAAGATCACGCGCGGCGGCCCCTATGACCTCGTCATCGTGGATCCGCCCAGTTACCAGAAGGGCAGCTTCGTGGCCGGCAAGGACTACGGCCGGCTCATGCGCCGCCTGCCGGAGCTGCTGGCGCCGGGCGGGCATGCGCTGCTGTGCCTGAATGCGCCTGAACTGGGGCTCGATTTCCTGCAGGAGCAGATGCAGTTGCTGGCGCCCGGACTGGCATTCGTGCAGCGGGTGTCGAACCCGCCGGTGTTTGCGGACGTGTCACCGGAGCGTGCGCTCAAGGTGCTGGTCTACAAGGCGCCTGACTGAACCTACAGAAACGCAAACTTCAGCACAAACACCACCGCAATTACCGCCACCATCGGCGGCAGTTCCTTTGCACGGCCGGCCAGCAGCTTGAGGGCGGCGTAGGCGATGAAGCCGAAGGCGATGCCGTGCGCGATGGAGAAGGTGAAGGGCATGGTGATGGCGGTGACCACCGCCGGGGCGGCTTCGGTCAGATCGTCCCAGGCGATTTCGGCGAGTCCACGCAGCATCAGCACCGCCACGTAGCACAGCGCCGGCGCGGTGGCGTAGGCCGGCACCGTGCCGGCCAGCGGGGCGAACACGATGGCGGCGAGAAACAGGACGGCGACCGTGACGGCGGTCAGGCCGGTACGGCCGCCCACGGCGGTGCCGGCGGCGCTCTCGATGTAGGCCGTGGTGGACGAGGTGCCGAGCGCGGCGCCGGCGGCAATGGCGGTGGAGTCGGCCAGCAGGGCACGCTTGAGGCGCGGCAGCTTGCCGTCCTTGTCCAGCAGGCCGGCGCGGTGCGCCACGCCGATCAGCGTGCCGGAGGCGTCGAACAGTTCCACCAGGAAGAAGGTCAGGATGACGGTCAGCAGGCCGGCGTTCAGCGCACTGCCGATGTCCATCTGCAGAAAGGTCGGCGCAATCGATGGCGGGGCGGCCACGATGCCGCCGAAGGGCGTCAGACCGAGGGCGATAGCCGCCACCGTCACGGCCAGGATGCCGATGATGATGGCGCCCGGCACCTTGCGCTGCTCCAGCGCCACGATGAGCAGGAAACCGATGGCCGCCAGGACGGGGCCGGGCTGGTGCAGGTCACCCAGTGTGACAAAGGTGGCCGGGTGGGCCGCGATGAGGCCGGCATTCTTCAGGCCGATGATGGCCAGGAACAGGCCGATGCCGGCCGAGATGGCGAACTTGAGCGAGCGCGGGATGGCGTTGACGATGGCTTCACGCAGCTTGAACAGGCTGACCAGGATGAACAGCAGGCCGGAGAGAAACACAGCGCCCAGTGCGGCCTGCCAGGTGAAACCCATGCCTTGCACCACGGTAAAGGCGAAGTAGGCGTTCAGTCCCATGCCCGGAGCCAGCGCGATCGGGTAGTTGGCGTACAGGCCCATGATGAGGGAGCCCAGTGCCGCAGCCAGACAGGTGGCAACGAACACGGCGTCTTTGGGCATGCCCGCGGCGGCCAGGATGTCGGGGTTGACGAAGATGATGTAGGCCATCGTCAGGAAGGTGGTCAGGCCGGCCAGCAGCTCGGTCTTGACGGTGGTGCCGTGGGCCGAGAGCTGGAAGTAGCGCTCCAACATGCAGTTCTCCAGAAGCATGGAAGCTGCGGATTCTACGAGCACGCGCCGTCCCGCTCGCCAGGGGGCGCGCCGGTAAGCCCGCCAGGGCCGGCTTACTCGTGCCGCAGGGCGTCGATCGGGTCCAGTCGCGCCGCGCGGCGGGCCGGGAAGTAGCCGAACAGGACGCCGATGCCGGCGGAGAAGACGAAGGACATCAGGTTGACGCTGAGGTTGAAGACGTAGGGCACGTCCATCAGACGGGCCAGGCCGATCGAGGCGGCGGTGGCCAGCACGATGCCGATGAGGCCGCCCATGGCGGCCAGCACCACGGCTTCGATCAGGAACTGCAGCAGCACCTCGCGCTCCAGCGCACCGATGGCCAGGCGCAGGCCGATCTCGCGGGTGCGTTCGGTGACGCTGACCAGCATGATGTTCATGATGCCGATGCCGCCCACCAGCAGGCTCACCGCCGCCACGGCGCCCAGCAGCATGGTGAGTACCTTGGTGGTGCCGGAGAGGGTGTCGGCCAGCTGCTTGGTGTCGAGCACGTTGAAGTTGTCTTCCTCGGCCTGGGCCAGCTTGCGCCGTTCACGCAGCAACTGGGTAATGCCGGCCTTGACGCGGGTGGCATCGCTGTCGTCGCGCATGGAAACCAGCAGGGTGTTGACGCGGGTGTTGCCGGTGACGCGGCGTTGCAGGGTCTTGATGGGCAGCAGCACGACGTCGTCCTGGTCGTTGCCGAAGGCCCCCTGGCCTTTGGAAGCCAGCAGCCCCACCACTTCGCAGGACATCTGTTTGACGCGCAGTTGCGTGCCCACGGGCGGGCTATTGCCGTAGAGCTGGCGCTGCACGGTGGCGCCGATCAGGCAGACCGCGGCCCCGGCACGCAGTTCGTCGTCGCTGAAGGTGCGTCCGTCGCCGATCTGCCAGTTGCCGGTCTGGAGCCAGGCGTTGCTGCTGCCGACGATGTTGCTGGTCCAGT
This sequence comes from uncultured Curvibacter sp., assembly GCA_964546615.1. Classification (GTDB taxonomy): domain Bacteria; phylum Pseudomonadota; class Gammaproteobacteria; order Burkholderiales; family Burkholderiaceae_C; genus Hylemonella. The sequence continues at coordinate 18,359 of CAZJKR010000002.1, forward strand.
TGCGGCCATTGGCGACCACGGTGCTGCTGGTGCGGGCCTCGGGGGCGACGGCGACCACGCCGCCGATCTGCGACGCGATGGCGTCGGCATCGCTCTCCTTGAACGCCGGGGCCGAGGTGGAGCCGCTACCCGGACCCAGGCGTTGCCCCGGTCGCACCTGCAGCAGGTTGGAGCCCAGGCTGGAGATCTGGTTCTGCACCGCCAGCGTGGCACCGTTGCCGAGTGTCACCATGGTGATGACCGCGGCCACGCCGATCACGATGCCCAGGATGGTGAGGAAAGAGCGCAGCAGGTTGCGCCGGATCGAGCGCAGGGCGAGCATCAGCGTATTGAGCAGCATCAGTGCGCCTCCGCTGTCATGGTGCCGACGTCCTGGGGCCGTTCATTGCGTTGGTCGCTGGCCACCATGCCGTCGACAAAACGCACGATGCGCTTGGCATAGGCGGCCATCTCGGCTTCATGGGTGACCATCAGCACCGTGATGCCGCGCTCCTGGTTCAGACGCGTGAGCAGCTCCATGATTTCGCGGCTGCGCGCCGTGTCGAGGTTGCCGGTGGGCTCGTCGGCCAGCAGCACGGCCGGTTCGGTGACGATGGCGCGGGCGATCGCCACGCGTTGCTGCTGTCCGCCGGAGAGTTCGGCCGGCGTGTGGTGTTCCCAGCCATCGAGGCCGACCGATGCCAGGGCCGAGCGCGCGGCGGCGGCGCGCTGGGCGGCCGGTTCGCCGCGGTAGATGAGTGGCAGTTCCACGTTCTCCTGCGCCGATGTACGTGCCAGCAGGTTGAAGCCCTGGAAGACAAAACCGAAATAGCGCCGCCGCAGACGGGCACGCTGGTCGCGCGTGAGCGATTCCACCGGTGTGCCATGGAACAGGTACTGCCCGTCGGTCGGTGTGTCAAGGCAGCCCAGGATGTTCATGGCGGTGGACTTGCCGGAGCCGCTGGGGCCCATGATGGCGACGAATTCGCCCTCGGTAATGTCCAGGTCCACACCCTTGAGCGCTTGGAAGGCCGTGGTACCTTGGCCGTAGACCTTGGTGATGCCGCGCAGACGGATCAGCGGTGCGGCCTCATCGCGCGCCTCGCTCATGGGGTGGCCCCGGTGGCGCGCTGGTCGGTGATGACGGACATCCCTTCCTGCAGGGCCGTGCTCTGGACTTCGGTCATGCGTCCGTCGCTGATGCCGGTTGTCACCGCCACCGCAACGGCTTGTCCCTCCTGCAGGACCCAGACCTGCTTGGTTGCCTGGGCCGACGGGTTGCCGCCAGTCTTGCGGGTGCCGCCGCCCGGTGGGCGTGGCATGAGCTTGGAAACGATGCCGCCGCTGCCGGAGGCCGCCGGCGCAGCGCCGTTCGTGCTGGCGGGCGCAAAACGCAGAGCGGTGTTGGGCACCAGCAGCACGTTGCTGCGCTCGGTAGCGACGATGGTAGCGGCGGCGGTCATGCCCGGGCGCAGGCTCAGGTCGTCGTTGTTGACGTCGAGGTAGGTCACGTAGGTGACGACGTTGTCGGTCTTGGTCGAACCGTAGGCGACGCGGGTGATTTCGGCCGGGTACAGGCGTGACGGGTAGCTGCTGACGGTGAAGCGGGCCTTCTGACCCGCCTTGACGGCGCCGACATCGGCTTCATCCACATTGACCTCCAGACGCAGCTTGTGCAGGTCTTCGGCGATGGTGAGCAGGGTCACGGCCTGCAGCGAGGCAGCCACCGCGTTGCCCGGCTCCACCGCACGCGACGGCACCATGCCGTCGATCGGGGAGCGGATCGAGGCCTTCGAGAGGTTGGTTTCATCGGTGGACAGGGTGGCGCGTGCCTGGGTCACGTTGGCGCGGGCGCTGGTCTCGTTGGCCAGGGCGCGGTCCACGTTGGCGCGAGCACTGTCGAGTTCGGTCGCGGAAGGCACCTTGCCGCCGGACAGGCGTGCCACTTCTTCCAGCCGGATCAGGTTGGCCTGCGCTTCCTTGACGGTGGCCGTGCTCTGCGCGAGTTGTGCCTGCGCGGCCGCCAGGGCAGCGCGTGAGCGTTCCACCTGGTCTGCCAGCTTGGCCGTGTCCAGCACCACCAGCACCTGGCCTTTCCTGACGCGGTCGTTCACATCGACCAGCACCTGCTTGACCGTGCCGGAGAGCTCGCTGCCGATGTTGACCGAGCGGGTCGGCTGCAGCGTGCCGTTGGCGGCCACCGTGAGCGTGAGATCGCCCTTGCGCACGGCCTCGGTGACAAAGACCGGCGCAGTGCGCCGGCTGCTCCCCGATTGCCAGGCGTATATGCCGCCTGCCAGCACCAGCAGTGCCAACAGCCCGAGCCACGGCAGGGGTCGTCGCCACCAGGGACGTGCTGGATCATCGCCCAGCAGGGTCTTGAGATCGAAGGCGGGGCGGGAGGGGGTGGTGTCGGAGGTTTTCATGACGGCAACGGAATTCCTGGGAGCGGGGCTGGGCAGATGTTTCAGGGTTGGGTGCCTGGGCTGTCGGGCGTCCAGCCGCCCCCCAATGCCTTGTAGAGACGCACATGGTCGGCACTCAAGGTGGCGCGGGTGCTTTCCAGGCTGTCCTGGGTGGACAGCAGGGTGCGCTGGGTTTCGAGCACCGAACGGAAATCGATCAGTCCGCTGGCATAACGGTGGCGGGCCAGCAGCTCGGCGTTGGCGGCCGCATCGGCGGCGGCCTGCAAGCGCAGGAGACGCTCGCGGTTGCCCTGCAGCGCCACCAGGGCGTTCTCGACGTCCTGCAAGGCTTTCAGCACTGCGGCCTCGTAGTTCACGCGCGCCTGTTCCAGTGCGGCCGTCTGTGCCCGTACCTGGGCCTTGGCGGCACCGGCGTCGAACAGCGGCCCGGTGACGCTGGCCAGCAGCGTGCGCACGAGGGCGGTGCCGCTGGTGAAGTCCTCCAGGCGGGCGGCGTTCAGGCCCAGGGAGCCGCTGAGTTTGAAGCTGGGGTAGCGTGCCGCATCGGCTTGAGCGACACGCGCGAGCGCGGCATTGATGCGATGTTCGGCGGTGCGTACATCGGGGCGTTGGCGCAAGGTTTCGGCCGGAAAGGCGACGGTCAGCGTCTGCGCCGTCTGCGGAATGGCCACAGCGGCCGCCAGTTTGTGCTGCAGAACGCCCGGGGCCTGGCCGGTCAGCACCGCCAGCTGGTTCATGCTCTGCCGCAGGCTGGTTTCCAGCGCGGGGATCTGGGCCCGGGTCTGTTCCGCCGCGGAGATGGCCTGTTCCAGGTCCAGCGACGAAGCCAGGCCGGCCTGGGTGCGCCAGGCGGTGATCTGCCGCGTTTCGTCCTGGGCCGCGAGGTTGTTGCGTGCAATCGCCAGGCGTGCCTGCAGTCCGCGCAGTTCGATGTAGGTCACGGCCACTTCGGCGCCCATCGAGACGCGTACATGGGCCAGGTTGGCCGCAGCAGCCTCGGCATCGGCTTCGGTGGCGCTCAGGGCGCTGCGCCTGGCACCAAAGACATCGGGCTCCCAGCTGGCATCAAAGCCGGCCTTGTAGGTGTTGGTGGTGGTGTCGGTGTTGAACGTGGTCGCGCCCTGTGCCGAGGCCGATGCATTGACGGTAGGCATGCGGTTGGCTGCTGCCACGTCGCGCAACGCGCGGGCCTGCTGGAGGGCGAACCGGGCGCTGCGAATGTCGGTGTTGGCCTGCAGGGCCGCGGCGACCAGTTCGGTCAGTTGCGGATCGTTGAAGTTGTTCCACCAGGCGACCAGCGAGGCGGCTGGCTGGCCCGCCAGCGCTTCACCCGCCGGGGTGGACCATGCGCGTGGCGCCGGCACAGCCGGCATTTCGCCCGAGGGCCGGGGCACGTTGGCACAGCCGGCCAGCAGCAAGGCGACTGCAAGGAGGGCGACAGGGGGGCGGTGCTGCGCGGGCAATGGCGGCCTCATGAAGGTGATTCGAATTCTGAATAAGTGCGGCCGATTGTGGGCGACTCATTCGTCGGGTGTACCGGTCGTTTGATGAAGTTCAGGTAAAGCTGCGGGGCTGGCCTTGTCTTGTGCGCCAGGTGCTTTTCTCGGTTTGCCGGCCCGCAGCCGCTGGGGTGTGCGGGGCGCCGGACTGCTTTGGTGCGTGTTCAGGCCAGGAAGGGGGTGCAGGCTTTGCAGCCATGCGCTGCGGTCAAGTGCCAGCGTCACTTCGGTCAGGGTGCGCAGCGTGGCGCCCTGACCGGTTTCGAGTCGCTTCAGCGCACCCAGAGCCACGCCGGCCTGCTGCGCCAGCTCACTTTGCGACAGGTTGCGTGCCAGCCGCAGGGCGCGCACCTGCTGGCCGAGCAGGGTTTGCCAAGGCGTGGGGAGCAAGGGCGCATCCATAGCAGGCCGATTGTGGTTGAAGCGGCGTATTTTGTACTCAATGGCCATATATCAGGCCGAAGATGGTGGAGGAATTTTTCAAAAAATTGAAAATAGGCCTAAATAACCCGCCAAATCTGCCGTTAACACTGATACGTAATAGGACAAAAGCCTTCGTCTTCGGGCGGGGCCGGTACACAAAATGCAATTTCCTACTGTTGAGCAAAACTCCAATCTGCGACCGGCTGGCGCAGAGTTGGTTGTGCCCGCCGCAGCCAAGGTCATTCCAGTTGCGCCGGTCAACCCCGTGGCCGCGCCCCCCAGCGCCAGTGTGGTCAACGACATCAATCCCGAGTTGCTGGCCAAGGCGGCGGCCGAATCGGCCACGCAGCAGCCCAGTGCGTCCGATCCGCTGCAAGGCGGCGCCCGGGCCGACGACAGCATCAAGGGCTGGACCGAAGCGGCACCCAAGCCCCAGGAAGTCGAAGAGCCGGCCAAGCAGCCGATTACCCAGATGCTGATCGAGCATGTCCAGACGCTGTGGATGCTCAGCGCCAAGGTGGTCGAGCTCTACAACACCCAGCAAGCCAGGAACCAGGACCCCAACCAGCTGCAGCAGATGGCCCAGCAACGCAACCAGGATCCGTCTGCGATTCCGGGGGTGCTGGCCAAGGAAGTGCTGACTTACTCGCCCAGCAGGATCAACAAGACGGGCAAGCCCGATTGAGGTCGGCGCGGGGCGGGGTTGACATGCCCTAACATTGGGTATGCATAAGACGGCCCTTGTCCTGTTTTCCGGTGGTCAGGATTCCACCACCTGTCTGGCGCACGCCCTCAAGGCGTATGAGCGCGTCGAGACCATTGCCTTCGATTACCGCCAGCGCCACCATATCGAACTCGAATCCCGTATCAAGGTCCTGAGCGAAATTCGCCGCCAGTTCCCGCACTGGGCCCCCAGGCTGGGCGAGGACCACCTGCTCGATCTGGAGGTGCTCGGGCATGTGAGCGAAACGTCACTGACGCGCGAGACGGCTTTCAAGATGGAGGCCAGTGGTCTGCCCAACACCTTCGTGCCGGGGCGCAACCTGCTGTTCCTCACGCTGGCTGCGGCCGTGGCCTACCGGCGCGGGCTGGAGGTGATCGTGACCGGCGTGTGCGAAGCCGACTATTCAGGCTATCCCGACTGCCGCGACGACACCATGAAGGCCATGCAGCTGGCGCTGTCGTTGGGCATGGACAAACGTTTCCTGATCGAAACGCCGCTGATGTGGATCGACAAGGCCGACACCTGGCGCTTGGCCGAGACACTGGGCGGACAGGCCTTGGTGGATCTGATCGTGGAGCACACCCACACCTGCTACCTGGGCGACCGCATGCACCGCCACGCCTGGGGCTACGGCTGCGGCATGTGCCCGGCGTGCGAGCTGCGTGCGCGCGGCTGGGAGCGTTACTGCGCCTAGCCGCGCTCCGTTGGCTCCGAGTGCTTTGACAGGCTCAGGTCTGCTTGAGTTGGAACAGTGCCACTTCCTCGTCGGTGCGCTTTTCCAACTGCCAGGTGCGGCTGTGGTAAGTGGCGACCGTGTGCCGGTGTGCTATCGAAACAAGAGCGCCTTGCCCAGATTTGACAAGCTCCAGAAGCCGTTTGTACAAGGTGTTCTCGGCTTCCTCGTCGAGCGCGCTGGTGGCCTCGTCGGCGAAGACCCAGGCCGGTTTTTTCAGGAAGACACGCGCCAGCGCCAGACGCTGCTGTTCACCGCCCGACAGCTTCTGGCCCCAGGCGTCCACCGTGTCGAGCTGCTCGATCAGGTGCGGCAGCAGCGCGTCGCGCAGCGCCTGCTTCAGGGTGGCGTCGTCGTAACGCTCGGGCGGTTCGGGGTAGGCCAGGGCATCGCGCAGGCGGGCGTTCGGAAAGTAGGGGCGTTGCGGGATGAACATGCTGGATTCCGGCAATTCGACCCGGCCCGAGGCCAGGGGCCAGATGCCGGCCAGCGCCCGGAACAGGGTGGATTTGCCGCTGCCGGACGGGCCGCTGAGCAGCACGCTGTCGCCTGGGGCGGCCTGCAGCTGCGTGTGGGCCAGCAGGCGGCTGCCGGTGGGCAGGTCCAGGGACAGATCGGTGGCCGAGACACCGGCGCCGCTGGCGCCATCGGTGCGCTGGAGTTTCAGTTCGGCTTTCCTGCTGGCCGTCTGGATGGCGGCTTCGAAGTGGATCAGCCGGTCGGTGGTGGCGCGCCAGGCGGCCAGGGCGTCATAGTTGTCGATGAACCAGGAGAGTGAGTCCTGCACC
>CAZJKR010000002.1:24940-31184 GCA_964546615.1 uncultured Curvibacter sp.
ATGGCACCGCTGAAAAAACGGGGGGCTGCCACGATGAAGGGAAACACCGTGGAAGCCTGGCTGAAGGTGGCGGTGAACATGGTCAGGCGCTTTTGCGCGTCGATCAGCTTCAGGTAGTTGGCCAGCACATGGTCGAAGCGCAGGTTGAGCTGCTTGCCCTCCACCGACTCGCCGCGGTCCAGCGCAATCGCTTCGCTGTACTCGCGCACCCGCACCAGGTTGTGGCGGAAATCGGCCTCGCGCCGCTGCTGCTGGTAGTTCAGCGGGATCAGCGGGCGGCCCACATAGTGGGTGATCACGCTGCCGACGACGCAGTAGAGAACTGCCACCCACAGCATGAAGCCGGGAATGACGAATTCAGTGCCGCCCCAGGTGAAGCTGAAGGCGCCGCTGAGCGACCACAGGATGCCGACGAAGCTCAGCAGCGTGACCAGCGCATTGAGCAGGCCCATGCTCAGGCCGACCGTGCTGCTGGTGAAGAGTTTGAGGTCTTCCTGCATGCGCTGGTCCGGGTTGTCGGGTGACTGGTCGGGCGCCAGTGCCGCATAGCGGGTGAGTTCGAGGTGGTAGTAGACCTGGTTGTCCAGCCAGCGCTGCAGGTAGTGGCGTGTCATCCAGGCGCGCCAGCGCATTTCCAGCTGTTGCGTCAGGTAGAAGCGGTAGACGGCGATGACGATGTAGATGAGGGCCAAGACGGTGTAGCGCAGCAGCTGCTCAAGGAATACCGGGTAGTTCTTCTCCTGCAGCGCGTCGTAGAAGAAACGGTTCCATTCGTTGAACAGCACCAGCGTGTAGACGAAGCCGAGGTTGAGCGCGATGATGGCGGCCAGCAGGCTGCGGGCACGCCACTTCTCCTCGGACTGGAAGTAGGGCAGGGCCAGGGCCCTGGCATGGCCCAGGAAGACCTTGAAGTCGGCCAGTTTGGTGCTCAGGGACATGGGAAGGCCTGTCAGGGGTTGGCAATGCCGCTGGCGACATGACCCGAGGGGACATGCCGGGCGGCAGACTCGATGTGGCCGGTCTGGTCGTCGAAGAAGAAGTCGGGTTCGAACTCGCGCAGGAATTCGCCTTTGGGCAGGCCGCCGAGGAACATCGCCTCATCCACCTCGATGTTCCACTCCATCAGCGTGCGGATGGCGCGCTCATGCGCCGGGGCGCTGCGCGCCGTGACGAGCGCGGTACGGATGCGCATGCTGGGCGTGCCTTCCTGCTGCAAACGGTGCAGTGCGGCCAGCAGCGGCTTGAAGGGCCCGGCCAACAGCGGCTGGTGCGCCTTGTCGCGCTCATGCTTCTGGAAGGCGGACAGGCCCTGGGCCTGGAACACGCGTTCGGCCTCATCGGAAAACAGCACGGCATCACCGTCGAAGGCGATACGCACCTCATGCGGGTGGGCGTCGCTGGCCAGGGCGGACTGCGGATAGACCTGGGCGGCCGGCACGCCGGCATCGAGCGCAGCGCGCACATCGCTCAGGTGCGCCGACAGGAACAGGTTGGCGTGCAGCGGCTTGAGGTAGCGCCAGGGTGATTGCCCACGCGTGAAGCTGCCGCGCTCGATCGGCAGGCCGTAGTGCTGCGCCGAGCGAAACACCCGCATGCCCGAGACCGGGTCGTTGCGCGACAGGATGACGACTTCCACGCGCTGCGCCTGCGCATCGTTGAAGGCCAGCAGCTTCTTGACCATGGAGAACGCCACGCCGGGCTTGGCGGGTTCTTCCAGCTTGTCGAGCTGCAGCTTCATGTAGGCCCGGTCCTTGTGCGGACCTTGACCGTGCTCGAACACCTTGTTCTCCTCCTCGAAGTCGAACAGGGCGCGCGAGGAAATGGCGACGACCAGCTTGCCGTCCAGGGTTGCGGCCATGAAGTCTCCTGTGTTCCTGTTTTGCTAGGCCCAGCGCGCCAGCTGCGCCACGTCTTCCGGGAACAGCTGGCCTTTTTCGGCCTGCAGCACCCGGCCGTCGCGCCCGCGTACCACGGTGATGGGCAGGCCTTTCGGTTTCGGCAAGACGCGCTGGATGTCCGGCGTGACGAAACCGGTGGGGAAGGTATAGCCCTTTTTCTGCAGGTAGGCGAGCGCATCTTCCCGTTTGCGGTCGATGGAAAGCGTCAGCAGCTGCAGACCCTGCGGCCCATGGTCGCGCTGGCTGAGCCAGAGCTTCTGCATTTCGGGGCTTTGCAGCGCGCAGAACGGGCAGGTGCTGGCCCACCAGTAGATCACCAGCACCCGGCCGTCGGCCTGGGCGGGGCGAAAGACCGAACCGTCCAGCAAGGGCACCTCGGGCAAGGCCAGCAGACTGCCGAGGGCGGGCAGGGGGCCCGCCTTGGTTTCCGTCGCGGCGGACGAAGGGGCGCTGCTGCCGGTCTGGGCCAGTGCCGTGCCGGCCTGGGCCAATGTGGCCGCGGCAGCCCACGGTCCGAAACCGACGGTGCCGAGGGTGGAGGCAAGAAAGTCTCTGCGCTTGGTATTCATGGTCGGGATATTAGCGTTTGCAGGATGTTTTGCATTCTCCTCCGCTGCCGCGCCACCCGTGCAGCGGCAAGACCCGGCGCGGTGCTGGATATTTCGCTGACGATACACTATGGGGTATCTTCTCTCGCCCCTTCCGACCCTTTCCGAGCCCTGCAGCCATGATCCCGATCAAGACAGAATCCGCCTGGCGCGGCACGTCGGATTGCCGCAACTGCGGCATCCGTGACATGGTGCTGTTTGCCGACCTCAACGAGCAGGATTTCGGCATGATCCATGCGCCGATCGACGATCTGGAATTCCGGCCTGGGGCGGCGCTCTACGCCGAGGGCAGCGCGGCAGCCGGCATCTTCACCCTGCGCACCGGCATGATCAAGCTGGTGCGGGTGACGGCCGACGGCCGCCAGCGCATCGTGCGCGTGCTGCGCCCAGGTGATGTGGCCGGACTGGAGGCGCTTGGCACCTCGCGCTATGACTGCGAGGCGGTGGCCCTGACCGAGGTGGCGGTGTGCCGCATTCCGCTGGACGTGATCCACACCCTGGGCGCCAGCAGCCCGCGTCTGCACCTGCGGCTGATGCAGAAGTGGCAGCAGGCGCTGAAAGACGCCGACGACTGGCTGGCCGATCTCAATTTCGGCACCGCACGCCAGCGCGTCTCCAACTTCATCCTCAAGATGCGCAGCCCGGCCGATGGCCGTACCGTCACGCTGTTTGCCCGCGACGACATGGGCGCCATGCTCGATCTGCAGCTGGAAACGGTGAGCCGGGAAGTCAGCCGCCTGGTGCGTGAGGAAGTGATCGAGCCGCTGGACAAGCTCGGTCGCGTCTACCACCTGCGCGAGCCCGAACGTCTGCAGGAAGTCGTCTGAACCTGGGACGCTTCGCTTCGCGTGTTGCAGGCGACCTGTGGCGCATGAAGCGACGCAATCGGGGAACGCCGTGGAACCGGCTTTGCCGGGCCATTGGCGTTGCCCCCTGCAAGGGGGAGGGCGTAGCGACACGAAGTGCGCGAAGCCTGGGGGTGTTTCGTTTCACCGCGTCAAGGCCATGAACAGCCGGGGCAGCTGTTCGGGCAGGCGCTCGATGTGGTCCACCACGGTGTACTGGCGGCCGAAGATGTCGCTGACGTAAGCGTCGGCCTGCGGGTCCAGGCTGATGCAGTAGCTGAACAGGCCCTGCTGGTCGAGTTCCCGCACCGCCTGGCGCGCATCCTCGACCAGCAGCCGCTCATCGCTCACATCCACGTCGGCCGGCTGCCCGTCGGTCAGTACCAGCATCAGCTTCTTGTCGGCCGGCTGTGCCGTGAGGTAGTGGGCCGCATGCCGCAGGGCGGCACCCATGCGGGTGGACCAGCCGGCCTGCATGGCGGCCAGACGCGCCTTGACGGCATCGCCCCAGTGCTCGTCGAAACCCTTGAGGTGCAGGTAGCGTACTTCGTGTCGGCTGTTGGAGTGAAAGCCGGCAATGGCGTAGCGGTCGCCCAGCTGCTCGATGGCCCAGCCCAGCAGGGCGACGGCCTGCTGGCTCAGCTGCAGCACGCTCTGATCCGACCCCGTCACCCGCTCGTTGAGGGATTCCGACAGGTCGAGCAGCAGCAGCACGGCGATGCTGCGTCCATCGCTGCGGTGGCGCAGGTTGATGCGCGCATCCGGCGTGTGGCCGCTCTTGAAATCGATGAATGCGCGCAGGGCCACGTCGAGGTCGAGTTCGCTGCCTTCCTCCTGGTAGCGCACGCGCACCTTGTCCTGCGGCTTGAGCAGGTCGAGCAGGCGCTGCAACTGCCTGGCCAGCGCGCTGTGCTGCAGCAGCAGCCGGTCGATCTCGGCCGGGTTGCCCGATGGGTGCAGGCGCTCGTAGAGGCTGACCCAGTCGGGCCGGTATGTCTGGCTCTGGTAGTCCCACTCCGGGTAGTGGCGCGGCGGTAGTGCCTGCAGTTCTTCGCTGCGGGCGGCCGGCGGTGTCTCGAAGCTTTCCTCGTCGTCGCTGAGTTCGTGGAAGCGCCACAGGTGGCGGTTGTCATCACGGTAGCCGATTTCGGTATGGGTGAAGTAGGTGTCGGCCAGCTGGTCGCTCTGGCGCCGGGTGCGCGCCACCCAGGCCAGGGCCAGCTGCGCCATCTCGGCGGTGCCGGAGCCGCCCTGCGCCAGCAGGGCATGAAAGCGTTGTACGAACTCCAGCAAGGTGCTGTCGGTGTAGCCATGTGCCGGGTCGAGCGTGGCGCGCGAGAACAGGGCCAGGCGGTGCCGCAGGCAGGCCTGGGTCGCCGGGTCGCATTCGCCCTCGCGTGGCAGCGGGTGCAGGGCAAGAAAGAGGCGGCGCAGGCCCGGGTAGAGGCGCAACGCCAGCCACTCCACCCGGGCGTCTTCGAAGAATTCGATCGCCATGCGTTGCAGCGGGCTGTAGTTGTCGGCCATCAGGGGGCTGCTCCAGCGTCGGTGCGCCGCGATGTGCGCCAGGGCAGCGCGGTAGCGATCGATGCCGGCGATGCCCTCGCAGTCGTCATAGACATCCGGCAGCCGGATGCCCAGCGCGTCGTAGTAGGGCATGGGCTGGCGCAGCGTGCTGAAGGCCGTGGCGTAGGGCACCAGGTGGTCGTGTTCGTTCCACAGCGCACGCAGGTAGAGCTCCAGCGGCCGCATGGCGTCGACCAGCAGCGTGCCATGGCGCTCACGCTGCAGCACGGCGCGGCTGTCGGGCAGCTGCAGGCTGAAGTACTCGATCTGCCGTTGCGGGTGGTGGCTGTAGTTGCGGATGCCGTACTCGACCCAGTTGCGCAGGCCGCCGAGGGACAGCAGGGCCAGCAGTTGCGGCGCATGGCGCAGGAATTCCGGCAGCCCGGGGCTGGCATAGGTCTTGTGGATGCCGTGGATGGAGCCCGACGTGCGCTCCATCAGCACCAGGGTCAGGTCCAGGTAGTGCTGCAGTTGGGTTGGCGTCGGCAACCGGCGCGCCACCGCGGCCAGCGTCTGCAGCAAGGGGGATATGGCTTTGCCGTTGGGTGACTTCCACAAGGCGCGCACGGCCGCCATGACGGCGCCGAGGGCGTCTTCGCCCAGCAGACGGGCAATCTGCGGCCACTCCTGCAGGAAGATCAGCAAGGGCTCCGGGCCGCGCCCCATCTTGCCGAGAAAACGCGCCTGTTCCAGGTAGTCGTGCAGGCCGGCCGGACTGAGCACGGTCTGTGCCTCGGCCATGCAGTCGGCGAACACCTCGGCCACCTGGGGAAAGCCGCTGTCGAGCTGCGCGCGCCAGGCCTGCAGCGGGTCGCTGGCCGGGGTGTCCTGCGGGGCTGCGGCCAGAGCGCTCATGGCCGGGGTCTCAGGCAAAGACGGCGTCGATCGTGTGGTCGAGCGTGGCGCGGATGTCGGCGTCGTCGGTCAGCGGTCGCACCAGCGCCATGCGGCAGGCGGCAACCGGTTGCACGCCGCCCTGGATCAGCGTGGCGGCATAGACCAGCAGGCGGGTCGAGATGCCCTCGGCGAGGCCGTGGCCCTTGAGCTGCCGCGCCGCCGTACCGACCTGGACCAGCCGGGCCGCCATGGCCGGGTCGAGGCCGCTTTCCTGTGCCACGATGCGTGCTTCCAGGTCTGTCTCGGGGTAGTCGAAGTCGAAGCCGACGAAGCGCTGGCGTGTCGACTGCTTGAGATCCTTCATCAGGCTCTGGTAGCCCGGGTTGTAGGAGATCACCAGCTGGAAGTCCGGGTGGGCTTCGACCAGTTCGCCGCGCTTGTCCAGCGGCAGCTGGCGGCGGTGGTCGGTCAGCGGGTGGATCACCACCGG
>CAZJKR010000002.1:31194-35732 GCA_964546615.1 uncultured Curvibacter sp.
CGAGGTAGCAGATGGCGCCGATGCGCACGGCCGTGGTCAACGGGCCGTCGAGCCAGCGTGTGCCACCGGCATCGAGCAGGTAGCGGCCGACCAGGTCGGAGGCCGTCATGTCCTCGTTGCAGGCCACGGTGATGAGCGGACGGCCCAGTCGCCAGGCCATGTGCTCGACGAAGCGCGATTTGCCGCAACCGGTGGGGCCCTTGACCATGACCGGAAGACGCGCCCGGTAGGCTGCTTCGAACAGGGCGACTTCGTCGCCCTGGGGCTGGTAGAAGGGCTCGGTCTGAACCCGGTAGGCGGCATCGCTCATGGCGTGACGGTTTACTTGTGCACGCCGAGCTTTTCGCGCCAGCCGGGGTAGAGCTTGTCGGCGTCACCCGGGAAGGAGGCGAAGGCACGGGCGAATTCGGGGTGTTCGCGGGCGAAGGCGATCGGGTCGGCGCCGCTCTTCCAGCACTCGTAGGCCTGACGCAGCGACTTGGCACCGGCGGCCGGCGAGTCGATGTGGCCGTAGGAGCCGCCGCCGGCGGTGTTGATCACGTTGCCGTGGCCCAGGTTCTCGAAGAAACCGGGCAGGCGCAGGGCGTTCATGCCACCGGAGATGATGGGGGTGGTCGGCTTCATGCCATACCACTCCTGGTGGTAGGCCGGGCCGGTGTAGCTGTCGCGTTCGATGATGTAGGCGATGGCGCGGTCGTCCTTCTCGCCCTCCATCTTGCCGTAGCCCATGGTGCCGACGTGGATGCCCGAGGCACCTTGCAGGCGGCTCATCTTGGCCAGCACGTAGGCGGTGTAGCCGCGCTTGGACTGCGGGCTGGTCACGGCGCCGTGACCGGCGCGGTGGTAGTGCAGGTACTGGTTGGGGAAGTAACGCCGCGCCGTGGTGACCATGCCGGGGCCGCCGACGTAGCCGTCCACCAGGAAGGCGACCTTGTCGGCGTCGGGGCCGAACGTTTCGAGAATGTACTCGCCGCGCGCGATCATCTCGTCGTGCCAGTCGGCGGTGATGTTGGCGGAGAAGATCTTGGCCTCGCCGGTCTCGTCCATGGCGCGCTTCATGGCGTCGTAGACCAGGGGCATCACCTTCTTCATCGGCGCGAAGGTCTGGTTGCCCTGCGGCTCGTCGTTCTTGATGAAGTCGCCACCGAGCCAGAACTCGTAGGCCGCCCGGGCGAACGGCTCCGGGCGCAGGCCGAGCTTGGGCTTGATGATGGTGCCGGCGATGTAGCCGCCGTCCTTGAGCGGGCGGCCCAGCACGCGCCACAGGTCGCTGATGTCCTTGCCCGGGCCGTCGAACAACTCGATGGCACGCTTGGGCACGTAGAAGTCGTACATCTTGGCGTACTCGATGTCGCCCATGCCCTGGTTGTTGCCGATGGCCAGCGTCAGGAAGGAGACGATCATCATGCGGCCGTCGAGCACGTTGCGGTCGAACAGCTCCAGCGGGTAGGCGATGCGCATCTCCTCCTTCGCCTCGTCGATCTGGTAGACCAGCGCATCCACGCCGCGCGTGAAGTCGTCGGTGGTGCTGACCTCGACATTGGTGCCGGTGGAAGACTCGGCCGCGAAGTGGGCGGCGGCTTCCAGATAGCCGTAGCCCGACTTGGGCTTCATCTTGTAGGCCACCAGGATGTGGCGGCCGCCCTTGATCAGTTCGTCTTCCTTGAGGCTGAGGTCGGCGTAGCGGTTGGACTGGTCCATGCGGGTTCTCCTGTGTAAGGGGTGTCACCCGCCAGCTGGCGCGCCTGCGTTCAGCCCATCGGGTAATGGACGTGACTATAGGAGTTCGAAGTCATAAGCAATATTCAATTTTTATGTTTACAAAATTAGAAATTGCTTATGTATTTGGGTTTCAGGCCCAGGAGTCGATCAGCGGGCCGCCCTGCTCGATGAGGAACTCCTTGAACGAGCGGGCTGCCGGCGACAGCTTTTTCTGCGTCAGGTGGGTGACGTACCACTTGCCCATGATGGGCATGCCGCCGATGTCCACCAGCGCGATGTGGCCGCCGGCCAGCTCATGGCGCACGGTGCGCAGTGACAGGAAGCTCAGGCCCATGCCGGCCATCACCGCCTGCTTGATGGTCTCGTTGCTCGGCATCTCCATGGCCACCTTCAGCGGCAGGTCGTGCTGGGCAAACAGCCGCTCCATCGCTGCGCGCGTGCCCGAGCCCTGTTCGCGCACCACGAAGTCGTAGTCCTTGAGGGCGTCGATCGACAGGCGCTTGCGTCGCGCCAGCGGATGGTCGGGGGCGCTGACGATGCCCAGCGGGTTGGTGGCAAAGGGCGTGGCTTCGCAGTCCAGCGTGTTGGGCGCACGGCCCATGATGACCAGATCGATCTCGCTGCGCGAGAGCATGCCCAGGATGTTCTCGCGGTTGTCGATGCGCAGCTTGATTTCGATACCGGGCAGCAGTTGCGAGAAGCGCACCAGCAGCATCGGGACGAAGTACTTGGCGGTGCTGACCACGGCCAGGTCGATGCGGCCCTTCTTCATGCCCACATGTTCGGCCATACTCGCTTCCAGATCCTTGAGCCGGGAGATGGCGGCCAGGGCATGGGTGAGGAACTCGTGCCCGGCATGGGTGAGCTGGATGTTGCGCCCCACCGGCTCGATCAGCGACAGGCCGAAGGCTTCCTCCAGCTGACGGATCTGCATCGAGACGGCCGGCTGCGTGACGAACAGGCGCTCGGCGGCCTTGGAGACCGACTTCTCGCGCGCGACCTCGATGAAGGTCTGCAGTTGTTTGAGGGTGTAATTGCGCATGGCAGCATTCTAATCAGATAAAACTGATGATTAGTTTATCAAATGTGATTTGAGATTATGTGTCGGCGGGGTTACAGTAATTTCGCCATCGCTTATATGGATGGTAACTCCCAACCCCAGTCTATGAGGAGAACCTTATGTTGCGCGCACTGATCTTTGATGTGGACGGCACGCTGGCCGACACCGAGAGCGCGCATCGCGCGGCCTTCAATCAGGCTTTCGAGGAAATGGGCCTGGGCTGGCACTGGGACGAAGCGCTCTACACCGAACTGCTGGATATTTCCGGTGGCAAGGAGCGCCTGCTGCACTACTGGCGGCAGGTCAACCCGGACGTCAAGGACCTGAACGGGCATGCGGTGCAGGACACGATCGCCCGCATCCATGAACTCAAGACCGCCCATTACGAGGCGGCCGTCAACAGCGGCAGCGTGACCCTGCGTCCCGGAGTGCTGGCACTGATCGACGAGGCCCTGGCGGCGGGGCTGCAGCTGGCCATCGCCACCACCACCTCGCCGGTCAACATCTCGGCGCTGCTGCGTCAGGCCATGGGGCCGGGCTGGCGGCACAGCTTCTCGGCCATCGGCGACGCCTCAAGCGCCCCGATCAAGAAGCCGCATCCGCAGGTCTATCTGCAGATGCTCGAAGCCCTCAAGCTGGATGCGCAGGATTGCCTGGCGTTCGAGGATTCCGGCAATGGCCTGAAGGCGGCCACGCTGGCGGGGCTGGCCACCATCATCACGCCGACGCAGTACACCCGGCATCATGACTTCGGCCGGGCACTGCATGTGCTGCCGGACCTGGGCCAGACCCGTCTGGCCGACCTGCAGGGCTGGCATCAGGCCCACTGGGCCGGCGAACGTCTGCTGGCCGGGGAGCAGTGATGGTGCCTTTCGTCCATGAACAAGTGAAAAGGCGCTGACCATGCCCATGTCCAAACGCTCCACGCTGACCCAGTTCCTGATCGAGGAGCGACGTCGGTTTCCTGCCGCCAGTGGCGATTTCAACGCGCTGCTGCTCGACGTGGCCATGGCCTGCAAGGTCATCGCCCGCGCCGTCGCCTGCGGCGAACTCGGCGGCATGCTGGGCAACCATGAAGAGGCTGCCGGCGGCAGCATCAACGTGCAGGGCGAGACGCAGAAGAAACTCGATGTGCACAGCAACAATGTGTTCATCCGTCTCAACGAGTGGGGTGGCCATCTGGCGGGGCTGGCCTCGGAGGAGATGGAGCAGCCCTGCCAGATTCCGGCGTCGAACCCGCGCGGCAAGTACCTGCTGGTGTTCGATCCGCTCGACGGCTCCAGCAACATCGATGTCAATGTCTCGGTGGGCAGCATCTTTTCCATTCTGCGGTCGCCGGCGGACGTGGTGGCCTCCGGGCGCGATGTCACCGAGGCCGACTTCCTTCAGCCGGGCACCGAGCAGGTGGCGGCCGGGTATGCCTTGTACGGCCCCACCACCATGCTGGTGCTCACCGTCGGCGCCGGGGTCAACGGCTTCACGCTCGACCCGAATCTGGGCGAGTTCATCCTGACGCACCCGAAGATGCAGATCCCGGCCGACACGCAGGAATTCGCCATCAACGCCTCCAACAGCCGCTTCTGGGAAGCCCCGATCAAGCGCTACGTGGACGAGTGCCTGGCGGGCAAGACCGGCCCCAGGGCCAAGGACTTCAACATGCGCTGGATCGCGTCCATGGTGGCCGAGGCGCACCGCATCCTGATGCGCGGCGGCATCTTCATGTACCCCAAGGACACCAAGGACCCGGGCAAACCGG
>CAZJKR010000002.1:35742-40124 GCA_964546615.1 uncultured Curvibacter sp.
GGGTCGCCTGCGCCTGCTGTACGAGGCCAATCCGGTGGGTTTCATCATGGAGCAGGCCGGTGGTCGTGCCAGCACCGGGCGTCAGCCCGTGCTCGGCGTCCAGCCGACCGCGCTGCATCAGCGCATCGGCCTGGTATTCGGCTCGAAGAACGAGGTGGAGCGCATCGAGCGTTACCACGCCGAGCCGGCCAAGGTCGCGGATGACAGCCCCTTGTTTGCAGAACGCGGTTTGTTCAGAGTATGACCCGATGAGTAGGAAGTCCCCCCTGAGTGCCCTGCGGGTCCTCCGTGCCGACAGCCGGAGTCTGTGGCTCTTCGGCCTGTCCAAGCCTGCGCAGGCAGGCTTGGAGCCGCAGGCCTCAGCCCCCAAGGGGGGACGACACCAGCGGCCCGGCAAAGCCGGTTCCGCGGTGTCCCGCGGGAAGACGGGGCTTCTGGCACTCGGGCCGCATCACAAGAATTTTTTAGCTCCAGGAGACCTTTGTGTCTGAACGTCATCCCATCATTGCCATCACCGGTTCATCCGGGGCCGGCACGTCCACCGTGACGCGCACCTTCGCCAACATCTTTCGCCGCGAGGGCGTGAAGGCGGCCATCATCGAGGGCGACAGCTTTCACCGCTTCGACCGCAAGGAAATGAAGGTGCGCATGGCTGAGGCCGAGAAAGTCGGCAACAAGCACTTCAGCCATTTCGGCGCCGACAACAACCTGTTCGGTGAACTTGAAGAGCTGTTCGCCACCTACGCCAAGTCCGGCACCGGCCGTGCGCGCAAGTACCTGCACAACGAGGAGGAGGCCGCGCCCTACAAGCAGGAGCCCGGCACCTTCACGCCCTGGGAGGACCTGCCCGCCGACACCGACATGCTGTTCTACGAAGGCCTGCATGGCGCGGTGGTGACGCCCGAGCACAACATCGCCCAGCACCCCGATCTGCGCATCGGCGTGGTGCCGGTGATCAACCTGGAGTGGATCCAGAAACTCTGGCGTGACAAGCACCAGCGCGGTTACAGCACCGAGGCGGTGACCGACACCATCCTGCGCCGCATGCCGGACTATGTGAACTACATCGTGCCGCAGTTCGCCCACACCCATGTGAACTTCCAGCGTGTGCCGATGGTGGACACGTCCAACCCCTTCATCGCACGCGACATTCCCTCGGCCGACGAGAGCATGGTGGTGATCCGTTTCGCCAACCCCAAGGGCATCGACTTTCCCTATCTGCTGAACATGATCGACAACTCGTGGATGAGCCGCGCCAACACCATCTGTGTGCCCGGCGGCAAGATGGAGCTGGCCATGCAGCTGATCTTCACGCCGTTTGTGTGGCGGATGATGGAGAGGAAGAAGAGAGCCCCCTGAGGCGGCTGGCGCCGCCTTCCCCCACGGGGGGACAACGCCAGTGGCCCGGCGGAGCCGGTTCCACGGCGTTTCCCGGTTGAATCCTTTCATGCGCAGCGTTGCGCTTTGTGGCTGACCTGATATGAACACTCCCTCTCCTGAACTGGCGCGCCGCATGGCCAATGCCGTCCGCATGTTGTCCGTTGACGCCGTCGAGCAGGCCAAGTCCGGCCACCCCGGCGCGCCCATGGGCATGGCCGACATTGCCGAGGTGCTGTGGAACCGGCATCTCAGGCACAACCCGGCCAATCCGCACTGGCCCGACCGCGACCGCTTTGTGCTGTCCAACGGCCACGGCTCGATGCTGATCTATGCGTTGCTGCACCTCACCGGCTATGACCTGCCGATGGCCGAGCTCAAGCGCTTCCGCCAGCTGCACAGCAAGACCGCCGGCCACCCGGAAGTGGGCATCACCCCGGGCGTGGAGACCACCACCGGCCCGCTGGGCCAGGGTATCGCCAATGCCGTGGGCATGGCGCTGGCCGAGAAGCTGCTCGCCGCGGAATTCAACCGCGAGGACGAGGAGGTCAGCCATGTCATCGTCGACCACCACACCTATGTGTTCCTCGGCGACGGCTGCCTGATGGAGGGCATCAGCCACGAGGCCTGCTCACTGGCTGGCACGCTGCGCCTGTCCAAGCTGATCGCCTTCTACGACGACAACGGCATCTCCATCGACGGCCATGTCGAAGGCTGGTTCACCGACGACACCCCGGCACGTTTCGCCGCCTACGGCTGGAACGTCATCCCCGCTGTGGACGGTCACAACCCGGCAGCGGTGGATGCCGCGCTGGTCGAGGCCCGCAAGCAGGCCGAGCTGCCGCATGGCAAGCCCACCCTGATCTGCTGCAAGACCGTGATCGGCCAGGGGGCGCCCAACAAGGCCGGCACGCACGATGTGCATGGCGCCGCCCTGGGGGCGGCTGAAGTGGCCGCCACGCGCGATGCGCTGGGCTGGACCGCGCCGCCCTTCGAGATCCCGGCCGACATTGCCGCCGCGTGGGATGCGAAGCAGCGTGGCGCCAGCGTCGAGCGCGCCTGGCGTGAGCGCTTCGAGGCCTACCGCACCCAGTACCCGCTGGAGGCCGCCGAGTTCGAGCGCCGTATGGCGGGTGAGCTGTTGCCCGACTTCGCGCGCAAGCTGCCGGCGTTGTTCGAGACCATCGCCGCCAAGGCCGACGCCGTGGCCACCCGCAAGGCGAGCCAGAACGCCCTGGACCTGCTCAGCGCCCTGGTGCCGGAGTTCTTCGGCGGCAGTGCCGATCTCACCGGCTCCAACCTCACCAACTTCAAGGGCTGCGTCAAGGCTGGCCGCGATGCCTGGGGCAACCACCTGTCTTACGGCGTGCGCGAGTTCGGCATGGCCGCCATGATGAACGGCCTGGCCTTGCACGGCGGTTTCATCCCCTATGGCGGCACCTTCCTGACTTTCAGCGACTACTCGCGCAACGCCATCCGCATGGCGGCGCTGATGAAACAGCGTGTGATCCATGTCTTCACGCACGACTCCATCGGCCTGGGCGAAGACGGTCCCACGCACCAGTCGGTCGAGCATGTGCCCTCGCTGCGCCTCATCCCCCATCTGGACGTCTGGCGTCCGGCCGACGGCCTGGAGACGGCGGTGGCCTGGGCCTGCGCCATCGAGCGGCGTGACGGCCCCAGCGCGCTGGCGCTGTCGCGGCAGAACCTGCCGCGCCTGGCGGACCGGGCCGAGCTGGCCGCGCACATCCGCCGCGGTGGCTACATCCTGGCGGAGCAGGACAGCCCGCGGGCCGTGATTCTCGCCACCGGTTCCGAAACCATGCTGGCCATGCAGGCGCACGCGATGCTGGCCCAGGAGGGCATTGCCACGCGGGTGGTGTCCATGCCCTGCACCAGTGTGTTCGACCGGCAGCCGCAGGCCTACCAGGATGCCGTGCTGCCGCTGGCGCTGCCGGCGGTAGCGGTGGAGGCGGCGCACCCGGACTTCTGGCGCAAGTATGTCGGCCGCACCGGGCGGGTGGTCGGCATCGCCAGCTTCGGCGAGTCGGCGCCGGCCAAGGACCTGTATGCGTATTTCGGCATCACGGCCGAGGCCGTGGCGCAGGCGGTGCGCGAACTGGTGCGTCCGCGTGCGGCGGCGTCCGTCTGATCCGTGCCGTTTTTCCACCTGATACCCGCATCCCATGAGCAACATTCCACCACCCCCTTTTGAGCTGGTCATGTTCGACCTCGACGGCACGCTGATCGAGACCGCGCCCGAAATCTGCGACGCGGTCAACGACACGCTGAAACATTTCGGCCTGCCTGAAGTGACGCAGACGCAGGTGGACCAGTGGATCGGTCACGGCACGCGTGAGCTGCTGATCCAGGCGCTGGCTTTTGTACGCAAGCTGCCTGTCGATGCGATTCGCATATCCGATACGCTGCCGGTGATCGCGGCCGAGTTCGACCGCCATTACCAGCGCCGCTGCGGCACGCGCAGCCACCTCTACCCGCAGGTGCGCGAGGCGCTGCAGCAGTTGCGCCTGCAGGGCGTGCGGCTGGCGGTGGTGACCAACAAGGAAGGGCGCTACACCCAGACCGTGCTGGCGGCGCATGACCTGGTGCCGTTGTTTGACCGTGTGGTCAGCGGTGACAGCCTGCCGACCAAGAAACCCGATCCCGCCGGCATCCACAGCTGCCTGGCGCAGTTCGATGTGCGGCCCGAGCGCGCGTTGTTCGTCGGCGACTCTTCCATCGACGTGGCCACCGCGCGCAATGCCGGCGTGCCGGTCTGGGCCTTGCCCTATGGCTACAACATGGGCCAGCCGATCGAGGCCTGCGGGCCGGACCGGGTGATAAGCGACTTTTCTATGCTATTGAATTGATAGCTGCTGGCGCAATGAATAAAAGGGCAAAGACCCGTTTTTATTGAAAAAATATGAGGAGACAAGTGTGACGATCAAACTAGGTATCAACGGTTTTGGCCGCATCGGCCGCATGGTGTTCCGCGCGGCGGTGCA
>CAZJKR010000003.1:0-36758 GCA_964546615.1 uncultured Curvibacter sp.
GCAGCTTGTTGCCGGCGGCGATCTCTCGCTCACCCTGGAACACCTTGATGGTCACGGCCGGCTGGTTGTCTTCGGCGGTCGAGAAGGTCTGCGCGAACTTGGTCGGGATGGTGGTGTTCTTGGCGATCATCTTGGTCATGACACCGCCCAGGGTTTCGATACCGAGCGACAGCGGGGTCACGTCCAGCAGCAGCACGTCCTTGCGGTCACCGCTCAGAACCTGGCCCTGGATGGCGGCACCCACGGCCACGGCTTCGTCCGGGTTCACGTCCTTGCGCGGCTCCTTGCCGAAGAATTCTTTGACTTTCTCCTGCACCTTGGGCATGCGGGTCATGCCACCGACCAGGATCACATCATCGATGTCGCTGACCGAGACGCCGGCATCCTTGATGGCGGTACGGCAGGGGGCGATGGTGCGCTCGATCAGCTCTTCCACCAGGCTTTCCAGCTTGGCGCGGGTCAGCTTGATGTTCAGGTGTTTCGGGCCCGAGGCGTCGGCCGTGATGTACGGCAGATTGATGTCGGTGGCCGAAGAGCTGGAGAGTTCGATCTTGGCTTTCTCGGCGGCCTCCTTCAGGCGTTGCAGTGCCAGTACGTCCTTGGACAGGTCCACGCCCTGTTCCTTCTTGAACTCGCCGATGATGAAATCGATGATGCGCTGGTCGAAATCTTCGCCACCAAGGAAGGTGTCGCCGTTGGTGGACAGCACCTCGAACTGCTTCTCGCCGTCGACGTCGGCGATCTCGATGATGGAGACGTCGAAGGTGCCGCCGCCGAGGTCATAGACGGCGATCTTGCGGTCGCCCTTCTCGGTCTTGTCCAGGCCGAAGGCCAGCGCTGCCGCGGTGGGCTCGTTGATGATGCGCTTGACTTCCAGGCCGGCAATGCGGCCGGCGTCCTTGGTGGCCTGGCGCTGGGCGTCGTTGAAGTAGGCCGGCACCGTGATGACGGCCTCGGTCACGGTCTCGCCCAGGTAGTCCTCGGCGGTCTTTTTCATCTTGCGCAGGATGTCGGCACTGACCTGCTGGGCCGAGATCTTCTTGCCGCGCACTTCCACCCAGGCGTCGCCGTTGTCGGCCGCCACGATGCTGTAGGGCATCAGGTCGATGTCCTTCTGCACTTCCTTTTCGGTGAACTTGCGGCCGATCAGTCGCTTGATGGCGTACAGCGTGTTCTTGGGGTTGGTGACGGCCTGGCGCTTGGCCGAGGCGCCGACCAGCACCTCACCGTCTTCCTGATAGGCGACGATGGACGGGGTGGTGCGTGCACCTTCCGAGTTCTCGATCACCTTGGTGGTGTTGCCTTCCATGATCGACACGCAGCTGTTGGTGGTGCCGAGGTCGATGCCGATGATTTTGCCCATGTGTTACTCCTGCGATTTCTGAAAATTCGGATGCGTTCTAGGTGTGGATAAGTCCGGGACTTTCAAGGCCTGCAACGTTATTTCGGTGCGGCCACGGTCACCAGAGCGGGGCGCAGCACACGCTCGGCGATGGTGTAGCCCTTTTGCAGCACGCTGACCACGGTATTGGCCTCCTGGTCGGCTGGCACGACGCTGATGGCCTGGTGCTGGTGCGGGTCGAACTTGGCGCCGGCGGCCGGGTTGATGGCGATCACCTTGTTGCGCTCCAGCGCGGCGATCAACTGGCGCAGGGTGGCCTCGGCGCCTTCGCGGATCTGTTCAGGGGTGGCGTCCTTGATCGCCAGACCCGCTTCCAGGCTGTCAGCCACCGGCAGCAGGCTGTCGGCGAAGCCTTCCACGGCGAACTTGCGGCTCTTGGCGATTTCTTCCTCGGCACGACGGCGGGCGTTTTCGGCCTCGGCCTTGGCGCGCAGAAACTGATCGGCCAGCTCGGCGCTCTTGGCCTTGAGTTCGGCCAGCTCGGCCTGGGTCTGGCTCAGCAGGTCGGCTTCATGGGCGGCGACGATGTCCTCGCCGCTGGGTTCTCCGGCTTGGGAGGGAGTGGGATTGGTGTCAGACATGCGGTTGGATCGGAAAACGAAGTTCAGGCGCAGACATGAGGCCGGTTGACGCCATTTCAAGGGCGGCCAGCCAGCCGGGCGGCCGCGACGCCACGGCCCGGAGGGCTCAGCCCGAGAGGCCGAGCAGTTCGACTTCGAACTTGAGCGTGGCGTTGGGCGGGATCACGCCACCGGCGCCGCGGGCGCCGTAGCCGAGTTCGGCCGGGATGATGAGGGTGCGGGTGCCGCCGATCTTCATGCCGGCCACGCCTTCGTCCCAACCACGGATCACCATGCCGGCGCCGAGGGAAAACTGGAACGGATCGTTGCGGTCCTTGCTGGAATCGAACTTGGCGCCCTGCACGCCATTGCTGTAGAGCCAGCCGGTGTAGTGGACGGTCACGTCCTGGCCGCGGGTGGCCTCAGCGCCGGTGCCGACGGTGGTGTCTTCGTATTGCAGGCCGGAAGGGGTGGTGATCATGGGCGGTCCTTTTTGCTATTGATTTGATAGCTGGCGGCGCCTGATGGAAAAGGCGCAACAACCAGAAAACCGCAAATTATGCCAGCAGCCCCCGAGGGCCGGCGACGCGATCAGCGTGTCTTCTTGGCCTGGCTGGCGGCCCACTTGCTGGCGAAGGCCTGCAGATCGCCCAGACGCTTGAGCAGATCGGCGCCGGTGGTGGTGAGCAGATAGCCGTCGCTGCCATGGTTGAGCAGGCCGGCCTCGCGCAATTCCTTGATGCGGGTGTTCAATGTGTTAGGCGTGATGCCGCCCACGCTGTCCTGCAGCAACCGGAAAGTCTGGGCATGGCCGTCGCGCAGGGCCCACAGCACGCGGATGGCGTAGCGGGACTCGAGCAGGCCAAGCAGCTGACCGATGGCGGCATTTTCTTTGGAACTCATTGAACGGCACTCCTCATAGCGTGGGTGGGTGCCGGAACGGCCTCCCTGAGCCGGGCCCGGTTCTGCAGACCTGGGCCGGACGACGCGAGCGCCGACTATAGCGCAGTTTTTTGGCTGCTACAAGTTTCATAGCTGATGATGGCGTTCATGCAACAGCAGCGGGCAAGCTGGCCTCGGCTGCGGGGCTCAGTCGTAGATTTTGCGCAGCAACTGCATCAGGGTCTGGCGCTCGGCAGGACTCAGTCGGGCAGTGGCCTCATCCTCCAGCCGGGCGACGGTCTGTTCCGCCTGGCGGACCAGCTTCTTGCCCGTCGGCGTCAGGTGCAGCCCC
Organism: uncultured Curvibacter sp.; assembly: GCA_964546615.1. GTDB lineage: Bacteria > Pseudomonadota > Gammaproteobacteria > Burkholderiales > Burkholderiaceae_C > Hylemonella. The sequence continues at coordinate 3,197 of CAZJKR010000003.1, forward strand.
ATGGCGCGGCCATCGTGCGGATGCGGGCGCCGGGTGATGAGTTCGCGTTTTTCCAGCGCATTGACCATGCCGACCAGATTGGGTGGCTGGATGGCGAGCGTGGTGCAGAGCTGGCGCGAGGTGATGCCCGGATTGTGGGTGATGAGCGCAAGGACCGAGAAGTCCACCGGCCGCAGGTCGTAGACCGCCATGTGCTTGAGAAAGTCTTCGACGATGAACAGGCTGGCGCGGCGGGCGTTGTAGCCCACCAGACCTTCCAGATAGCGGGTGTCGACCTTCTCGACGGCTGGCGTGATGCGCTTGTCGTTCATGCCGTGCAGGCGGTCCCGGCCTGCGACGGTGCCGTCTCCTGCCGCTTCAGATGGTCGTGGATGATCTGCAGGCGCATGTCGAACTCGGGCAGGACCCAGTGCCGCAGGGCGCTGGCGGGTGCCGCCCAACGCGGGTCTGTGGCGCCATGGGCGGCACCGATGCGACTCCAGGCCCAATCCAGCAAGGCCAGTGCGGTGGCGCGCAGGAAGTCTTCGGCGACCCAGTAGGGCAGGGCCGACTGGCCTGCGCTGGCTTGGGCCAGTTGGGAGGCCAGAGTCTGGAGCAGGTCGAAGCGGCGCAAGGTGTCGGGTGGCACGGACGGGGCATGCTCGGACGGGCTGGCCAGTTCCTGCAACAGGGCAATCAGGCTGGCGCCGCCGTCGGGCAGGACCTTGCGCACCAGCAGATCGATGGCCTGGATTTCATTGGTGCCTTCGTAAATCATGGCCACGCGGGCATCGCGCACGATCTGCTCGATACCCCATTCACGCACATAACCATGCCCACCGAACACCTGCAGGCAGGCACTGGCACCGTGAAAGCCCTGGTCGGTGAAGGCGGCTTTCAGAATGGGGGTCACCAGGCTGCACCAACGCTGGGCGGCAGCACGGCGTGGCGCGTCGTGGTGATGCTTGGCGACATCCAGTTCGATCGCCGTGCGGTAAGCCAGCAGGCGTCCGCCATCGATCCAGGCGCGCTGGGTGTCCAGGATGCGCTGCACCGCCGGATGCTCGGCAATCAGGCTGGTGCCGCCGGCACCCGGGGCGCGCATTTGCCGGCGCTCCTGCGCGTAGGCGCTGGCCTTTTGCCAGGCGGCCTCCAGCAGGCCGATGCCTTGCAGGCCCACATGCAGGCGCGCCGCGTTCATCATCACGAACATGGCGTTCAGGCCGCGGTGGGGTTCGCCTACCAGCCAGCCTGTGGCGTCTTCGAAGCGCATGACGCAGGTCGGGCTGCCGTGCAGGCCCATCTTTTCCTCGATGCGCTCGCAGTGGATGCCGTTGCGGCGTCCGTCGAGCAGGAACTTCGGCGCCAGGAACAGCGACAGGCCCTTGGGGCCGGCCGGTGCGTCGGGCAGGCGCGCCAGCACCAGGTGCACGATGTTGTCGGTCAGGTCGTGCTCGCCGCCGGAGATGAAGATCTTGGTGCCGCTCAGAGCATGGCTGTCATCGGCCTGCGCCACGGCTTTGGTACGTACCAGGCCGAGGTCGCTGCCGGCCTGGGGTTCGGTCAGGCACATGGTGGCCAGCCATTCACCGCTGGCGATCTTCTCCAGGTAGCGCGATTTCAGCGCCTCACTGCCATGGTGCTTGAGGCACTCGTAGGCGCCGTGCAGCAGGCCGGGCGCCATGGTCCAGCCGTGGTTGGCGGCGCTCAACATCTCGTAGAGCACCGCCTCCAGCACGGCGGGCAGGCCCTGGCCGCCGTCCTCCGGGGCACAGGCCAACGCTGGCCAGCCGCCTTGCCAGAAGGCCTGGTAGGCGGCCTGGAAGCCAGCGGGGGTGGTCACCACCCCCGCGTCGAAACGACAGCCGACCTCGTCGCCCACGCGCTGCAGCGGCGCGATCTCGCTGGCGACGAACTTGCCGCCTTCTTCCAGCACCTGCTGCATCAGTTCGCCATCGACCTCGGCGAACGCGGGCAGGGCCTGCAACTGGGCCGGGGCGTCCAGCACTGCCGTCAGCAGGTGCTGGATGTCGTCAAGACGCGGTTGGTAGTCCATGCGCGATCAGGACTCGGCGGTGAAGCCGATTTTCTTGATCAGCGGGCCCCAATGCTTGGATTCAGACGCCTGCGAGGCAGCCATCTCCTCCATGGTCGAGCCGCGCGGGATCAGGCCCACCACGGTCAGGGCGTCCACCACAGCCTTGTCCTTCAAGGCCGCATTGATGGCGGCATTGGCGGCCTGCAGCACGCTCTTCGGCGTCTTGGCCGGGGCGTAGAAACCGAACCATTCTTCGGTGGTCAGCTCAGGGAAACCCGCTTCCGCAAAGGTCGGTACTTCCGGCACATAGGGCGAGCGCTTCGGACCTGAAGTGGCCAGGATGCGCAGCTTGCCGGCCTTGGCGTTGGGGATGAAGTCGCCGTGCGGGGTGACCATGGCAGCGATCTGGCCGCCCACCACGTCGGTCACGCCCGGCACCGAACCGCGGTAGGGGATGTGCTTGAGGTCAACGCCGCTGTTGATGCCCAGCAGTGCGCCCAGGAAGTGCGGTGTCGAGCCGGCGCCGGGCGAGCCGTAGCTGGCGTCCTTCGGATTGGCCTTGGCCCATTCCAGGAAGTCCTTGACGGTCTTCACGCTGGCCGGCACCAGCGGACCGACGGCCAAGCCGTGCAGCATGACGGCTCCGATGGAGACGGGAGCGAAGTCCTGCGCGGTGTAATTCATCTTGCTGTAGATGTAGGGGTAGTTGGCGATACCCGACACCGGTGCCAGCGCCAGCACCGAGCCGTCGGCCGGCGCGGTCTTGAGCTGTTCCAGGGCGATGCGGCCGCCGGCACCCGGTTTGTTCTCCACCACGGCGGCATTCTTGGTGTAGGCCGAGCCGGCCAGCTTTTCGCCGACGCGGCGGGCCACGCTGTCGCCCGAGCTGCCGGCCGGAAAGCCGTAGAGGATCTTGACCTGCTCAATGGCCTGGGCGAAGGCCGAGAACGGGCTGAGCGCGCCCAGCGCGGCAGCGCCGGCGGCGGCTTGAACGAAGTGACGACGTGTGGTCATGGAGGTCTCCTTTTAGTGGTGGTTGAGAAGGGAACGGGGAACAAATCAGCGCGGGGCCATGCGCAAGGCACCATCGATCCGGATCACCTCACCGTTGAGGTGGCCGTTGGTGACGATGTGGCAGGCCAGTTGAGCAAACTCCTCGGGGTGGCCCAGTCGCGGCGGAAAAGGGATCGATGCGGCCAGCGATTGCTGCACCGCTTCGGGCAGTTCTTTCATCAGCGGCGTGGCAAAGAGGCCTGGTGCCACGGTGCAGACGCGGATGCCATGTTGCGCCAGATCACGCGCCATCGGCAGGGTCATGCCGACCAGCCCACCCTTCGAGGCACTGTAGGCCTGCTGGCCGATCTGGCCGTCAAAGGCGGCCACCGAGGCGGTGAACATCATCACGCCGCGTTCGCCGTCTTCCTGCGGGGACAGCTTGACGCATTCGGCCGCGAACAGGCGGCTGATGTTGTAGCTGCCGATCAGATTGACATTGATGACGCGGGCGAAGTCTTCCAGCGGCGCCGGCGAGCCGTCCTTGCCGACGATGCGCTTGGCGGTGCCGATGCCGGCGATGTTCATCAGGATGCGCGCCGGACCATGCGCGTTGCTGGCCTTGGCCAGGGCAGCGAGCACGCTCTCGGTGCTGGTGATGTCGCAGACGCAGGCCACGCCACCGATCTCGGACGCCACCTTCTCCGCCAGTGCTGCATTGACGTCCAGCACCGCCACCTTGGCGCCGAGACGGGCCAGTTCGCGTGCCGTGGCCTCGCCCAGGCCGGAGGCGCCGCCGGTGACCAGTGCTGCTTGTCCTTCAATCTTCATGGCGTTCCTTCAGGCTTGGGGCAGGATGATGCCGGGGGCGCTGCCGTCGTGCAGGGCCTGCACCAGGGCGTCGCGGTGCTTGAGCACGGCACGCTGGTTGATCGAGCCCTTGTCGGTGACTTCACCCTTGTCGATGGACGGCGGTTCGGCCAGCAGCAGGGCGCGTGCGATGCGGTTGGCGCTGCCGGTGGCTTCGCGCGCCAGCTGGTCGATCACCGCCTGCATGCGGCTGCGCACCGGCTCGCTGGCCAGCACCTCGGACCAGGAGGCATTCGGCCCCAGGCCGCTGACCTCGCGGCAGGCCGGCGAGGGGAAGATCAGTGCGCCGACTTCCTTCATGTTCAGACCGGTCAGCACCACGTCCTGCACGTACGGCGCACCGGTGACGATGACCTTGGCGCGCATTGGGCCCACGCTGACGAAGGTGCCGGTGGCGAGCTTGAAGTCTTCGGCAATGCGGCCGTCGAAGCGCAGGCCGCGGTGGATGTTGTCGGGGTCGATCCACTGCACGGCATCGCCGGTGCAGAGGTAGCCCTCTTCGTCGAAGGCGTCCCGCGTGGCCTGCTCCGAGCGCCAGTAGCCGGGCGTCACGTTGGGGCCGCGGTAGCGCACCTCGGTCTTGCCGTCCACCTCGACCAGCTTGAGCGTCATGCCCGGTACCGGCGCACCGATGTCGCCGGCCTTCACGTCGGCGCTGTTGGTGAACATGGCGGAGGGCGCCGATTCGGTCATGCCCAGGCCGGTGGCCATGACGATGCGCTCGCCCACCTCGGCTTCTGCGGTCTGGTGCAGGCTGTCCCAGATCGGCTGCGCCAGTCCGGCGCCGGAATAGAAGAACATGCGCACCCGCGACAGCAGCTTGCGCCGCAGTTCGGCGTCGCTCTTCATGGCCAGGGCGATCATTTCGAAGCCGGTGGGTACATTGAAGTACAGCGTCGGGGCGACCTCGCGCAGGTTGCGCAGCGTCTCGCCGATCAGCGCCGTGGTGGGCTTGCCGTCGTCGATGTAGAGCGTGCCGCCGTGCTGCAGCGTCAGACCCACGTTGTGGTTGCCACCGAAGGTGTGGTTCCAGGGCAGCCAGTCGACGAAGACCGGCGGCGCCTCGGCCAGCACCGGCAGCGACAGCGTGATCTGCTGCAGGTTGGCGCACCACATGCGGTGGGTATTGATCACCGGCTTGGGCATCTTGGTCGAGCCCGAGGTGAACAGGAACTTGGAAATGGTGTCGGGCCGAACGGCGTGCATGGCTGCGTCGACGGCATCGGTGGCCGTCGTGGCGCGCAAGTCCTCGAAGGAGGTGCTCTTGCGATCGGCCAGCGCCCCCTGGGCCAGCACGACTTCCACATCCTGTCCCACGGTGGCGGCAATGGCCCGGCCGTAGCGGGCGCCATCGGCGGCGAACACCAGCCCCGGCGTCAGGGTGTCCAGCACGTGGCGCAGCTTGTCGTAGTCCTGGCTCACGGTGGCATAGGCCGGCGATACCGGGCAGTAGGGCACGCCGGCGTAGATGCAGCCCAAGGCCATCAGGGCATGCTCCAGGCTGTTTTCACTCAGAATGACCACCGGTCGTTCGGCCGAGAGTTGCCGGTCGAGCAGGGCCTGGCCGATGCGGCGCGCACCGTCCAGGGCCTGGGCATAGCTGATGTGCTGCCAGTCGCCGGTGCGGCCGTCGCCGAGCTGTGCACGGCGGGCCATGAAGGTGCGTTCAGGCTCGGTATCGGCCCAGTGCACCAGGAAGTCAGTCAGGCGGCGGGCATAGGCGCCCAGCGGCAGCTCGGCCTGCAGGTAGCGTACGCCGGGGGCTCCCTCGCGGACCTGCACGCGGGTGACGCCAAAGCGCACCGGGCGGTAGCGGGGAAGGGCTTGCGGGGAGAGGGTCTCGCTCATTGAATGGACAGTCATGTCTGCGGCGGTGTTCGGAAATCTCAGCTTTTGCTGACTTTGGCGGCCTTGCCTTCAAGGAAGGCGCGCACACGTTGTTTGGCCTCCGGTGCACTCTGGGCGATGGCAGCCATCATGGCCTCGGTCAGGAAGCCCTGGTCGGCCGGTTGCTCGGCGATACGCGGCAGGGCGTGGATCAGGGCATAGTTGGTCAGTGGCGCGTTCTGCGCCACGCGCACGGCCAGTTCGAAGGCCTTGTCGAAGGCCGTGCCTTGCGGCACCAGGTACTGGGCAAAACCGACCTTCTCGCCATCCTGCGCGTTGTAGACGCGGCCGGTCAGCATCATGTCGGTCATGCGGGCGGCCCCGATCAGGCGCGGAATGCGCACCGCGCCGCCGCCGCCGACGAAGATGCCGCGCGAGCCTTCCGGCAGCGCGTAGAAGGTGCTCTCGTCCGCCACCCGGATGTGGCAGGCACTGGCCAGTTCCAGACCACCGCCGACGACAGCGCCGTGCAGGGCGGCAATCACCGGCACCGGGCCGTACTGCACGCATTCGAGCGCGGTGTGCCACATGCGTGAGTGGTGCAGGCCCTGGCCGGCGTCGCGTTCTTTCAGCTCGCTCAAATCGAGGCCGGCGCAGAAGTGCTCGCCGTCGCCGTCAATCACGGCGGCACGCACGCCTTCGGGCATGGTTTCAAACAGGTTGCGAATGGCGAGAATCAGGCCGTCGTTGAGCGCGTTACGCTTGGCGGGACGGGTGAGGCGGATGACAGCGACTTCCTGCTGTTCGCCGCGGCGCTCAAAATGAATGTCTGGATGGCTCATGGTTGCGTTTCTTTCTGGAATCGATTATGGTTATCAAATATAACCATATCAAGCGCGCCGGGGTGAATTTTTCTCGGTGTTTACCCTAGGGCCTGCCCACTTATTGAAGGAGACAGTCATGGACCACAAGAACCTCATAGCCATCGACATCCACACCCACGCCGAGGTGAGCTGCTGGAATCCGTTCGACAACTACGGCGAAGAGTACGACCGCGCGGCCGACAAGTATTTCCGCTCCAGCCGTCGCCCGACCATTGCCGAGACGATCGCCTACTACCGCGAGCGCAAGATCGGTCTGGTGATGTTCACGGTCGACAGTGAATCACAGCTCGGACGCCGGCGTATTCCGAACGAGGAAATCGCTGAAGCGGCCAAGGCCAACAGCGACATGATGATGGCCTTTGCCAGCATTGATCCGCACAAGGGCAAGATGGGGGCGCGCGAGGCGCGTCGCCTGATCGAGGAACACGGCATCAAGGGCTTCAAGTTCCACCCCACGGTGCAGGGCTGTTACCCGCAAGACAAGATGGCATGGCCGATCTATGAGGTGATTGCCGAGTACAAGATGCCGGCCATCTTCCACACCGGCCACAGCGGTATCGGCAGTGGCATGCGCTGCGGCGGTGGTCTGCGCCTGGAGTACAGCAACCCCATGCACCTGGACGACGTGGCGATCGATTTCCCCGACATGCAGATCGTCATGGCGCACCCAAGCTTCCCTTGGCAGGACGAGGCGCTGAGCGTGGCTACGCACAAGCCCAATGTCTGGATCGACCTGTCGGGGTGGAGCCCGAAGTATTTTCCGAAGCAGCTGGTGCAGTACGCCAATACCCTGCTGAAGGACCGCGTCCTGTTCGGTTCCGACTATCCGCTGATCACGCCGGAGCGCTGGATGAAGGACTTCGAGGAAGCCGGCTTCAAGCCCGAGGTGATGCCCGGCATCCTCAAGGGCAATGCGGTGCGCTTGCTGGGGCTGGAGTGAGTCGGCGTGCGTTCGATCTTGTCATGCCGCAGCCGACCTGCTAAGGTTCCCGGCTGTATCGGGAGTTTTTCATGATCAGCAATTTCGAACAGGTTCACAACTACTACGAGCGCCTGGTGTTCGAGGAGGTGATGCGGCGTTCCTCCGGCTGGCCTGACATGACGCCGGACCAGCTCGCCGACGTGGCCTGCGTGGCTTTGAATCGCCTGCCGGCGCGTTACGTGCGGCACGACGTGGACCTGGTGTTCTACCTCACGGAGCAGGAGCGCAACACCATCGAACTTTCGCTGGAGACCGCGCTGGATTACGCCTTCCGGCTGGTGAACGATCGCTCAAGCCACGGCAAGCCGTAAGCGGTCAGGCAACCCGTCAGGCTCAAGAAAAAGGCGGCCCGCAGGCCGCCTTTCCCGTTTCAGTCCGATCCGGCGCTCAAGCAGTGCCCCAGACTTCCTGGGCAGTTTCCACCACCAGGCGCAGCTTGGCGCGCTGCGCTTCGACGGCGATGTCGTTGCCGTGCACCGTGCTGGAGAAGCCGCACTGCGGTGACAGGCACAGCTGGTCCAGCGGCACGTACTTGGCTGCCTCGTCAATGCGGCGCTTGAGTTCGTCCTTCGACTCCATGGCGCCGAACTTGGTGGTCACCAGGCCCAGCACCACGATCTTGCCCGGCGCGAGGAAGCGCAGGGGGCGGAAGTCGCCGCTGCGGTCGTCGTCGTATTCGAGGAAGTAGGCGTCCAGGTTCATTTCCTTGAGCAGGGCTTCGGCCACCGGCTCGTAGTTGCCGGAGGCGGCGTGCGTGCTCTTGAAGTTGCCGCGGCACAGGTGCATGGCCAGGGTCATGCCGGCCGGCTTCTGGGCCACCACCTTGTTGATGAACATGGCGTAGCGGTGCGGCAGTTCGTTGGGGTCGTCGCCGCGCTGGCGGGCTGCTTCGCGCATCTTTTCGTCGCACAGGTAGGCCAGGTTGGTGTCATCCATCTGCACGTAGGTGCAGCCGGCGGCAGCCAGGCTGCGCAGTTCATCGCCGTAGGCTGTTGCCACATCGTCATAGAACGCCGGGTCCAGCTCGGGGTAGTGTTCCTTGCTGATGCCGGCACGGCCGCCGCGGAAGTGCAGCATGGTGGGCGAGGGGATGGTGACCTTGGCCACGCTGCCGCGTCCCGGGGTGATCTGGCTCTTGAGGTATTCGAAGTCGGCGCGCTGAATGTCCTTGACGTGGCGCACCTTGTCGATCACACGCATGACGGGCGGCGCCAGCTCCTGGGTGCCGTCGGGCTTGACGATGGTCACCGGCACATCGGTCTTCACGCCGCCGAGCTGTTCCAGGAAGTCGACATGGAAATAGGTACGGCGGAATTCGCCGTCGGTGATGCTCTGCAGGCCGACGTCTTCCTGGAATTTCACGATTTCGGTGATCGCCTTGTCTTCCACGGCGCGCAGCTGCTCGGCCGTGATTTCGCCCTTGGCTTTCTGTTCACGCGCATCCAGCAGGAACTTGGGGCGCAGGAAGCTGCCGACGTGGTCGGCGCGAAACGGGGGCGTGGTACGTAGTGTCATGGTGGGTGTCTCCAAGAGGTCGCTGGGGGAGGTTCGCAAACCGCCGATGATAGTACGACATTCAGGGTGCGGATCGAGCCCGAGCTATTGCCAGCCGGCATATCATGCTGTGCCTGCCGGGTCTGGCTGTGCGTGCGCAATACGCTCACAATCGGCACCGGGCCTGCAGCAAGGCGGTGACTGTCCAAAGCTTGGGAGGGATTGGGATGTTTGAACAATGGCGAGTCAGGTCGGCGGTGTGGTTGCAGCGGGCCGTGGGGGCTGCTGTGCTGTGCGCCATGCCGGGCATTGTCCTGGCGCAGGAGATCGTGCTCGGTCAGGTGGGGCCCTTTACCGTGATTCCGGTTCCGGACGCGGTGGAAGTCAATCAGGGCATCAAGGCCTATATTGCCCAGGTCAACCGCAGCGGCGGCATCCAGGGGCGCAAGCTGTCCTTGTTCGAACTCGATGACCGCTACAGCGCCGATGATTTCGTGGCCCGGTTTGCACAAGCCATGGAGCGCAAACCGGTGGCCTTGCTTTCACCCATCGGTTCGGCGGCCATCAAGCGCATGCTCGACGACAAGCTGCTGGACAAGGCGGACGTGGTCGTCATGAACGCCATCCCGGGGGCCGAGGCCTTGCGCGATCCCGGTCATCCGCGCTTGTTTCATGTGCGGGCGGGCGACCGGCAGCAGATCGAGAAGATGGTAGGGCATGCCCGTACCCTGGGCATCACCCGCCTGGCGGTACTGCACCAGGACATCCCGATCGGTACCTCCGGCATGAAGGTGGCGATCGACGAGGTCGAGCGGCTCAAGGGGCTGGAGATCAAGGGCGTCCAGTCCACCGCGGATGTGGCCGCCCTTGCCGCGGCGGCCCAGCAGGTGGTCGGGCTCAATGCCCAGGGGGTGCTGGTGCTGGGGGCGCCGCGCTTCATGGCCGACGGCGTGGCGCAGTTGCGCAAGGCGGGGGTGTCGCAGTCGATCTTCGTGCTGTCCTATGTGCCGCCAGGCCTGATCGTCAAGGTCGCCGGCCCGCAGGCCGCGCGCGGGGTAGGCATTGCCCAGACCTTCCCCAACCCCAATGGCAAGACCCGGGCGCTGCTGCGGGATTTTCAGGCGGCGATGAAGGCCAGTTTCCCGGACCAGCAGGAGTACACCCCGTTCCAGCTGGAGGGTTACCTGTCGGCACGGATCGTCGGCGAGGCGCTGCGTCGTGCCCGTGAGGTCAGGCCGGAAGCGCTGGCCAAGGCCCTGCAGTCCATGGGTGAACTCGACCTGGACGGTTACCGGGTCGATTTTTCCAAGGGCAATGCGGGCAGTCGCTTCATTGACATCGCCGTCATCGGCAGCGACGGGCGCTTGCGCTATTGACCCCCCCGACGTGCCCTGGGTCGTAGAATGCAGGCTCCGTAGCCTACGGTGCTGGATATCGCAAATTGTTATATCAATCAGTCTGAAATTGGACTTGCGAATGATCTGATTTGCGGCGACAGTAATGCGCCTTCCCCCTGTTTGACCTGCGGGCCTGGACAGGTTGGTGAAGCGATAACTCACATATTAGGAGTCCCAACCCATGAAAAAACGAGTGTTTCTCAGCGCCTCCGCCCTGGCGGTCATGGCCTTGTCTTCCGCCGCCGTGCTGGCGCAGGACACTACATTCAAGATCGGCCTGATCCTGCCCATGACCGGGCAGCAAGCGTCGACTGGCCGCCAGATCGAGGCTGCGGCCAAGCTTTTCATGGCGCAGAACGGCGACATGGTGGCCGGCAAGAAGGTGCAGCTGATCGTCAAGGACGACACCAGCGTGCCGGACGTCACCAAGCGACTGGCCCAGGAACTGGTCGTGAACGACAAGGTCAACGTGCTGGCCGGTTTCGGCATCACGCCCTCGGCCTTTGCCACGGCGCCGATCGCTACTCAGTCCAAGACCCCGATGGTGGTGATGGCGGCAGGCACCTCCAGCATCACCCTGGCGTCGCCCTATATCGTGCGCACCAGCTTCACGCTGGCGCAGTCCTCGGTCGCCATGGCTGACTGGACGGTGGCCAAGGGCGGCATCAAGAAGGTTGTGACCCTGGTCAGCGACTACGGCCCGGGCCACGATGCCGAGAAATTCTTCCGTGACCGTTTCATCTTCAACGGCGGTACCGTGATCGAAAGCCTGCGCGTGCCGATGCGCAACCCCGACTTCGCCCCCTTCCTGCAGAAGGTGCGTGATGCCAAGCCCGACGGCCTGTTTGTCTTCGTGCCCTCGGGCGCCGGCGCAGCCGTGATGAAGCAGTTCATCGAGCGCGGCATGGACAAGGCTGGCATCAAGCTGATCGGCCCGGGCGACATCACCGATGACGACCAGCTCAACGACATGGGCGACGGCGCCCTGGGCGTGGTGACGGCGCACTTCTATTCGGCTGCGCATCCGTCGCCGACCAACAAGAAGTTCGTCGAAGCCTTCAAGAAAGCCAACAAGGGCATGCGCCCGAACTTCATGGCCGTGGGCGGCTATGACGGCATGCGTGTGATCTACGAGGCGCTCAAGACCACCAAGGGTCAGGGCGGCGGCGATGCGCTGCTGGCGGCCATGAAGGGGCAGCTCTGGGAAAGCCCGCGTGGCCCGATGTTCATCGACGCGCAGACCCGCGACGTGGTGCATAACATCTACCTGCGCAAGGTCGAGCGTCAGGGCGGTGAGCTCTACAACGTCGAATTTGACGTCATCAAGGACGTCAAGGACCCCGGCAAGACCAAGTGATGAGCGGTCCATGGGTGTCACCGATCCGGTGACACCCATGGATTTTTTTTTGCCCTGACCCGATATGACCCGTCCATGCTGACAATTCTGTTTGATGGCATCGCCTACGGCATGCTGCTATTTATCCTGGCGGTCGGTCTGGCCGTGACCATGGGCCTGATGAACTTCATCAACCTGGCCCACGGCGCCTTCGCCATGGGCGGCGGCTACATCACGGTGGTGCTGATGCAGCGCTACGACGTGCCCTTCCTGATCTGTCTGCCGCTGGCCTTTGCCGTCATGGCACTGCTGGGCGCGGTGCTGGAGCGCACGCTGTACCGGCCGATGTACAAGAAGCCGCACCTCGATCAGGTGCTGTTCTCCATCGGTCTGACGTTCATGGCGGTGGCCGCCATGGACTACTTCATGGGCTCGAGCCAGCAGATCGTCCAGCTCCCCGAGTGGCTCAAGGGGCGTACCGAACTGGGTGAAGACCCCTGGGTGCTGGGCATGGGCCACTACCGTCTGTTCATCATTGCCGTGTGTGCGGCGTTGACGATCGCATTGCAGTTCATTCTGACCAAGACCCGTTTCGGCAGCCGTCTGCGCGCTTCCGTGGATGACCAGCGCGTGGCCGCCGGTCTGGGCATCAACGTCAACATCGTCTTTCTCTCGACCTTTGCCGTCGGTTCCGGTCTGGCCGGCCTGGGGGGCGCGCTGGGGGCTGAGGTGATGGGTCTGGACCCGACCTTTCCGTTGAAGAACATGGTTTATTTCCTGATCGTGGTGGCTGTTGGCGGCACCTCCTCCATCACCGGACCGCTGCTGGCCGCCCTGCTGCTGGGCATCGCCGACGTGGCCGGCAAGTATTTCATTCCCAGTTTTGGTGCCTTCATCGTCTATTTCCTGATGATCGTCATCCTGATCTGGCGTCCGCAAGGCCTGTTCGTGCGCCAGGGGGGCAAGTAATCATGACCGCGCAAGAATCTCTGCACGACAGCCGTCGCTGGAAGATGTGGGAGCCCTTGTTCTGGCTCCTGGCCCTGGCAACGCCCTTTGTGCTGGGCAGCCATTCCCTGATCATCAACGAGATCGCCATCGTGGCGCTGTTTGCCGTCTCGCTGGACCTGATCCTGGGCTACACCGGCATCGTGTCGCTCGGCCATGCGGCCTTCTTCGGCATGGGGGCCTACACGGCGGCGCTGTTTGCCAAGCATGTCATGCCCGACCCGCTGGCGGGCCTGGCCGTTGCCATCGTCCTGTCCACCGCCTTTGGGGCCGTCTGCTCGCTGACCATCATGCGCGGCTCCGACCTGACGCGCCTGATGGTGACCATCGGCGTCGGCCTGATCATGATGGAACTGGCCAACAAGCTTGATTTCACCGGTGGGGCCGACGGCCTGCAAGGGGTCGTCATGGGGCCGCTGCTGGGGCGTTTCGAGTTCGACCTGCAGGGCCAGACTGCGGCCTGGTATTCGCTCAGCGTGTTGCTGGTCTTCTTCTTCCTGGTCAAGCGTCTGGTGAACTCCCCCTTCGGCGCGACCCTGATGGCGGTGCGCGACAACCGTCTGCGCGCCATGGCCATCGGCATTCCCGTGACGGCACGCCTGGCGGTCATCTACACCATCGCGGCCGGCGTGGCCGGTGCGGCCGGCGCCTTGCTGGCACAGACCACCAGCTTCGCCTCGATCGACGTGTTCGAGTTCCACCGCTCGGCGGACCTGATGTTGCTGCTGGTGATCGGCGGCATCGGCTGGCTGTACGGCGGCATCACGGGTGCGATCGTGTTCAAGATCATGCAGGACTGGATTTCGTCCATCACGCCGCAGTACTGGACGTTCTGGATCGGCCTGTTCCTGGTGGTGCTGGTGATGGTGGGGCGTGAGCGCCTGATCCGTCCCTGGACCTGGTTTGGGGGTAAGAAGTGATGAGCAGTCCTGAAATCGTTCTGTCTGCACAGGGGCTGGTCAAACGCTTCGGCGGCATCACCGCCACCGGCAACGTCAACCTCGATCTGCGCAAGGGCGCGCGGCATGCGCTGATCGGCCCCAACGGCGCCGGCAAGACCACGCTGATCAACCTGCTGACCGGCGTGCTGGCGCCCACCGAAGGCCGCATCCTGCTCGAAGGCCAGGACATCACCCGACTGGCGCCGCACCAGCGCGTGCGCCGCGGCATGGTGCGCACCTTCCAGATCAACCAGCTGTTCGACACCCTCACGCCGCTGGAAACCCTGGCGCTCACCGTTTCTCAGCACATCGGCCATGGCGGCCGGTGGTGGCAGGCGCTGGGCCGGAACAAGGACGTCACCCAGCGTTGCGAGCAGCTGCTCGAACAGTTTCATCTGACCGAGGTGATGAACCAGAAGACCAATGTGCTGGCCTACGGCAAGCGCCGTCTGCTGGAGATTGCCATTGCCCTGGCCTGTGAGCCGCGCGTGCTGCTGCTCGACGAACCGGTCGCTGGCGTGCCCGCCGGCGAGCGCGAAGAGCTGCTGCAGACCGTGGCGGCCCTGCCGGCCGATGTGTCGGTGCTCCTGATTGAACATGACATGGATCTCGTATTTAGTTTTGCCAAGCGCATGACGGTGCTGGTCAACGGCACGGTGCTGACCGAGGGCGACCCGGACACCATCGCCAACGACCCGCAGGTCAAGGCGGTCTACCTCGGTCACGGCGAGGAGCTGGCCCATGGCTGAGCTGCTCAAAGTCGAAAACCTGAGTGCCGGCTATGGCGAAGCCGTGGTGCTGCACGACGTGTCGGTGGGGCGCAACGGCACCGGCAAGACCACCTTCATGAACACCCTGGCCGGCGCCACGCGTCAGCACGGCGGCACCATCACGCTCGACGGCGTGGCCCTGCACAAGGTGCCGCTGCATGAGCGCGCCAACGCCGGCATCGGCTGGGTGCCGCAGGAGCGCAACATCTTCAAGTCGCTCACCGTCGACGAGAACCTGACCGCCGTAGCCCGCCCCGGTGCCTGGACGCCGGCGCGCGTCTACGAGATGTTCCCGCGCCTGGCCGAGCGCAAGACCAACCTCGGCACCCAGCTCTCGGGCGGCGAGCAGCAGATGCTGGCCGTCGGCCGCGCGCTGGTGCTCAACCCCAAGCTGCTGCTGCTGGACGAGCCGCTGGAAGGTCTGGCGCCCATCATCGTGCAGGAACTGCTGCGCGCCATCCGCCGCATCACGCGCGAAGAGGGCTTGAGCGCCATCATCGTCGAGCAGCATCCGCAGGCCATCCTGGCCATCTCGGACGTGGCCGCCGTGCTCGACCGCGGCACGGTGGTGCATGCCAGCACGGCAGCCTCGCTGCTGGAGCAGCCGGAACTGCTGGATCGACTGCTGGGCGTGGCACGCTGACCTTGCTATCAAAAGGGTAGCTGTGTGCGCCCTTTTGACAAGGGGTAGAGCATGATTTCGATTTTGATCCGGCGGACTGCCGGGGTGCTGCTGGCCAGCCTGCTGGCCACGCAGGTCGGGGCGCAAGGGTTTCCCGCCAAGCCCGTGCGCCTGGTGGTGCCCAACGCACCGGGCGGTGCGGCCGATCTGACGGCACGCGCCGTCGGCCAGAAGCTGGGCGACGCCCTGGGCCAGCCGGTGGTGATCGACAACAAGCCCGGTGCCGGCGGCGTCGTTGCCGGCGAAACCGTCGCCAAGGCTGTGCCGGACGGCCATACCCTGCTGCTGATCTCCAGCGGAACAGCCGTCAGTGCGGCGCTCTTCAAATCCTTGCCCTTCGATACGGTGAAGGACTTCATGCCGGTCGCGCCGCTGGCCACCTTCGATCTGGTCATCGTGGTGCCGGAGGGCAGTCGCTTCAAGACGCTCGGGGAACTGGTGGCGCATGCCCGCGCCAACCCGGGCAAGCTCAACATCGGCACGCCCAACATCGGCACCACGCAGAACCTGGCGGCCGAGCTGTTCAAGGCGACCGCCGGGATCGATGTGCAGATCGTGCCCTTCAATGGCACGCCGGCGGTGGTCAATGCCCTGCGCGGCGGCCAGATCGATGCCGGGCTGGACATCCTGAGCCCCTTGCTGGCGCAGATCAGGGGCCGTGTGCTGCAGCCGTTGGCCGTCACCGGCGACAAACGCTCGCGCGTGCTGCCCGAGGTGCCCACCGCGCAGGAGAGCGGGATTGCCGGTTTCGTCGCGGCCTCCTGGAACGGTCTGGCCGTACCGGCGGGGACGCCACGTGAGGTGGTGGCGCGGCTGAACCGCGAGGTGGTGGCCGCGCTCAACGATCCGGTCGTGAAAAAGAAGCTTGAGGACCTCAACCTCGACCCCCATCCTGGCACGCCCGAGCAGGCCGCCGCCATGCTGAACAACGATATCAAGCGCTGGCGTGAGGTGATTGCACGGGCGCGCATCGAGAGACAGTAGGCCTGCGTAGCGACCATTCAAAGGAGAGCGGCACCATGCATCTGGATATCGGCCTGATCGGCTATGGCGAAGTTGGCAAGATATTCACCCAGGGCCTGAAGGAGAAAGGCGCCGGCTGGGTTGGCGCCTGGGATCTGAAGTTTGCCGATGCCGACGCCGGCGATGCCGAGCGCGGCCACGCCCGGGCCAGGGGCATCGAGGCCTGCGACTCGACGGCCGCCCTGTGCGGCAAGGCCCGACTCATCATCTCGGCCGTCACCGCCTCCAACACGCTGGCGGTGGCCCGGGAGGTGGCGCACAGCATCCGGCCCGGCACGCTGTTCCTCGATCTGAATTCGGCCTCGCCCGGCACCAAGGCGCAGTGCGCGGCGCTGATCGACGCCGCGGGCGGTCACTACGTCGAGGCCGGCGTCATGACTTCGGTGCCGCCCTACGGCATCCGCGTGCCCATGCTGCTGGGCGGTGTCAAGGCGACCGAGCTCGCCGTGGTCTTGAACGGTTGGGGCATGGATGCCAAGGCCGTGGCCGACCAGATCGGCGTCGCCTCGGCCATCAAGATGTGCCGCAGCGTGATGATCAAGGGCCTGGAAGCCCTGGTGATCGAGAGCTACACCACGGCGCGCGCCTATGGCGTGGAAGAGCACATGATGCCCACGCTGTACGAAACCTTCCCCGGCATCGACTGGCACCAGCAGGGGGCCTACTTCTTCAGCCGCGTGGCCCAGCACGGCAAGCGCCGGGCCGAGGAAATGCGCGAGTCCGCCAACACCGTGGCAGAAGCCGGCTTCACGCCCTTCATGGCGGCGGCGATTGCCGACAAGCACGACTGGGTGGCGCAGCAGTCTCGTGCCGGTGTGTTTGCCGGTCTCGGCAAAGAGGCCCCGTGGCAGGATTACGCCGATCGTCTGCTGCAACAGGCGCTACAAAAAAAGTAGCTGCTTGCGCTTATCTGACGATGCTTTGAGCCGATTTTCTTTCTGATCTGGGCGCTCTTACAGCGTGGCTTCCACCATGCGCCGCAATTCCGGCGTGAGCGTCGGCATGAGGCCGAACCAGTGCTGGAAGGCCGGGCGCGCCTGGTTGAGCAGCATGCCCAGACCATTGACCGTCGGGTTGCCGCGCTGGCGCGCGGCTGCCAGCAGCGGCGTCTCCAGCGGTACGTAGATGATGTCCGACACCAGCGCCTGCTTCGGCAGACGGTCCAGCGACAGTTCCAGCGCGTCCTGCCCCTTCATGCCCAGGCTGGTGGTGTTGACCAGCAGGGCCGCATCCTGCAGTGCTTCCTCGCGTTGCTCCCACGGCACGGCCTTGATCGGCGCACCGAACTCGGCAGCCAGCGCCGCGGCCTTGTCCGGGCTGCGGTTGCACAGGCGGATTTCCTTCGCACCGCGCTCGGCCAGCGCCACCAGGATGGCGCGGGCCGCACCGCCGGCCCCCAGTACGGTCACCGGGCCGGCATCGGCGCGCCAATCGGGCTGGGCGTCGAGCAGGCTCTGGATGTAGCCGAAGGCATCGGTGTTGTAGCCGCTCAAGGTGCCGTCGGCTTCCACCACCACGGTGTTGATGGCGCCGATGCGCTGTGCCAGCGGGTCGATGCGGTCCACCAGCGGCATGGCCGCCACCTTGTGCGGGATGGTGATGTTGCAGCCGGCAAACCCCAGGGCGCGCAGGCCGCGCACGGCGTCGCCGATCAGATCCGGCTGCACCGGCAGCAGCACGTAGCTGCCGTTCAGGCCGTACTGGCGGATCCAGTGGTTGTGGATGGCGGGCGAGCGCGAGTGCGCCACCGGCCAGCCCATCACGCCGGCCAGGATGAATTGCTTGTCTGTTGCCATGGTCTTCTTGTTCCCCGTCACCAAGCCGGGCTCAGCGCGCTTGTTCCGCTGCAGATTGTGCCGCCGGCCCGGCAGGGCCGAACACTTGCGCGGTCACTTCCTGGATCAGTTCCAGCATGGCCTGCTGCGTCATGGTGGTGGTGCGGCTGGCTGCCGTGGCCAGCGCCAGCTTGCTGCTGAGCCGGGGTTTGACGATGGGGCGGGCCAGGTAGGTTTCGGGCACGGCCGAGGTCGCCAGTGCATAGCGCGGCAGGATGGCGTGGCCTGCGCCATCGGCCACCAGGTCGAGAATGGCGGCCACGCCATCGATTTCCAGGCTGATGGAAGGCTTGCAGCCGATGCCCGCCATCTCGGTTTCCACCACCATGCGGATGGCGTTGGGACGGCTCGGAATCACCAGCGGCAGGGTGCTGACCTCTTTCAGGCCGACCGGTCCGCTCTTGCCCTGGGCTTGGCGCGGGCCGATCAGGTAGAGCTCCTCGTCCAGCAAGGGCAGGGTGTCCAGGTCCGGGCTGGGCGAGGGGTTGTACAGCAGCGCTATGTCCAGCCGGCCGGTCTGCAGGCCTTCCTGCATGGAGATGGTCAGCCCCTCGCTGATGGAGAGCGCCGCATTCGGCAGGCGTTTGCGGAATTCGCGTGTCAGCGGCACCGTCATCATCTTGGCAATGCTGGGTGGCAGGCCCACCGCCACCCGCCCGGCCAGTGCGCCGCTTACCCGGCCCAGGTCTTCGCGCGCGCGCTCCACCTGGTGCAGGATGCCGCGGCCGTGCTCCAGCAGCAGCTTGCCGGCATCGGTGGTGGTGACGCCACGGCCATTGCGCAGCAGCAGGTTCTGCCGCAACTCCACCTCCAGCAGGCGTACCTGGCGGCTCAGCGCGGGCTGGGCAATGTCGAGCACGCTGGACGCGCGCGTGAAACTGCCCAGTTCGGCGACGCGAACGAAATATTCGAGCTGTTTCAAATCCATGTTTTACGGATACCTTTTCAAATATTATGCCGAAATGCGATAGCTGCTAGTAAGCGCTCCGACTTGGCGCCTGCCCAGGGCCTCGCGACAATCAGTACCCAAATTCATTAATTCGGATCAGTATTCCGTTTTTTTCCGAGCCCCATGAGCACACAGATCACAGGCATTTCGTCCATGGCCACGCGTCAGGTTCTGGCGGAGCTGATCGAGGGCTTCCAGCGCAAGACCGGGCAGCCGGTGCGCATTGAATCGGTGGGGGGCGTGGACGCCGCCAAGCGGGTACAGGCCGGCGAAGCGTTCGACGTTGTCATCCTGGCGTCGGATGCCATCGACAAGCTGGTCGCCTCCGGCCATGTGCAGGCCGGCTCCAGGGTTGATCTGGTGCGCTCCGGCGTGGCCGTGGCGGTGCGCGCCGGCGCACCCGAGCCCGACATCTCGAGCGAAGACGCCGTGCGCGCCGCTGTGCTGGCCGCGCCCAGCGTCAGCTATTCCACCGGCCCCAGTGGCGTGGCACTGGCCCGCCTGTTCGAGCGCTGGGGCATCACCGAGCAGATCAAGGGCCGCATCGTCACCCCGCCGCCGGGCATCCCGGTGGGTAGCCTGGTGGCCAAGGGCGAGGTGGCGCTGGGCTTCCAGCAGTTGAGCGAACTCATCAACCTCGACGGCATCACCGTGCTCGGCCCGCTGCCGCCGGCGATCCAGATCACCACCACTTTTTCGGGTGGCGTCTGTACCGGCAGCCAGCAGGGTGACGCCGTGCGCGCCATGCTGGCCTACATGGCCTCACCCGAAGCCGCCGCCGCCAAACAGCGCCAGGGCATGGACCCGGCATCATGAAATACACCCCCGTTGCTTGCCCACTGCGTGTGGCCGCCTCCCCCCTCAAGGGGGCAACGCCAGTGGCCCGGCAAAGCCGGTTCCACGGCGTTCCGCGGTCAGACACGCTCGTGTGCGGGGTAGCGAGCGGATCGAATAGTTGAACTCTTTGGAGACCCTCATGAAAAAACCCATGATCATCGACTGCCACGGGCACTACACCACGGCGCCGAAAGCGCTGGAGAACTGGCGCAACCAGCAGATTGCCGGCATCAAGGACCCGGCCCTCATGCCCAAAGTGGCGGATCTGAAGATCAGCGACGATGAGCTGCGCGAGTCGATCGAGACCAACCAGCTGCGCCTGATGCGCGAGCGCGGCTCCGACCTCACCATCTTCAGCCCGCGCGCCAGCTTCATGGCGCACCACATCGGCGACTTCAATGTCTCGTCTACCTGGGCCGCCATCTGCAACGAGCTCTGCTACCGCGTCTCGCAGCTGTTCCCCGACCACTTCGTGCCGGCCGCCATGCTGCCGCAAAGTCCCGGCGTGGACCCGGCGACCTGCATTCCCGAGCTGGAGAAGTGCGTCAAGGAGTACGGCAACGTCGGCATCAACCTCAATCCCGATCCGTCGGGCGGCCACTGGACCAGCCCGCCGCTGACCGATCGCCACTGGTATCCCATCTACGAAAAGATGGTCGAGTACGACATCCCGGCCATGATCCATGTGTCGACCAGCTGCAATGCCTGCTTCTACACCACCGGTGCGCACTACATCAACGCCGACACCACGGCCGTCATGCAGCTGATCCAGGGTGACCTGTTCAAGGATTTCCCGACGCTGAAGTTCATCATCCCGCACGGCGGTGGCGCGGCGCCCTACCACTGGGGCCGTTACCGCGGCCTGGCGCAGGAGATGAAGAAGCCGCTGCTGCAGGACCACCTGCTGAAGAACATCTACTTCGACACCTGCGTCTACCACCAGCCGGGCATCGACCTGCTGACCAAGGTGATCCCGGTCGACAACATCCTGTTCGCCTCCGAGATGATCGGTGCCGTGCGCGGCATCGATCCCGAGACCGGCGCCTACTACGACGACACCAAGCGCTACATCCAGGCCACGGCCAACCTCAACGACGAGCAGCGCTACAAGGTCTACGAAGGCAACGCGCGCCGCGTGTTCCCGCGCCTGGATGCGGCCCTGAAGGCACAAGGAAAGTAAGCAGACTCATTCACCATATCCCGTTCGGGCTGAGCCTGTCCAAGCCAAACCTGTCGACAAGCGCAAGGCGAACGGTTCAACCAAAGGACAACACCATGAGCATCAACGCACCCCTGGGCATCGTCAAACGCAACATCGTGCGCGCCGATGCCGCAGCCACCGAGAAGCTGGCCAAGTACGGCGTGGCCACCGTGCACGAGGCGCAGGGCCGCATCGGCCTGATGCAGTCCTACATGCGTCCGATCTATTCCGGCGCCAAGATCTCCGGCACCGCCGTCACCGTGCTGCTGCACCCGGGCGACAACTGGATGCTGCACGTCGTGGCCGAACAGATCCAGCCCGGCGACATCGTCGTGGCGGCACTGTCTGCCCCCAACACCGACGGCTTCTTCGGTGACCTGTTGGCCACCAGTTTCAAGGCGCGCGGCGCCCGCGGCCTGATCATTGACGGCGGCTGCCGTGACGTGGCCGAACTCAAGGCCATGGACTTCCCGGTCTGGAGCAAGGCCATCAGCGCCAAGGGCACCATCAAGGCCACGCTGGGCTCGGTCAACGTCCCCGTGGTGTGCGCCGGCATGATCGTCAATCCGGGTGATGCCATCGTGGCCGACGACGACGGCGTGGTGGTCGTCAACGCCGCCGACGCGCAGAAGGTGGCGGATGCCGCCGAGGCGCGTGAAGCCAACGAAGGCGAGAAGCGCGCCAAGCTGGCGGCCGGCGTGCTGGGCCTGGACATGTACAAGTTCCGCGAGCCGCTGGAAAAGCTGGGCCTGAAGTACATCGACTGAGCGCCTCCCCTGAACCGACAGAACAAAGAGAGACACGATGAGCAAACCGACCTCTGGGCCCTTCGAGAAAACCGCCGGTTGGCTGGATTGGTACACCGGTCCGAGCAAGCCGCGCTTCCAGTTGCCCGCCGGCAGCGTGGACGCGCACTGCCACGTCTTCGGCCCCGGCGCTGAATTCCCCTATGCCCCCGAGCGCAAGTACACCCCGTGCGACGCCAGCAAGGCGCAGCTGTTCGCGCTGCGTGACCACCTGGGCTTTGCGCGCAACGTGATCGTGCAGGCCACCTGCCACGGCGCCGACAACCGCGCCATGGTGGATGCCTGTGTGGCCTCCGCTGGCCGCGCACGCGGGGTGGCCACCGTCAAGCGCAGCGTGAGCGATGCCGAGCTGCAGGCCATGCACGACGCCGGTGTGCGCGGCGTGCGCTTCAACTTCGTCAAGCGCCTGGTGGACTTCACGCCCAAGGACGAGCTGATGGAAATTGCCGGCCGCATCGCCAAGTTCGGCTGGCATGTGGTGATCTACTTCGAGGCGGTGGACCTGCCCGAGCTGTGGGACTTCTTCACCGCGCTGCCCACCACCGTGGTGGTGGACCACATGGGTCGCCCCGACGTCAGCAAGCCGATCGACGGCCCCGAGTTCGAGCTGTTCGTCAAGTTCATGCGCGAGCACAAGAACGTGTGGAGCAAGGTGAGCTGTCCCGAGCGTCTGTCCGTCAGCGGCCCGAAGGCGCTGAACGGTGAGCAGGCGGCCTACCGCGACGTGGTGCCGTTCGCCCGCCACATCGTGGAGGAGTTCCCCGACCGCGTGCTCTGGGGCACCGACTGGCCGCACCCCAACCTGAAGGACCACATGCCCGACGACGGCCTGCTGGTGGACTTCATCCCGCACATCGCGCCCACACCCGAGCTGCAGAAAAAACTGCTGGTGGACAATCCCATGCGCCTGTACTGGCCGGAGGAAACCAGATAAACGCAGGACAGCCCCGGAGTTGCGCAGCAATTCTGCGATGTCCTCAACTGATTGGAGGAATTTATGTCACTTGAAAAACCCTATCTGGACGTGCCCGGCACGACCATCTTCGACGCCGAGCAAAGCCGCAAGGGCTACTGGCTCAACCAGTTCTGCATGAGCCTGATGAAGGCCGAGAACCGCGAGCGCTTCAAGGCCGACCAGCGCAAGTACCTGGACGAGTGGCCGATGAGCGAAGAGCAGAAGCAGGCCGTGCTGGCCGCCGACCTCAACAAGGCCATCAGCCTGGGCGGCAACATCTACTTCCTGGCCAAGCTGGGCGCCACGCATGGCAAGAGCTTCCAGCAGATGGCCGGCTCCATGACCGGCATGACCGAGGAAGAATACCGCGACATGATGATCGCCGGCGGCCGCAGCCCCGAGGGCAACCGTTATGCCGGCGAGAACGGTACCGCCCAGCCGCAGAACCAGCCGCAGGGGCATGGCACGGGCAAGCTACTTTGATTCAAGCGGGTCAGATCACGAATTTGCACAGCAAATTGTGCGCTGACCCCTCTGTTTAGGAAAACGACATGGCCAAGATCACCGCATCCGTCTACACCTCGCACGTGCCCGCCATCGGCGCGGCCATCGACCTGGGCAAGACCACCGAACCCTACTGGCAGCCCCTCTTCAAGGGCTACGACTTCTCCAAGCAGTGGTTCAAGGACAACAAGCCCGACGTCATCTTTCTGGTCTACAACGACCACGCCACCGCCTTCAGCCTGGAGATGATCCCCACCTTCGCCATCGGTACCGCGGCCGAGTTCCAGCCGGCCGACGAAGGCTGGGGCCATCGCCCGGTGCCGGTGGTGAAGGGCCACCCCGAGCTGGCTTCGCACATCGCGCAAAGCGTGATTCAACAGGACTTCGACCTCACCATCGTCAACAAGATGGACGTGGACCACGGCCTCACGGTGCCGATGTCGCTGGTGTGCGGCACGCCCGACAAGGCCCAGTTCGAGTGGCCCTGCCCGGTGATCCCGTTCGCCGTCAACGTGGTTCAGTACCCGGTGCCCAGCGGCCGCCGCTGCTTCGAGCTGGGCAAGGCCATCCGCCGCGCGGTGGAAAGCTTTGACAAGGACCTCAACGTGCAGATCTGGGGCACCGGCGGCATGAGCCACCAGCTGCAGGGCCCGCGCGCCGGCCTGATCAACAAGGAATGGGACAACGCCTTCCTCGATGAGCTGATCGCCAACCCCGATGCGCTGGCCAACAAGCCGCACATCGAGTACGTGCGCGAAGCCGGCTCCGAGGGCATCGAGCTCGTGATGTGGCTCATCGCCCGCGGCGCCATGGCCGATGTGGCCGGCACCGGCCCCGCGCCCAAGGTGGCACACCGCTTCTACCATGTGCCCGCCTCCAACACCGCTGTGGGGCACTTGATCCTCGAAAACCAATAACACCGTTCGGCCCGAGCCTGTCGAAGCCCCGCCTTTCGACAGGCTCAAGGCGAACGGATCGCAAGAAAGGAACCTCACCATGACCATCAAAGTAGCCCTGGCCGGCGCCGGTGCCTTCGGCATCAAGCACCTGGACGGCATCAAGAACATCCCTGATGTGGAAGTCGTCTCCCTCATCAGCCGTGACCTGGAGAAGACCAAGGAAGTGGCCGATAAGTACGGCATCCAGCACGTCACCACCGATCTGGCCGACAGCCTGGCGCTGAAGGAAGTCGACGCCGTCATCCTGTGCACACCGACGCAGATGCACGCCGCGCAGGCCAAGGCCTGCCTGGAAGCCGGCAAGCACGTGCAGGTGGAAATTCCGCTGTGCGACGTTCTCAAGGAAGGCGAGGAAGTCGTCGCCCTGCAGAAGCAAAAAGGCCTGGTGGCCATGTGCGGCCACACCCGCCGTTTCAACCCCAGCCACCAGTACGTGCACAAGAAGATCCAGGCCGGTGAGTTCAACATCCAGCAGATGGACGTGCAGACCTATTTCTTCCGCCGCACCAACATGAACGCGTTGGGCCAGGCCCGTAGCTGGACCGACCACCTGCTGTGGCACCACGCTGCCCACACGGTGGACCTGTTCGCCTACCAGGCCGGCAGCCCGATCGTGAAGGCCAACGCCATCCAGGGCCCGATCCACCCGACGCTGGGCCTCGCCATGGACATGTCCATCCAGCTCAAGGCCGCCAACGGCGCCATCTGCACGCTGAGCCTGTCGTTCAACAACGACGGCCCGCTCGGCACCTTCTTCCGCTACATCGGCGACAGCGCCACCTACATCGCCCGTTATGACGACCTGTTCAACGGCAAGGACGAGAAGATCGACGTGAGCAAGGTGGACGTGTCGATGAACGGCATCGAGCTGCAGGACCGCGAATTCTTCGCCGCCATCCGCGAAGGCCGCGAGCCCAACGCCAGCGTGGCGCAGGTGCTGCCGTGCTACCAGGTACTGCACAACTTGGAACAACAACTCAACGCCGGCTGAGCAGACAGCGCGCAGTAAGATGCTGCGATGACCCAAAGTGAAACGGGGTCGGATCACTCGCCGCAGGCGATGTGCTCTGACCCCGTTTCACGTTCCACGAGGAAAGCAACCATGCAACAAAGAAAACTCGGCCCCTTCGAAGTCTCGGCACTCGCGCTCGGCTGCATGAGCCTGAGCTATGCCTACGGTGTACCGCCGGCGCCCGAGCACGGCGAACGCGTGCTGCTGGCCGCGCTGGACGCGGGCATCACCCACTTCGACACCGCCGCCCTGTACGGCTTCGGCGTCAACGAAGAGCTGGTTGGTCGCGTGCTCAAGCGCTACCGCCGCGAGATCGTGCTGGCCAGCAAGGGCGGCATGGCCGGCGTGCAGTTCCCGGACGGCCTCAAGCGTGTCATCGACGGCCGGCCCGAGGCCATCCGCCGGAACTGCGAAGACAGCCTGCGCCGCCTCGGCACCGACGTGATCGACCTCTACTACCTGCACCGCTGGGACAAGAAGGTCCCGATCGAAGACAGCGTGGGCGAGCTGTCGCGCCTGGTGGAGCGCGGGCTGGTGCGCAGCATCGGCCTCTCCGAAGTGTCGGCCGCCACCATCCGCAAAGCGCATGCCGTGCACCCGCTGGCGGCCGTGCAGACCGAGTATTCGCTCTGGACACGCAACCCCGAGATCGCCGTGCTGCAGACCTGCCGCGAGCTGGGCATCAGCTTCGTCGCCTTCAGCCCGGTGGCGCGTGGTTTCCTGTCGGGCAAGCTGCGCGACGTGGCCGCGCTGGACGCCAAGGACATTCGCCACGGCATGCCGCGCTTCGAGCCGGCTCACTACGCCGGCAACCTCAAGCTGCTGCCGGCTTACGAGGCCGTAGCCCAGGAGGCCGGCTGCACCCCGGCCCAGCTGGCGCTGGCCTGGTTGCTGCACAAGGACAGCAACGTCATCCCGCTGTTCGGCACCACCAGCCTGGAGCACCTGGCCGAGAACGTGGCTGCGGCCAGCGTGAAGCTCAGCCCCGAGCTCATGGCCAAGGCGGAGGCCGTCATCAACCAGCACACCGTGGTCGGCAACCGCTACAGCGAGCAGAGCAACCGCGAAGTCGATACCGAGGTGTTCTGATCATGGCAACCACATTGATGCTGCTCCCGGGCCTGAACTGCGACGCCGCCGTCTGGGCGCCGCAAGTCGCTGCCTTGAAGGGGCAAGCCAACTGTGTCATCCCCGCCTGGGGCTTGCGCGACTCGCTCACCGCCATGGCCGAGCAGGTGCTGGCCGAGGCGCCGACCGAGCGTTTCAGCGTGGCCGGCCACTCCATGGGCGGCCGCGTGGCGCTGGAAGTGCTGCGCCTGGCGCCGCAGCGCGTGGCACGGCTGGCCTTGCTGAGCACCGGCACGCACCCGTTGGCGGCGGGGGAGGCGGGCGAGAAAGAGCGGGCCGGCCGTATGGCACTGCTGCAGATTGCCCGTACCCAAGGCATGCGCGCCATGGGCCAGCAGTGGGCACGCGGCATGGTGCACCGCGACCGGCTGGATACGCTGCTGTTTGAAGAAGTGCTGGACATGCTGGCACGCGGCAGCGCCGAGCAGTACGCCGCGCAGATCAACGCCTTGCTCACGCGGCCAGACGCCGGCCCGTTGCTGCCCGGCATCACCTGCCCCACGCTCGTGCTCACCGGCCGCGAAGACGCCTGGAGCGGCCCGGCCCAGCACGAAGCCATGGCCGCGGCGATTCCCCGTGCGCAACTGGTTATCGTCGAGCACTGCGGCCACATGTGCACCATGGAGCAGCCGCAGGCGGTGAATGCGGCGCTGGCGGCCTGGCTGCAGCGCCCGGCCTGATACGACTTCGCGTTCAAAGACATCAGCCGTTCGCCCTGAGGCGGTCGCAGGGTTGCAGCGGCTTCGACCGGCTCAGCCCGAACGGCTTCCTTTGGCTGGGTGCAGATCGGCCTGCGCCTGCAGCGCCAGCCGGCCGTCCACGTGCAGCGTCTGCGTGGGGAAGGCGAATTCGATGCCGCGCTCCGCGAAGGCGCGTACCAGCAGCAGGTTGATGGCCTGCTGCAGGTCCATGTAGGTGCCGAAAGCCGGGTCGAGCACGTGGTAGACGGTCTCGAAATCCAGCGAGAAGGCACCGAAACCCTTGAAATGCGAACGGTCGAAACGCACACCGGGCTGCGCCTCGATGGCGGCGCGGATCAAGCCGGGGATGGCTTCGAGCTTGTCGGCCGGCGTGTCGTAGGTCACACCGAGGGTGAAGAGCGCGCGGCGCTCCTGCATGCGGCCGTAGTTGCGGATGCGGCTGCTGAGCAGGCCGTTGTTGGCCAGCACGATCTGCTCACCGCTGAGGCTGCGGATGCGGGTGGTCTTCAGGCCCACGTGCTCCACCGTGCCGGTTACATCTTCCACGATGATGAAGTCGCCGATCACGAAGGGCTGGTCGATCGCGATGGACAGCGAGGCGAACAGGTCGCCCAGGATGTTCTGCGCGGCCAGTGCCACCGCCACCCCGCCGATGCCCAGGCTGGCCACCAGCGCCGTGACGTTCAGGCCCATGTTGTCCAGGATCAGCAGCGCCACCAGGCTCCACAGCACCACGCGGCCGATGAAACCCAGCATCGAGCGCGTCATGGAGCGCGCGCCGTCCCCGCCCGCTTCGCCGTTGGCGAAACGCAGCCGCAGCCAGAACTCCAGCACGCGGGCGCCCCAGAAGCCGGCCTGCAGCAGCAGCAACCCGACGAACACGCGGTCGGCCACCTTGCCGGCCGCTGCCGGCAGTTCCAGGAACTGCACTGCCACGTACACGCCCACGGCGGCCGAGAGCAGCACGCGCGTGCCCGACAGCACCTCCACCAGCAGTTGCACCACCGTGTGGTCCGAACGGGCCATGCGGCGGAAGCGTCGCAGCACCAGGCGGCGGCTCAGTTCGAACACGACCATGCAGGTCGTCACGGCCAGCAGCGCAACGAGCCAGTCTTCGAGCGAGTTGTTGTTCAGGATCTGGTGCAGCAGTTTCATGCGGGTGGGGTCTCCGGCAGCTTTTCCTGCCAGTCGGGGGTCTGTACCTCGGCCGGCGGAAAGTCCGCCAGCGGGCCGAGCGGCTTGCGGTCGCGCTGGAACAGCGGCGGGCTGGTCATGTAGCTGATCAGCAGGCGCGTCAGGGCCTCCAGCGAGTCCAGGTGCACGCGCTCGTGCCCGTGCGAGGCGTCCAGCCCGAAGCACACCAGTGCGGTGCGGATGTCGTTGCCCGCCTCCAGCGCAGCGGCAGCGTCGCTGCGGTAGAAGCGGAACACGTCGCGCGCATGGGGTATGCCCTCGGCCGCGCACAGCTCCAGCAGCCGGCGTGTGAGGTGCCAGTCGAAGGGGCCGCTGGAGTCCTGCATGGAGATGGTCACGCCGTACTCATGCGTGTACTGGCCCTCGGCCACCGTGCCGTTGTCGATGGAGATCAGCTCCGCCACGTCACCGTGCAGCACGTGCGAGGCACCCACGCCGATCTCCTCCGAGATGGTGAACAGCGGGAAGCAGTCCACCGGCAGCTTGCAGCCGGCGTCCAGGATGGCCTTGAGCGCGGCCAGCACCGCGGCCACGCCGGCCTTGTCGTCCAGATGGCGCGCGTTGATGAAACCCTCGGGGCCGAACACCGGGTTGGCATGCACGGCAATGGTGTCGCCCACGTGGATGCCCAGCGCGCGCGTCTCGGCCTCGCTGTGCGTGCGCGCGTCGATGCGCAGCTCCAGGTTGTCCCAGCTCACCGGCTGGGTGTCGATCTCCTGGTTGAAGGTGTGGCCCGAGGCCTTGCACGGCAGCAGCGTACCGTGGTGCAGCACCCCCTGGTCGGAATAGATGGTCACGCGTGCGCCCTCGGCGAAGCGCGAAGACCAGAAGCCGATGGGCACCACCCGCAGCCGCCCGTCGGGTTTGTAGCCCTTGACCATGGCACCCAGCGTGTCCAGGTGCGAGACCACGGCGCGCGCCGGCGTGCGGCGGCTGCCCTGCAGCCGGGCGCGGATGGCGCCGCGGCGCGTCAGCTCGTATTCGATGCCCAGCTCGTCCAGCTCATGGCACAGCTGGTGCACCACGGCGTCGGTCATGCCGGAGGGGCTGGGGGTGTTGAGCAGGCGGTTGAGCACCGCCTGCAGGTAGTCCATGTCAGGTGTCATGCAGTGGCCTTGGGGGTGGTGTCGCGCAGTTCGGCGCGCGTCTGCGGGAACAGCATGTCGATGAAGCGCTCCGCAGTGGGTTGCGGCTCGTGGTTGGCCAGGCCCGGGCGTTCGTTGGCCTCGATGATCACGTAGTCGGGCTGGTCAGGCGCGCGCACGATGAAGTCGAAACCCGCCAGCGGGATTTCCAGCACGCGCGAGGCGCGCTCGGCCGCCTCGCGCAGCGCCGGGTGCAGGATGGGCGTCATGTCGTGGATGGTGCCGCCGGTGTGCAGGTTGGCCGTCTTGCGCACCTGCACCGTGGTGCCGGCTGCGGGCACCGAATCGAGTGTGTAACCCTGGCCACGCAGGCAACGCAGCGTTTCGTCGTCGATGGGAATGCGGCTTTCGCCCGCGGTGGCCATCTGGCGCCGTCGGCTCTGCTTCTCGATCAGCGTGCGCAGCGTGCTGCCGCCGTCGCCCACCACCGCAGCCGGGCGGCGCGAGGCCGCAGCCACCACCTGGTGGTCGATCACCACGATGCGCAGGTCGCTGCCGGCCACCATCTGCTCCACGATCACGTGGTCGCAGAAATGGCGCGCGGCCTTGATGGCGGCGTTCACCTCGTCCGGCGTCTCCAGGTCCACCTTCACACCCTGGCCCTGCTCACCGCGCACCGGCTTGACCACCACGCGCCCGTGCTGCTGCAGGAAAGCCGCCACGGCCTGCGGGTCGTCGGCGTCGATCTGCGCCGGCACCGCAATGCCGGCGGCCGCCAGCACGCGCAGCGTCAGGCGCTTGTCGTCACAGCGGCTCATGGCGATGGCGCTGGTCAATTCCGAGAGCGATTCGCGGCAGGTGATGCTGCGCCCGCCCAGACTGAGTTTGAAATACCCGTTCTCCGCGTCCAGCACCTCCACGCTGATGCCCCGGCGGCGCGCCTCGCGCACCAGGATGCCAGCGTAGATGTTCAGGTCCGCGGCCGGGTCCGGCCCCAGGAACAGCGGCTCGTTGATCGGGTTCTTGTTCTTGGCGCAATACACCGGTACCCGCACAAAACCGAGCTTCTCGTACAGCGCGATGGCCTGCGTGTTGTCGTGCAGCACCGAGAGGTCGAGGAAGGCCCGCCCGCGCTGGCGGAACAGCCCGGCCAGCGCGCGGCTCAGGCACTCGCCGATGCCCGGGTGGCTGGCCTGCGGGTCCACCGCCAGCGCCCACAGGCTGGCACCACCGTCGGGGTCGTTGAAGGCACGCACATGATCCACGCCCGTCACCACGCCCAGGATGGCGCGGGTCTCCAGGTCTTCCGCCACCAGCAGGTCTACCTCGGGCTGCTGGCCCAGCTTGGTGAAGAAGGCGCGCGGCGGGGCCACCATCTTGCGCATCTGGTAGATGCGGCGCACCGCCTCCGCGTCGCGCGGCTGTGCCAGGCGGATGGTCCAGGGCCCGTGCTCGGGCACCTCGATCGGCGTGGCCAGCGCCAGCCGGTAGGTGTAGGACGGGTCGATGAACAAGTCCTGCGGGGCCAGCGCCACCACCACCTGCGGGTCGCGCAGGTACAGGGCGATGTCGCGCCGGCCCGGCTGCTCGCGGCGGATGGTCTCCACCAGCGTGGGCGCGTCGGCAAAGGTCTGGCCGAAGATCAGCCGGCCCCAGCCGCAGTCCACCACGGTCTCGTTCTCCACCGCCAGCATGTCCGGGTGGCCGGCCGGGTTCTCCCAGTGGCGCAGGGACATCATGTCGTTCGGGTCCAGCGGGTTGCGGTCCTGGGTCTCGGTCATGGTGGTGTGCCTCCTTGTTGTCATGTCACAGGCTGTGCGATTGCAGCCACAGCTCCAGCAGGGCCACCTGCCACAGCTTGGAGCCGCGCAGCGGCGTGATGTGCTGGTCCGGTGCGGCCAGCAGCTGGTCGATGTACTCGGGGCGGAACAGGCCGCGTTGGCGCGCCGCCGGGCTGTGCAGCGCGTCCTTCACCCAGTCCAGCGTCGGGCCGGACAGGTACTTCAGCATCGGGACGGGGAAATAGCCCTTGGGCCGGTCGATCACCTCATGCGGCAACATGCTGCGCGCAATCGCCTTGAGGATGCCCTTGCCGCCGTCGCCCAGCTTGTCCTGCGCCGGCAGCCGCGCGGCGAGCTCCACCAGCTCGTGGTCGAGGAAGGGCACGCGTGCCTCCAGGCCCCAGGCCATGGTCATGCTGTCCACGCGTTTCACCGGGTCGTCCACCAGCATCACGGTCGCGTCCAGGCGCAGCGCCTGAGCCAGCGGCGTGTCGGCGCCGGGCTGGGCAAAATGCGCCGTCACGAAATTGCGGCTCGCGCCCGGCACAGCGTAGGCCTCAGCCACGGTGCGCAGGTACTCCGCCGGGTCGCGGTCGAAGAAGACGCGCGCATAGTCGTCCACGGCGTTGCTGCTCTCGGCCAGCGGCGGGTACCAGTGGTAGCCCGCGAACACCTCATCCGCACCCTGGCCGCTCTGCACCACCTTCACATGCTGCGAGACCTCGCGCGAGAGCAGGTAGAAGCCGATGTTGTCGTAGCTCACCATCGGCTCGGCCATCGCGTGGATGGTGGCCGGCAAATGCGCCAGCATCGTGCTGCCGTCAATGCGGATCTGGTGGTGCCGGGTGCCGAAAGTTCTGGCGATCAGGTCCGAATACTTGAACTCATCGCCCTGCTCGCCGTTCGCCGCCTCGAAGCCGATCGAGAAGGTGTTGAGGTCCCGCTGCCCGGCGCGTGCCAGCAGCGTCACGATCAGGCTCGAATCCACCCCGCCCGACAGCAGCACGCCCACCGGCACGTCGGCCACCATGCGGCGCGCCACCGCCGTCTCCAGCGCCACCCGCACCCTGCGCTCGCGCTCCTGGTAGGGCAGGGCGGCGATGGCCGGGTCGGTACTGAAAGGCGGGTTCCAGTAACGCGTCTCCTGCATGCGGCCGTCGGCCTCGTACACGCGCACAGTGGCCGGCGGCAGCTTGCGCACCCCGCGCAGGATGGTGCGCGGCGGCGGCACCACGGCGTGCCACATCAGGTAATGCTCCAGCGCCACCGGGTCGATGGCGGTGTCCACGTCGCCCGCGGCCAGCAGC
Organism: uncultured Curvibacter sp.; assembly: GCA_964546615.1. Lineage (GTDB taxonomy): Bacteria > Pseudomonadota > Gammaproteobacteria > Burkholderiales > Burkholderiaceae_C > Hylemonella. The sequence continues at coordinate 35,675 of CAZJKR010000003.1, forward strand.
GCCGGCAGCGTGGAGGCAAAGCGCAGGCGCTTGCCGTCGGCCGACTCGCTGAGGTACAGGGGCTTGATGCCGAAGCGGTCGCGCCCCAGCACCACGCGGCCGCTGTCGCGCTCGAAGATGGCGAAGGCAAACATGCCGTGGAAGCGCCGCACGCAGTCCGTGCCCCACTCGCGGTAGGCGCGCAGCAGCACCTCGGTGTCGCCGTCGGAGAAGAAGCGGTGGCCCGCGGCTTCCAGCTCGGTGCGCAGCTCGCGGTAGTTGTAGAGGCAGCCGTTGAAAACCAGCGTCAGGCCCAGATCGGGCGCCACCATGGGCTGCTGCGCGCGTTCGCTCAGATCGATGATCTTCAGGCGCCGGTGGCCGAAGGCCACGCGGCTCTGGTGAAAGCTGCCGCCTGCATCAGGGCCGCGGGGGCGCAGCACCTCCACCATGCGGCCGATGGCGTTGGCGTCGGCCTCGCGTTCGTCAAAGCGGATCTCTCCAGTGATTCCACACAATGTTTCGGTCCTCCCCAGGTCGTGGTGTTGAACAGGAAAGTCCGCGACCTTAACCCCGCAACCCTTTTCGCAGCAAACGGGTCGGTTACTCGTATCGTGTTAGGACTGGCTTGCAGACTGGCTCAGATGCTATTGAATAAGTAGCATCGATGGACGCTATAGGGTGCGATCAGGCGTTTTATCGTGATGTGCAATCGGTGTGCGGACCGCTGCAAGACCGCACGGGGCGTAGGGTGTACTCCCCTAGAATGGCCACAACAACAAGCCGGGGAGACGTGTACCGTGCCATTGAGCTGGAATGAAATCAAATCGCGCGCACTGAACTTCAGCCGCACCTGGGCCGATGCGGCCAGCGAAGACAGCGAAGCCAAACCGTTCTGGATCGCCTTCTTCGAAATCTTCGGCATCACCGACAAGCGTGTTGCCACCTTCGAGCTCAACGTGCAGAAGCACGGCGGCAAACAAGGGTATGTCGATCTGTTCTGGCCCGGCATGTTGCTGGTGGAACAGAAGTCGCGCGGCAAGAGCCTGGATGCGGCCTTTGACCAGGCCCGAGGGTGTGCAGAATTTTGTGTAAACGGACAATC
>CAZJKR010000004.1:0-1555 GCA_964546615.1 uncultured Curvibacter sp.
TCCTTCATCGACAGCACGTGCTTGTCGTGCGCGACAAAGCGGCCCTGGCTGTCCAGCACCTGGTAGGGCAGGCGGCAGGCCTGCGAGCAGTCGCCGCGGTTGGCGCTGCGGCCGGTATGGGCATGGCTGATGTAGCACTGGCCGCTGTAGGCCACGCACAGCGCGCCATGGATGAAGAACTCCAGCGTGCAGTGCGTCTGGCGGCGGATGTCCTGGATCTGCGCCAGCGTCAGCTCACGCGCCAGCACCAGCTGCGACAGACCGGCGTCCTGCAGGAAGCGGGCCTTCTCAGGCGTGCGGATGTCGGTCTGGGTACTGGCGTGCAACTGGATGGGCGGCAGGTCGAGCGCCAGCAGGCCCATGTCCTGGATGATCAGCGCATCCACGCCGGCGTCGTACAGCTGGTAAATCAGCTTGCGCGCCGGCGCCAGTTCGTCGTCACGCAGGATGGTGTTGACGGTGACGAAGATGCGGCTGTTGTAACGGTGCGCGTGGCGCACCAGGCGCTCGATGTCCTGCACCGGGTTGTCGGCGCTGGTGCGCGCGCCGAAGGACGGTCCGCCGATGTAGACGGCGTCGGCGCCGTGGTTGACGGCCTCGATGCCGATGTCGGCGGTGCGGGCGGGGGACAGGAGTTCGAGCTGGTGATCGGGCAGGGACATCCTGCAATTATCCCAGTCCGGCCCCTTGGGTGCCGGCCCAGGGCTGCAGGCGGGTGAGGCACCCGGAAAAAACGCGGCCGAAGCCGCGTTGTCCGGAAAGCCGAAGGGAAGTCACTCGATCTTGGCCTTGGCGCGCAGGTCCTCCTGGAACTTCATCAGCTTCTGCTGGCCCAGTTGCTGGGCGATCTGCGGCTTGACATCGTCGAGCTTGGGCAGCTGGGCTTCGCGCACGTCGTCCAGACGGATGATGTGCCAGCCGAACTGGCTCTTGACCGGGGTTTCGGTGGTCTTGCCCTTGGCGAGCTTGACCATGGCGTCGGAGAACTCCTGCACATAGCTGCCGGCACCGGCCCAGTCGAGGTCACCGCCGTTGGCGCCGGACCCCGGGTCCTTGGACTGCTTCTTGGCGATGTCTTCGAACTTGGCGCCCTTCTTGAGCTGGGCGATGATCGCCTTGGCCTGGTCTTCCTTTTCCACCAGGATGTGGCGGGCGCGGTATTCCTTGCCGCTGTTGGCCGCCACGAACTTGTCGTACTCGGCCTTGATCTCGGCGTCGGTCACCGGGTTGTTCTTGGTGAAGTTGGTGAACAACTCGCGGATCAGGATGGCCTGGCGCGACAGCTCCATCTGGGCCTTGAAGTCATCGCTGGCGTCCAGACCCTGGCGCTGGGCTTCCTGCATGAACAGTTCCCGGGCAATGACCTCTTCCTTGATCTGCCCCATCATCTCGGGCGTCACCGGGCGGCCGGAGCGGGCCAGTTGCTGTGCCAGCGCATCGACGCGCGCCATCGGCACCGGCTTGCCGTTGACGATGGCGACGTTCTGCGCGGAAACGGGCAGGGCCAACGTGCCCAGCACGGCAGCGGCCACCAGGCCGGACAGGAGCTGTTTCT
>CAZJKR010000004.1:1565-16239 GCA_964546615.1 uncultured Curvibacter sp.
AATCGCTGGGGTTGGCGCTCAGGCGGCTTCGATGGCGATCGCATGCACACCCTGGGCGATGAATTCCTGCAGCGCATCATACACAAGGCGATGACGTGCCACGCGTGTCTTGCCCTCGAACAGGGGGGAGGCGATGCGCACCCGGAAATGGGTGCCGAAACCGGTGCCGTTGGCCCCGCTGTGGCCGGCGTGGGCGGCACTTTCGTCGATCACCTCCAGCCGGCTCGGCTGCAAGGTTTCGCGCAGGCGCTGCGCCATGCGGTCGGCGCAGTCCGTCATCGTGGCGCTCACGGCTGCTCACCCTTGCCGCCGTGCAGGTGGCGGGCGATGTACAAGCCCTGGGCCACGATGAACACCAGTGGAAACGCATAGCCCCAGAGCTTGAAATTGACCCAGGCCTCGGTGCTGTAGTAGGCCGCCACGTAGCCGTTGAGTGCGGCCATGAAGGCGCAGTAGACGATCCAGGCGCCGTTCAGGCGCATCCAGACTGCATCGGGCAGCTCCAGCTGGCTGCCCAGCAGCAGCTTGAGAAAGTTCTTCTTCAGCACCCACAAGGCCACGGCCAGCGCGATCGCCATGGCGGCGTAGAGCACGGTCGGTTTCCACTTGATGAAACGCTCGTCGTGCAGCAGCAGCGTCATGGCGCCGAACACCAGGATCAGCACCAGCGTGATCTTGTGCATGGCCTGCAGCCTGCGGTCAATGGCATAGATCAGGCCCATCTGGACCACGGTGGCGGCCATCAGCACGCCGGTGGCCATATAGATGTCGTAGAACTTGTAGGCCCCGAAGAACAGCAGGATGGGGAAGAAGTCGATCAGGATTTTCATGCGGCACTCAGTTGCTGCCCGGATTATCAGGCTTGAAATCGAGCGACGCGGAGTTCATGCAGTAGCGCAGGCCGGTGGGGGCCGGGCCGTCTTCGAACACATGGCCGAGGTGGGCGCCGCACTGGGCGCACAGGGTTTCGACGCGGACCATGCCGTGGCTGGTGTCGCGCCGCTCCTCGATCGCCCCGGGCAGGGCTGCCTGCCAGAAGCTGGGCCAGCCGCAGCCGGCGTCGAACTTGGTGCCGGCATCGAACAGCCGGGCGCCGCAGCAGATGCAGTGGTACTGGCCCGGCTGCCAGTGGTCGGCATAGCGGCCGGTGTAGGGGCGCTCGGTAGCGGCGCGGCGCGTGACCTCGAAGGCCAGCGGCTCGGCGCCTTTTTCGGCCAGCAGGGCCTGCCATTCGGCGTCAGTTTTTTGCAGGGTCATGATGAACAGCTGATGGCGATGGAGGCCGCCCAGTCGGGCGGGAAACCGGCCTCGGCCTCATGGCCGGGGTGCTCGTCATAGGGATTGTCCAGCAGAAGCTGCAGCGAAGCCACGGCCGAGAAATCCTTGGCCTGCGCGCGTCGGATGGCCAGCTCGCCCAGGTGGTTGCGCAGCACGAACCTGGGGTTGGTCTTGAGCATCAAATTGGCAGTTTGGGCTTGCTGCTCCTGCGCCAGCCGCTCTGAATACTGTAGCAACCAGGCATCGAGCTCCGCACGATCCAGAAACAGGTCACGCACCGGGGCGGCCTCGCCATCGGCGGCGAAATGGCTGAGGCGGCGCCAGAAGATGGTGTAGTCGACCCGGTCCTGCGCCAGCCGCTTGAGGATGCCGTCGATCAGGGCACGGTCTTCCGGCCGGGCCAGCTGCAGCCCCAGCTTGGCGCGCATGCGGGTCTCCAGCTCGGCCGGGAACACGGTCTTGTAGGACTCGAGCGCGGCCAGCGCCAGTTCCTGCTCGCCGATCAGCGGCAGCAGTGCCTGACCGAGGCAGAACAGGTTCCAGTAGGCAATGTTGGGCTGGCGCTTGTAGGCGTACCGCCCCTGGGTATCGGAGTGGTTGCAGATGTGGTCCGGGTCGAAGGCGTCCAGGAACTGGAACGGACCGTAGTCGATGGTCAGGCCCAGGATGCTCATGTTGTCGGTGTTCATCACGCCATGGCAGAAGCCCACCGCCTGCCATTGCGCCACCATGGCGGCCGTGCGCTCGCTGACCGCCTCCAGCAGGGCGGCATAGGGGTTGCCCGCGAACTGGTCCGTATGGCGGCAGGCCGGGTAAAAGCGGTCGATGACGAAGTCAGCCAACTGCCGCAATTGCCTGTGCTGGTCGTTGTAGGCGAAATGCTCGAAATGGCCGAAGCGGATGAAACTCGGCGCCACCCGCGTCACCACGGCCGCGGTTTCGATGGTTTCGCGGCGGATCGGTGCATCCGAGCCGGTGACGCACAGCGCGCGCGTGGTCGGGATGCCCAGCGCGTGCATGGCCTCGCTGGCCAGAAACTCGCGGATGCTGGAGCGCAGCACGGCACGGCCGTCGCCCATGCGGGAATAGGGCGTGCGCCCGGCCCCCTTGAGCTGAATTTCCAGTCCGTTTTCGGTCTCGCCCAGCAGCAAGGCGCGGCCGTCGCCGAGCTGGCCGGCCCAGACGCCGAACTGGTGGCCGCTGTAGACCGTGGCCAGTGGGTCACTGCCGTCCAGCAAGGCGTTGCCGGTGAAAGCGGCCAGTGCCGCATTGGCGTCCAGCCAGCCGCCGGGCAGGCCCAGCGTGGCGGCCAGGGCCGGGCTGCGGCCCACCCAGTACGGATCGGGCAGGGGTGTGGGCGCCAGTCGGGTGTGGAAGTCCGGGCCCAGGCCGGCAAAACGGTGTTGCCAGCGCAAGCCGCTGCTCAGAGGGGGCAGAGGGGGCGCCACAGGGGAGTCGACGGTCATGACCGCATTGTCCCGCACAGGCAACGGGCCTGTCGCGCCAAGGGCTATCGGCGGCCGCTCAGTCTTGGGCGGTTTCGTCCAGGAAACGGCCCAGGGCGGCGTCGTCCAGGATGGCCACCCGGCCGAACTCGATCGAGACGATGCCGCGCCCGGCCAGCTGGCCCAGCACGCGGTTGACGGTCTGGCGTGACAGCCCGACCAGGATGCCCAGTTCCTCCTGCGTCAGGTACAGGCGCCGGGTGCTGCGCCAGAACAGACGGCTGAGGTACAGCGCCACGCGGTGTTCCGGTGCCCGGATGCGGCCGGCCTCGATCAGCGTCATGGCCTGGCCCAGCCGCATGTTGAGGTGCTGCACCAGGTACTGGTTGAAACGCAGATTGTCCTGCTGCAGCTCGGTGAACACCGCGCGCGGCAGGCACATCAGCCAGCTGTCGCGCAGCGCGACCACGGCATAACGGCGCAGTTCGCCCTTGAGCACCGAACCTTCGCCGAACCACTCGCCGTCGGGCACGCCGATGAAAGCCGAGCGCCGGCCGTCGGCGGCTTCGGTCTGCAGCTTGACCAGGCCGTGCAGCACAGCGTACCAGCCCTGCACCGGTTGGCCGGCCGCCAGCACCGTCTGACCCTTGCCGGCCTGCAGCAGTTCGACCTGCCCCAGCAGCCGGTCCTGGGGCGCGGAATCGAGGGCGGAGAACCAGGGTTGGCTGGCGAGGAAGTGCCGGGCCATCAGGCGTGCGTCGCAAAGCATGGCGCGATTGTGCCCCCGCGCATCTCTCAGGGTTTCTACCGACGAGTTGTCAGCCCGGCGACAGACATTGCATGCCTGGGTGGCCGATGCCATAGTCGGGCAGCGATTCCGGGGCGATACTCCGGCGCTGGGGCTGTGCCACAAAGGCGGCCCCGATCCCGAGCCGGAACAGATAACAAGGAGATGTGGACATGCTGGGCCTGATGCAAAGCCAACCGTTGCTGATTTCTTCCCTGATCGAGTTTGCCGAACGCCACCATGGCGATGCCGAGGTGGTGTCGCGCCGGGTGGAGGGCGACATCCATCGCTACACCTGGCGTGACGTCGCAGCGCGTTCGCGCCGGGTGGCCAACGCCCTGGATGCCATGAAACTGCCCTTCAGCGACCGCGTGGCCACGCTGGCCTGGAACGGCTACCGCCACCTGGAGCTGTATTTCGGCGTCAGCGGCTCCGGACGGGTGCTGCACACCATCAACCCGCGCCTGCATCCGGATCAGATCGCCTGGATCGCCAACCACGCCGAAGACCAGGTGCTGTGTTTCGATCTGACCTTCCTGCCGCTGATCCAGGCTGTCCATGCCAGGTGCAGCACCGTCAAGCACTGGGTGGCGCTGTGCGATGCCGACAAATGCCCGAAGGACAGCGGCATCCCGGGCCTGCAGAGTTATGAGGCCTGGATCGGTGCCCAGTCCGACCAGTACGCCTGGCCGGAATTCGACGAGAACTCGGCCTCCAGCATGTGCTACACCAGCGGCACCACGGGCAACCCGAAGGCCGCGCTGTACAGTCACCGCTCCACCATTCTGCATGCCTACGCCGCGGCCTTGCCGGATGTGATGTGCCTGAGCGCGCGCGATGCGGTGCTGCCGGTGGTGCCAATGTTCCACGTCAACGCCTGGGGCATACCGTACTCCGCGGCGTTGACCGGCTGCAAGCTGGTGTTCCCGGGCCCGGCGCTGGACGGCAAGTCCATCTACGAACTGATCGAGGCCGAGCGCGTGAGCTACGCCGCCGGCGTGCCCACCATCTGGCAGATGTTGCTGGGCCACATGAAACCCGGCAACCTCAAGTTCAGCACCCTGAAACGCACCGTCATCGGTGGCTCGGCCTGCCCGCCGGCCATGATCACCGCCTTCCGCGAGGAGTACGGCGTGGAGGTGCTGCACGCCTGGGGCATGACCGAGATGAGCCCGCTGGGCACGCTGTGCACGCTCAAGAACAAGCACCTGACGCTGCCGGAGTCCGAGCAGATGAAGATCCGGCTCAAGCAGGGCCGGGCCATCTTCGGCGTCGACATGAAGATCGTCGACGGCGACGGTCACGAGCTGCCCTGGGACGGCAAGGCCTATGGCGACCTGCTGGTGCGCGGGCCGTGGATTCTGGCCGAGTACTTCAAGGGCGAGGGCGGCGACCCGCTGCGCAAGGACGAACGCGGCCAGGGCTGGTTCCCCACCGGCGACGTGGCCACCATCGACGCCGACGGCTACATGCAGATCACCGACCGCAGCAAGGACGTGATCAAGTCGGGCGGCGAGTGGATCAGCTCCATCGACGTGGAGAACATCGCCGTGGCGCATCCGGCGGTGGCCATGGCGGCCTGCATCGGCGTCAGGCACCCGAAGTGGGACGAGCGTCCGGTGGTGGTGGTGGTGAAAAAACCCGGCGCCGAGGTGACGCGCGAAGAACTGCTCAAGTTCTACGAGGGCAAGACCGCCAAGTGGCAGATCCCGGACGACGTGATCTTCGTCGATGCCATCCCCTTGGGCGCCACCGGCAAGATGCTCAAGACCCGGCTGCGCGAGCAGCTCAAGGACTACACCCTGCCCAATCCCTGACACGGCATGGGGACACGTCTGTACGCGAGTCGCAAAGGCGATAGTTCTAGGGCAATCCCTAGCCACTCGTGACACGAATCCCTGTACGCTGACTCTGTTTTTTGACAACGAGGAGACACCTGATGAAGTTCACCATGAAAATCGTCGCAGCCTCGGCTGCTTTGGCCTTTGCCGGCGCCGCTTTCGCCCAGAAGGGTGAAACTGTCAAGATCGCCTTCATTGACCCGCTCTCCGGTCTGATGGGGCCGGTGGGCAGCAACCAGCTCAAGGGCTTCCAGTTCTTCGCCGAGAAGTTCAATAAGACCAACCCGGCCGGCGTCAAGTTCGAGATCGTCGCCTTCGACAACAAGCTCAGCCCGGCCGAAAGCCTGAATGCGCTGAAGGCTGCCACCGACCAGGGCATCCGCTACATCACCCAGGGTGACGGCTCCTCGGTGGCCGGCGCGCTCATCGACGCCGTAGCCAAGCACAACGAACGCAATCCGGGCAAGGAGATCGTTTTCCTGAACCACTCGGCCATCGATCCCGATTTCACCAACAGCAAGTGCAACTACTGGCACTTCCGCTTCGATGCCGACACCTCCATGAAGATGGAGGCCCTGACCACCTTCATGAAGGATCAGAAGGACGTCAAGAACGTCTACCTGCTGAACCAGAACTACTCCCACGGCCATCAGGTCGCCAAGTACGCCAAGGAACTGCTGGCCCAGAAGCGGCCGGACGTCAAGGTGGTGGGCGAAGACCTGACGCCGCTGGCCCAGGTGCGTGACTTCTCGCCCTACATCGCCAAGATCAAGGCGGCCGGCGCCGACACGGTGATCACCGGCAACTGGGGCTCCGATCTGGCCCTGATGATCAAGGCGGCCAACGAGGGGGGCTACACCGGCAAGTTCTACACCTACTACGCCGGCGTGACCGGCACGCCCACCGCGCTGGGCCAGGGCGGTGCCGGCCGGGTGTTCCAGGTTTCCTACAACCACTACAACATGGGTGGTCAGATGGGGCAGTGGCAGGCCGAGTACAAGGAAAAGATGAAGGATGACTTCTACACCGGCTCCATCATCCATATCCTGACCGCGCTGGGCGAATCCATGGCCAAGGCCAAGTCGACCGACCCGGTCAGGGTGGCCGCAGCCCTGGAGGGCCTGAAGTTCAAGAGCTACAACGGCGACGTCGAGATGCGCCGCACCGACCACCAGCTGCAGCAGCCGCTGTACCTGACGGTCTGGCAGAAGGCCGACAAGAAGTTCCCCTACAGCGTGGAGAACACCGGCATGACGCTGGCCCTGGTCAAGGAGTTCCCGGCCTACGTCGCCAGCACGCCCACCAGCTGCCAGATGAAGCGTCCGTAACTCCACATCACCCCCAGGCTGCGCGCACGGTGTGCGCTACGCCACCCCCCTGAAAGGGGGCGACACCAGCGGCCCGGCCAAGCCGGTTCCGCGGTGTCTACGCGGTTTCATGAACGTCGCCTCAAGGCGTACCGATCTCTCCAGATGGAATTCTTCATCATCTCCATGCTCAACGGCCTGAGCTACGGACTGCTGCTGTTCATGCTCAGTTCCGGACTCACGCTGATTTTCAGCATGATGGGCGTGCTCAATTTCGCCCACGCCAGCTTCTACATGCTGGGGGCCTACATCGGCTACTCGGTGGCCAGCCTGGTCGGGTTCTGGCCCGGTCTGATCGCGGCACCCCTGCTCGTGGGAGTGCTTGGCGCCGTGTTCGAACGGCTGGCGCTGCGCAAGGTGCACAAGTACGGCCATGTGCCGGAACTGCTGATCACCTTCGGCCTGTCCTACATCATCCTGGAACTGGTGCAACTGGTCTGGGGTCGGACCGCGGTTGAGTTCCGGCCGCCCGAGATGCTGCGCGGCCCGATGTTCACACTGGTGCACCACTCGCTGGACGGCCTGAGCCTGATCTGGGGGGCCGCGCCGGCCAGTCTGTGCCAGGCGGCGGACGCTGCGGTGCAGGTGGTCTGTTCGCCCTTCCCGGCCACACGCGGCTTCATGATGCTGGTGGCGCTGTTCATGCTGCTCTCGCTGTGGCTGATGCTCACGCGCAGCCGCATCGGCCTGGTGATCCAGGCCGCGCTGTCGCACCCGGAAATGGCGGAGGCGCTGGGCCACAACGTACCGCGGGTCTTCATGCTGGTGTTCGGCGCCGGTGCCGCGCTGGCCGGTCTGGGTGGGGTGATCGGGGGCAGCACCTTCGTCACCGAGCCCGCCATGGCGGCCACGGTCGGCTCCGTGATCTTCGTGGTGGTGGTGGTCGGCGGTCTGGGCTCCTTGTCGGGCGCCTTCCTGGCTTCGGTGCTGATCGGGGTGATCCAGACCTTTGCCGTGGCATTCGACTACTCGCTCATCACGCTGGCCCAGCAGCTGGGCATCGAGCTGAGCGAGGCGGCGAAGGCCAATTCGATCGTCAAGCTGACGCTGTCGCAGGTGGCCCCCATCCTGCCTTATCTGTTCCTGGTCCTGATCCTCATCTTCCGGCCCAAGGGTTTGCTGGGTACGCGGGAGGAATAGATATGAAACACCCCCGAAGCGCCTTCGGCGCCCGATGCCGACGACCAGAGGTCGTGGCCCTTCAGGCTGTCCAAGCCTGCGCAGGCAGACTTGGAGCCGCAGCCCTCAGCCCCTCAAGGGGGCGCTACCAGCGGACCGGCGGAGCCGGTTCCGCGGTCGCCCTCGGTTTGCACCTTGGTGTGCCTCAGTCTTCGCAAATGCGTAGTGCCATAGGAATCGCACAGTGAAGCAGTACTACGAATTCAAACCCTACAACGTGGGGCGCTGGATCATCTGGGGTCTGTTTGCCCTGGTCCTGCTGCTGGTGCCCAAGGTCTTCACCAGCAGTCTGTCGGTGACCATGCTGTCGCAGATGGGCATTGCCATCATCGCCTGCCTGTCCTACAACATGCTGCTGGGGCAGGGCGGCATGCTCAGCTTCGGCCATGCGGTCTATTCGGGGCTGGGTTCCTACATGGCGATTCATGCGCTCAACATGGTCAGCAAGGGCACCTTGCCGATCCCGGTCAGCCTGCTGCCCATCGTGGGCGGGCTGGCCGGCATGGGGTTCGCCGTGCTGTTCGGTTACGTGACGACGCGCAAGGCCGGCACGCCCTTTGCCATGATCACGCTGGGCATGGCCGAACTGGTGTTTGCCATGTCGCTGATGTTTTCCGAGTTCTTCGGCGGCGAGGCCGGCGTGTCGGGCAACCGGGTGGTCGGCCAGCCCTTTTTCGGCATCAGCTACGGCCCGTCCAACCAGGTCTATTACCTGATCGCTGTCTATACCTTCGTCTGCGTGGCGCTGATGTTCGCCTTCACGCGCACGCCGCTGGGCCGCATGCTCAATGCGGTGCGCGACAACCCGGAACGCGTGGAGTTCATCGGCTACAGCACGCAGCGCGTGCGCTACATGGCCTTCATCCTGTCGGGTTTCTTCGCCGGCATCGCCGGTGGCCTGGGCACCATCCTGTTCGAGATCGTGACGGCCGAGGTGGTAGGCGCGCACCGCTCGGGGGCCTACCTGCTGTTCACCTTCCTCGGCGGTGCCACCTTCTTCTTCGGGCCCATCATCGGCGGCGTGCTGATGGTGCTGGCCACGGTGCTGCTGTCGGAGATCACCAAGGCCTGGCTGCTGTACCTGGGCCTGATCTTCCTCTTCATGGTGATGTACGCGCCGGGCGGCATTGCCAGCCTGATCATGATGAACCTGCGCGTCGCCAGCTTCGGTTTCCTGCGCAGGTTGTGGGTCAGCTACCTGGCGCTGGGGATGACCGCGCTGGTGCTGTTGCTGGGGGCTGCCGTGATGATCGAGATGGTCTACCACCTGCAGCTCGATGCCGCCATGGGGCCGACCTTGCGCTTCATCGGCATCGAGTTCAATGCGGCCAGCCCGGACCACTGGTTCGGCGCCGGCTTCGTGCTGCTGACCGGCCTGGGGCTGTTCGAGTTGTGCCGCCGGCAGTTCCTGCAGCAGTGGGGTGAGGTGCAGGAGGATATCGAGAAGGAAATCAAGCGGAGGGAAACGCTGTGAGCACAGCCCCCAACTATGCGCTGGAGCTCAAGGATGTGCGCAAGAGCTTTGGCAAGACGGAAATCATCCGTGGCGTGAATCTGGCCGTGGCGGCTGGCGAGCGGGTGGCCGTCATCGGCCCCAACGGGGCGGGCAAGTCCACGCTGTTCAACCTCATCAGCGGCCGCTTCGGTCCCTCCAGTGGCGAGGTGCTGCTCAACGGCCAGCGCATCGACGGTCGCAAGCCCTACGAAATCAACCGCATGGGCCTCTCGCGCAGCTTCCAGATCACCAACATCTTTCCCAAGCTCAGCGTGTTCGAGAACCTGCGCTGCGCCGTGCTGTGGAGTCTGGGCTACCGCTACACCTTCTTCAAGTTCCTGGCCGATCTGGAGGATGCCAACGAGCGCACCGAACAGCTGCTGGAGATGATCCGCCTGGACAAGAAACGCGACGTGCTGGCTATCAATCTGACCTATGCCGAGCAGCGCGCCCTGGAGATCGGCATCACGATTGCCGGCGGCGCCGGCGTCATCCTGCTGGACGAGCCGACCGCCGGCATGAGCCGCAGCGAGACCGCGCGCTTCATCCACCTGATCCGCGAGGTGACCGAAGGCAAGACCCTGCTGACGGTGGAGCACGACATGGGCGTGGTCTTCGGCCTGGCCGACAGGATTGCCGTGGTGGTGTATGGCGAGGTGATCGCGTTCGACACCCCGGAGGCGGTGCGGGCCAACCCCAAGGTGCAGGAGGCCTACCTCGGCTCGGCGGTGGCCGATGCCCAGGCCGGAGGACATTGACGATGCTGAAAGTTGAAAACCTGCACGCCTTCTACGGCAAGAGCCATGTGCTGCATGGTGTGCATTTCGAGGTACAGCCCGGCGAGATCGTGGCCCTGCTGGGGCGCAACGGCTCGGGCCGCTCCACCACGGCCAAGGCCGTCATGGGCCTGGTGGATTGTGAGGGCCGCATTGTCTGGAAGGGCCAGAACATCCAGGGCCGCAAGGCTTTCGAGATCGCGCATCTGGGCCTGGGTTACGTGCCGGAAAACCGCGACATCTTTCCCAAGCTGACGGTGCACCAGAACCTGCTGCTGGGCCAGAAGGGCTCTGGCAGCGGCAGCCGCTGGAGCTTTGACGACATGTACGGCATGTTCCCGCGCCTGAAGGAACGCCAGCACACCGAAGCCGGCGTGCTCTCCGGCGGCGAACAGCAGATGCTGACGTTGTGCCGCACCTTGATGGGCGATCCGGACCTGATCATCATCGACGAGCCGACCGAGGGGCTGGCGCCCAAGATCGTGGAGCTGGTGGGTGAGTACCTGAAGACGCTCAAGGAGCGCGGCATCTCCGTGCTGCTGATCGAGCAGAAGCTGACCATCGCCATGGCAATCTCCGACCGTGCCCTCGTCATGGGGCACGGCTGCATCGTCTTCGAGGGCACCCCAGAAGCGCTGCGCAACGACAGCTACACGCGCAAGGAGTGGCTGGAGGTCTGACCCCCTGGCTGGTCCTTTTTTGTCCCTCCCGTGACAAGTTTGCATTGCACTGCAATACAAAGCTCTTAAAATCGAAAATCGAACGACCGTTCTATTTTCTCCCAACCCGAGGAACGCAAGCATGAGCGCTGAATACCAAGTGCACGGCGATGTGGCCGTGATCACGCTGAACAATCCCCCCATCAATGGCCTGGGCCTGGCCACCCGGCAGGCCGTCGCCAGCGGGCTGGAGCGGGCCAATGCCGACGCGGCCGTCAAGGCCATCGTCATCACCGGCGCCGGCAAGGCCTTCTCGGGCGGGGCCGACATCAAGGAGTTCGGCACACCGAAGGCGCTGCAGGAGCCGAACCTGCTGAGCCTGATCCTCGCGGTGGAAAATTCCGACAAGCCGGTGGTGGCCGCCATGCACACCATCGCCATGGGGGGCGGTCTGGAGCTGCCGCTGGGCTGCCATTACCGCATTGCCGCCCCGGGCTGCAAGGTGGCGCTGCCGGAAGTGAAGCTGGGCCTGATTCCGGGCGCTGGCGGCACGCAGCGCCTGCCGCGCGCGCTGGGTGTGGAGCCGGCGCTGAACATGATCGTCAGCGGCGAACCGGTGCCGGCCGAGATGCTGGCCATGGTGCCGGGCCAGAAGCTGTTCGACAAGATGGCCAAGTCGGCCGAAACCCTGCTGGAGGAGGCCATTGCCCTGGCGCGCGAGAAGGCCGATCTGCGCCCGCTGCCTTTGGTGCGCAACCTCAAGGCGGCACACCCGCAGGGCGATGCCTATTTTCAGTTCGCCCGCAACATGGTCAAGGGCATGGCCAAGAACTTCCCGGCGCCGGTCAAGTGCGTCGATGCGGTGGAAGCCGCCACCAAAAAGAAGTTCGACGAGGGCATGCTGTTCGAGCGCGAGATTTTCATCAACCTGATGTGGACGCCTGAGTGCCGCGCGCTGCGCCACATCTTTGCGGCCGAGCGCGCCGCGTCCAAGATTCCCGATGTGCCGGAAGACACGCCCAAGCGCGAGATCAAGTCGGTGGCGGTGATCGGCGCCGGCACCATGGGCGGCGGCATCACCATGAACTTCCTCAACGCCGGCATCCCTGTGAAGATGCTGGAGATGAAGCAGGAGGCGCTGGACCGCGGTATTGCCACCATCCGCAAGAACTACGAAGCCCAGGTCGGCAAGGGCAAGCTCAAGCAGGACAAGTATGAACAGCGCATGGCATTGCTGTCGACCACCCTGAACTACGACGACCTCAAGGACGCCGACCTCGTGATCGAGGCGGTGTTCGAGGAAATGGGCGTCAAGGAAGCCGTCTTCAAGAAGCTGGACGAGGAGATGAAGAAGGGGGCCATCCTGGCCTCCAACACCTCGACGCTGGACGTCAACAAGATCGCCTCCTTCACCCAGCGCCCGCAGGACGTGGTCGGCCTGCATTTCTTCAGTCCGGCCAACGTGATGAAGCTGCTGGAGGTGGTGCGTGGCGAGAAGACCGCCAAGGACGTGCTGGCCACGGTCATGTCGGTGGCCAAGACCATCAAGAAGACGGCGGTGGTCTCCGGCGTCTGCGATGGCTTCATCGGCAACCGCATGATCGAGCAGTACAGCCGCCAGGCCGGTTTCCTGCTGGAAGAAGGCTGCACGCCGGCCCAGGTGGACAAGGCGATCGAGAAGTTCGGTTTTGCCATGGGCCCGTTCCGTATGGGCGACCTGGCGGGCAACGACATCGGCTGGGCCATCCGCAAGCGCCGCTACCAGGAGAAGCCTGGCATGAAATACAGCAAGACGGCCGACCTGCTGTGCGAGCTGGGCCGCTTCGGCCAGAAGACCGGTGCCGGCTGGTACGACTACCAGGCGGGCAAACGCGAAGCCATCCCCAGCCAGCTGGTGGTGGACATGATCGAGAAGCACCGCAAGGACCTCGGCATCACACCGCGCAAGATTTCCGATGAGGAGATCGTGCAGCGCCTGGTGTATTCGCTGGTCAATGAAGCGGCGCACATCCTGGAAGAGGGTATTGCCTCGCGTGCCAGCGACATCGACATGGTTTACCTGACCGGCTACGGCTTCCCGATCCACCGCGGTGGGCCGATGCAGTACGCCGACACCGTGGGCCTGTTCAATGTGGTGCAGAGCATGAAACGCTTTGCCAAGAACCCGCTGGACGATGCCCAGTTCTGGCAACCCGCACCCCTGTTGGCCCGCCTGGTGGCCGAAGGCAAGACGTTCAACGGCTGAGCCGCAGATTTGGAGTAAGAAAATGACGAACGCCGTTATCGTTTCCACCGCCCGCACCCCCCTGGCCAAGAGCTGGAAGGGCGCTTTCAACATGACCCATGGCGCCACCCTGGGCGGCCACGCCGTGCAGCACGCTATCCAGCGCGCCGGCATCGAGGCTGCCGAGGTCGAGGACGTGCTCATGGGCTGCGCCAACCCCGAGGGCGCCACCGGCGCCAACATCGCCCGCCAGATCGCGCTCAAGGCGGGCTGCCCGGTCAGCGTCTCGGGCATGACGGTCAACCGTTTCTGCTCCTCCGGCCTGCAGACCATTGCACTGGCCGCGCAGCGCGTCATCGCTGGCGAGGGCGATGTCTATGTGGCCGGTGGCGTGGAAAGCATTTCCTGTGTACAGCAGGAGATGAACATGCACATGCTGCGCGACCTGTCGCTGGCCAAGACCAAGCCTGAGATCTACTGGTCCATGCTGGAGACGGCCGAGATGGTGGCCAAGCGCTACCACATCAGCCGCGACGCCATGGACGAATACGGCGCTGCCAGCCAGCAGAAGGCCTGTGCCGCCCAGGCGGCCGGCTACTTTGATGCCGAGATCGCGCCCATCACCGTGACTGCCGGCGTTGCCGACAAGACGCTGGGGCTGATCACCAAGGAAGTGACGGTGGCCAAGGACGAAGGCACGCGCGAGGGCACGACCAAGGAGAGCATCAGCGGCCTGCGCTCGGCCTTGCCGGGCGGCCTGATCTCGGCCGGCAATGCCAGCCAGTTCTCCGACGGGGCCGGGGCTTGCGTGGTGATGAGCGAGGAGCTGGCCTCCAAGCGCGGCCTCAAGCCGCTCGGCCGCTTCCTCGGCTTTGCCGTCGCCGGTTGCGAGCCGGATGAAATGGGCATTGGCCCGGTGTTCGCGGTGCCCAAGGTGCTGGCCAAGCTGGGCCTGAAGGTGTCGGACATCGATCTGTGGGAACTGAACGAAGCCTTCGCCGTGCAGGTGCTGTACTGCCGCGACAAGCTGGGCATTCCGGCGGATCGCCTGAATGTCAATGGCGGCGCCATCGCGCTGGGCCACCCCTACGGCGTGAGCGGCCAGCGCCTGACCGGCCATGCGCTCATCGAAGGCAAACGCCGTGGCGCCAAGCGCGTCTGCGTCACCATGTGCATCGGCGGCGGCATGGGGGCGGCGGGGGTGTTCGAAGTCTTGTGATGCGTCGTTGCCAGTGACGATGGCCTCAGGTGCACAGGGCTCGTGCCGACCCCTCATGGTGCGAGCACAAATCGTCGCCGGCCCGAACCCTGTGCACCCGCGTGCAGGGTTTGCTCTGCGTGGCGTCAAGACACCGTGCCTCAGCGGAGTCAGGCATGCCGGGCAACGATTTGTGCTCGCACCATGAGGCGCCCGGCATGCCTGACTCCGCTGCACAAGTGGTCGTCCTGAAAACTCAAACGCTCCGACGGAGATACGCATGAGCTACCGCCAGACGCTCGAATTCCTGCTCTACCAGTGGCTCGACGCCGCCGCCCTGAACCAGCGCACGCGTTTCGCCGATCACAGCCGGGAGACTTTCGATGCCGTGCTCGACACCTGCGAACGTATCGCGCGCGAGAAAT
>CAZJKR010000004.1:16249-19680 GCA_964546615.1 uncultured Curvibacter sp.
CATCCTGCCGCCCGCCGGGGCCTTGAGCGCCGAAAACTGCGCCTGCCGCAGGCCACCTACGAGGCGCAGCAGGCGTATGCCGCCTCCGGCATGCTCAGCGCCGCGCAGGACTACGAGATCGGTGGCATGCAGCTGCCGTACACGGTGGAGGCGGCGGCCAACTCCTTCTTCGCCATGGCCTCGGTCAGCATCGGCTCCGGCCTGCTGACCGCCGGCAATGCCAATCTGCTGATGGCGCACGGCACGCCGCTGCAGAAAGAGGTCTTCGCGAAAAACGAATTTTCCGGCCGTTTCTCCGGCACCATGTGCCTCTCCGAACCGCAGGCCGGCTCGTCCTTGAGCGACATTGCCACCCGGGCCGTGCCGGATGGTGATGACTTTGCAGCTGACCCGCTCGGACCGCGCTACCGCCTCAAGGGCAACAAGATGTGGATCTCGGCCGGGGAACATGAGCTGACCGAGAACATCATCCATCTGGTGCTGGCCAAGATTCCCGGCCCGGACGGCAAGACCATTCCCGGCACGCGTGGCATCTCGCTTTTCATCGTGCCCAAGAAGCTGGTCGATGCCCAGGGGCAGCTCACCGGGGAACGCAACGACGTGGCGCTGGCGGGCCTGAACCACAAGTGCGGCTGGCGCGGCACCACCAACACGCTGCTCAACTTCGGCGAGGGCAAGTACCCGGTGCGTGGCCCTTCGACAAGCTCAGGACAGGCCCAAGCCGGGGCGATTGGCTATCTCGTGGGTGAGCCCGGGCAGGGCCTGCGCTGCATGTTCCACATGATGAACGAGGCGCGCATCGGCATCGGCATGGCCGCCACCATGCTGGGCATGGCCGGTTACCAGGCCAGCCTGGACTACGCCAAGAACCGCCCGCAAGGCAGGCCGGTGGGGCCGGGCGGCAAAGACGCTGCGCAGTCGCAGATTCGCATCATCGAACACGCCGATGTCAAGCGCATGCTGCTGGCACAGAAGGCGTATTGCGAAGGCGCGCTGGCGCTGCAGCTCTACTGTGCCCGGCTGGTGGACGAGCAGCACAGCGGCCTGCCGCTCGCGGCCGATGAAGCGCGCCTGCTGCTGGAGGTGCTGACGCCGATTGCCAAGAGCTGGCCCAGCGAATGGTGTCTGGAGGCCAATTCGCTGGCGATCCAGGTGCTCGGTGGCTACGGTTACACGCGCGACTTCCCGGTGGAGCAGTATTGGCGCGACAACCGCCTCAACATGATCCATGAGGGCACACACGGCATCCAGGCCCTCGATCTGCTGGGGCGCAAGGTGCTGATGGAAGAGGGGCGCGGTCTGGCCTTGCTGGCGGACCGCATCGGCACCACCATCGACCTGGCGCGCCGCCACCCTGCCTTGCAGCCGTTCGCCGACGAGCTGGAGCAGGCCTTGCAGCAGGTGGCCGTGGCCACACGCGCCGCCTGGGCCACCGGTGAGCCGGCGGCGGCGCTGGCCAACGCGGTGCCTTACATGCAGGCTTTCGGCCACACCGTGCTGGCCTGGATCTGGCTTGACGTGGCGCTGGTTGCGCTCACCGCGGCCGCAGACTCGGCCAACCGCGGGCGTTTGCTGGCCATGCAGTATTTTTTCCGTTACGAATTGCCGAAAATCGAGGCTTGGCTCCGGGTCGTGCAGTCGCGCGACACGACTTGCGCCGAATTTCCCGAGGAGGCATTCTGATGGCATCGAAGCAAACCCTGCTGTGGATAGAGCGGTTGGTATGGATCTGCCTGTATGGCGGCCTGCTGGCCATCGTGCTGGGCATCTTCCTTGCACGCGCCGAGCCGGAACAGGCCGGTCTCATCCAGCGTGCGGGCGCGGTGCTGGTGGCCATCGGCGTGCTGCTGATCTACCTGCGTTCACGGCTGAAAGACGCCCCGGACAACTGACACACGACAAGAGAGACACCATGACAAGAACCATCCAGCAACTTTTCAACCTCCAGGGCAAGACGGCCCTGGTGACCGGCGGTTCGCGCGGCCTGGGCCTGCAACTGGCGCATGCGCTGGGCGAGGCCGGCGCGCGCATCATGCTCAGCGCTCGCAAGGCCGACGAGCTGGAGGTGGCGGTGGCCGACCTGCAAGCCGCCGGCATCGACGCGCGCTGGGTGGCAGCGGATTGCGCCAAGGAGGCCGACATCCAGCGCCTGGTCAGCGACACGCTGCAGCGCATGGGCGATGTGGACATCCTGGTCAACAACGCCGGTGCCGCCTGGGGAGCACCGGCCGAAGATCATCCGATCGAAGCCTGGGACAAGGTGATGAACCTCAACATCCGCGGCTACTTCCTGCTCAGCCAGGCGATCGGCAAACAGAGCATGATTCCGCGCTTCCGCAGCGCGCAAGCTGCGGGTACCCATTACGGGGGGCGCATCATCAACGTGGCCTCGATCGCCGGCCTCGGCGGCAACCCACCGCAGATGACCACCATTGCCTACAACACCTCCAAGGGGGCGGTGATCAACTTCACGCGCGCCCTGGCGGCCGAGTGGGGCAAGTACAGCGTCAATGTCAACGCCATCTGCCCGGGTTTCTTCCCCAGCAAGATGACCGCCGGCACGCTGGAGGCCTGGGGCGAGGATGAGTTGAAGAAACATGCCCCGCTGCAGCGCCTGGGCGACGACGAGGACCTCAAGGGCCTGTGCGTGCTGTATGCCTCGGATGCCGGCAAGCACATCACCGGCCAGTGGCTGGCCGTTGACGGTGGCGTGAGTTGCGTGACTGGAGGGTAGAGATGGCTCACCCCCAGGCTGCGCGCACTTCGTGTCGCTGCGCCACCCCCCTTGCAGGGGGCAACGCCAGTGGTCCGGCAAAGCCGGTCCCACGGCGTTCCCCGCTTTTTGTTTCTTTGCGCGTGGGACCTTATTGGTTGTACGCAGATGGTTTGATATGAGTATTCCCTTTGGCGTCCGCATTCCCTTCGTCGAGCACCTCGGCTTCACGCTGGAGCGCTTCGAGGGCGGCGAGTCCGAGCTGCACTACGAACCCCAGCCCGAACACCTGAACTCCTTTGCCGTCACGCATGGCGGCGCCAGCATGACGCTGATGGATGTGACCATGGCCACGGCGGCGCGCAGCGTGCAGCCCGACATGGGGGTGGTGACCATCGAGATGAAGACCAGCTTCATGCAGGCTGCGCGCGGCAAGCTCATTGGCAAGGGGCGGCTGATCCACCGCACCGCCACCCTGGCCTTCACCGAGGCCACCATTTTCGACGCCGAGGGCCGGGCCTGCGCCCATGCCACCGGCACCTTCAAGTACGTCAAGCGCCTGCCCACCGGCCCCAAGGGCAGCAACGCGCTGAACGTGATTTCCACCGACTGATTGATAACGGGAGAGACACCATGCCGACCAATCGCCAGATCCTGCTCGACAACCGCCCGCAAGGCGAAGCCAGCGTTGACAACTTCAAGCTCGTCAGCACCGAGA
>CAZJKR010000004.1:19690-21638 GCA_964546615.1 uncultured Curvibacter sp.
CGCCCCCAGGGCGAAGCGGTGACCAGCAACTTCAAGCTGGTCGCGACCGACACGCCCGCGCTGCAGGACGGCCAGGTGCTGGTGCGCCACCACTACCTGAGCCTGGACCCCTACATGCGCGGCCGCATGAACGAGAGCAAGAGCTACGCCCAGCCGCAGCCCCTGGGCGAGGTGATGATCGGCGGCACCGTCGGTGAGGTGGTCGAGAGCCGTCACCCCAAGTACGCCGTGGGCGACAAGGTGGTGGGCATGGGCGGCTGGCAGGAGTACAGCGTGGTCGATGCCAACCAGCCGGGCGCCATCCGCAAGGTGGATACCACGCATGTACCGCTGAGCCACTACCTGGGCGCTGTCGGCATGCCGGGTGTCACGGCCTGGTACGGCCTGGTGAAGATCATCGACCCCAAGGCGGGCGACACCGTGGTGGTGAGCGCCGCCGCGGGTGCCGTGGGCAGCGCCTACGGTGCGCTGGCCAAGGCGCGCGGTTGCCATGTGGTCGGCATTGCCGGCGGCAAGGACAAGTGCGACTACGTGGTGAACGAACTGGGCTTTGATGCCTGCATCGACTACAAGGAGCACAAGGACGCCTACTCGCTGGCCAAAGCGCTCAAGCAGGCCTGCCCGAACGGCATCGACGGCTACTTCGAGAACGTCGGCGGCATGGTGCTCGACGCGGTGCTGCTGCGCATGAACGCGCATGGCCGCATCGCGGTGTGCGGCATGATCGCCGGCTATGACGGCCAGCCGCTGCCGCTGGCCAACCCGGCGCTGATCCTGGTCAACCGGCTCAAGGTGCAGGGTTTCATCGTCAGCGAGCATATGGAAGTCTGGCCGGAGGCGCTCAAGGAGCTGGGCACACTGGTCGCCACCGGCAAGCTGCGGCCGCGCGAGTCGGTCGCCCTGGGCATCGCGGCGGCGCCGGAAGCCTTCCTGGGCCTGCTCAAGGGCAGGAACTTCGGCAAGCAGCTGGTCAAACTTTGAACCACCCCTGCGCCGCCTGCGGCGTTACCCCCTCCAGGGGGCGCCACCAACGGCTCGGCAAAGCCGGATCGGCATGAGTGTTCTTACGCACGAGGTCTTCAACCAGCCGGTGCCGCTGGTGCACTACAACCTGTTCGAGACCAACCGGCCGCTGCACGATGCGCTGAAGTTCAACGCCCCGCAGCTGGACACGGTGGCGCTGCACACGCTGGGCGCGGAGCTGGGCACGCCCGCCATGCAGACCCATGCACGATTGGCCAATGTGCACACGCCGCAGCTGCACAGCCATGACCGCTTTGGCCGGCGCATCGACCAGGTGGAGTTCCATCCGAGCTACCACGCGCTGATGACGGCGGCCACCGAGGCCGGCCTGCATGGCACGCCCTGGGCCGGGTCTGTGGCCCCCACGCTCGGCACTGGCGTGTCCTCGCTGCCCCCCGAGGGGGCTCTCGCGCCCAGGGGCGGCCCGTCGGCGCTTGGCCTCTCGCCCCACGTGCTGCGCGCGGCCGGCTTCATGCTCTTCACCGAGCTGGAGCCGTCCATCCTGTGCCCGATCTCCATGACCTATGCCGCCACGCCGGCACTGCGGCGCAACGCGGCCATCCATGCCGAGTGGGGGCCGCGCCTGAGCAGTCGGGCCTACGATCCGGTCCTCAAACCGTATTCGCAGAAGCTGGGCGTGACCATGGGCATGGGCATGACCGAGAAGCAGGGCGGCTCGGACGTGCGCGCCAACAGCACGCAGGCGCTGCCGGACGGTCAGGATGCCTGGGGCCAGCGCTACCGCCTGACGGGTCACAAATGGTTCTTCTCGGCGCCGATGTGCGATGCCTTTCTGGTGCTGGCGCAGGCGCCGGGCGGTTTGAGCTGCTTCTTCCTGCCGCGGGTGCTGCCGGACGGCTCGCTCAATGCCCTCTACATCCAGCGCCTGAAGGACAAGCTGGGCAACAAGGCCAACGCGAGTTCC
>CAZJKR010000004.1:21648-22225 GCA_964546615.1 uncultured Curvibacter sp.
AGTTCGTGCAGGCCAGCGCCTGGCTGGTGGGCGAGGAAGGGCGTGGCGTGCCGCAGATCCTGGAGATGGGCACCATGACGCGGCTGGACTGCGCCCTGGGCACCAGCGGGCTGATGCGTCAGGCCCTGGTGCTGGCGCTGCACCACACGCGTCAGCGCCAGGCCTTCGGCAAGCGCCTGGTGGAACACGATCTGATGCGCAATGTGCTGACCGATCTTGCTATAGAAAGTGAAGCTGCCTGCGCCTTATCCATAAGGCTTGCGCGTTCTTTTGACCATCAAGATCAGGCGCATGAACAGATCATGGCGCGCCTGCTGACGCCGGTGGCCAAGTTCTGGATCTGCAAACGCGGCAGCGGCTTTGCGCAGGAGGCCATGGAATGCCTGGGCGGCAATGGCTACGTGGAGGAGGGCGGCCAGGGCGTGATGGCGCGCATCTACCGCGAGATGCCCGTCAACTCGATCTGGGAGGGGGCCGGCAACATCATGGCGCTGGATCTGCTGCGTGGCCTGCGCAAGGGCGATGCCGCCGCCGCGCTCGAGCAGGAACTGGCGCCGGCCCGCGGCATGCACCCGGC
>CAZJKR010000004.1:22235-35563 GCA_964546615.1 uncultured Curvibacter sp.
GCTGAACGTCAAGCCCATCCTGGTGGTCAAGGACGGCGAGGTAGGGCCGCTGGAGCAGGTCCGCACCCGTGGTCGAGCCCTGGACCGGCTGGCGCAGAGTCTGCCGCACCGGGGGGAGGCCATGGCCAGCGAGATGGAGGCACGTCGGCTGGCACAGGACGTGGCGCTGGCGGTGCAAGCCGCGCTGCTGGCGCAAAGCACCCCGGCGGCGGTGTTCGCCGCTTTTTGCGATTCGCGCCTGGCCGGCAACTGGGGGCATACCTTCGGCAGCCTGGGTGCTGCAACCGATTTCGACACGATTCTGCAGCGCGCGCTGCCGGCATGAACCAGAGGACACAAGCATGATCAAGGATTTCCAGGACAAGGTGGCGGTACTGACCGGGGCCGGCTCCGGCTTTGGCCTGGCATGCGCGCGCATCGGCGCACGCCTGGGCATGAAGCTGGTGCTGGTGGATGTCCAGCAGGACGCACTGAACCGTGCCGCCGCCGACCTCTCGGCCGCCGGTGCCGAGGTGCTGGCCTTGCAGGTCGATGTAGCCGACGCGGCGCAAATGGCGCACCTGGCGCAGCGCGTACAGGAACGTTTCGGGGCACCGCACTTCGTCTTCAACAACGCCGGCGTCGGTGCCGGCGGCCTGGTGTGGGAAAACACCGAGCAGGACTGGCACTGGGTGCTGGGTGTCAACCTCTGGGGCGTGATCCATGGTGTGCGCCTGTTCACGCCCATGATGCTGGAGGCGGCCGGCAAGGACCCGACCTACCGGGGCCACATCGTCAACACCGCCAGCATGGCCGGGCTGCTCAACCCGCCCAACATGGGCATCTACAACGTGAGCAAGCACGCGGTAGTGGCCCTGACAGAGACGCTGTACCAGGATCTGGCGCTGGTGACGGACCAGATCGGCGCCTCGGTGCTGTGCCCCTACTTCGTGCCGACCGGCATCCACCAGAGCGAGCGCAACCGCCCCGGCGAGCTGGCCGCCGCCAAGCCCACGCGCAGCCAGCTGATCGGACAGGCCATGAGCGACAAGGCGGTGACTTCCGGCAAGGTCACGGCGGACGAGGTGGCGCAGAAGGTGTTCGATGCCATGGCGGCCAACCAGTTCTACATCTACAGCCACCCGAAGGCCATCGGCGCCGTGCAGACGCGGCTGGAAGACATTCTGCAGGCACGCAACCCGACCGATCCCTTTGCCCACAAACCGGAGCTGGGCGACGAACTGCGCCGGGCCTTGCGCACACGCTGAGCTGCGCGGCCGGGGATCCGCTCCCTTGTCGTCAGTGCACCTTGCCCGGCGGCACGCTGTCCTCCAGGACCAGGTCGACCTTGGACATCGGGTCGTCGGCATGCCCCATCAGCGCGACCAGCTGCAGCAGCTTGGGATCCTGGATGAAGCTGGCGGCCGAGGAAGCCTGCAGCATCAGCTCGGGCAACTTCGGGTGTGACACCACATAACCCTGAACATAGTCCACGCCGATTTCAGCCAGGGTCTCCACGGTATCGGCGTCTTCGGCCCACTCGGCCACGGTCTTCATGCCGAGGTTGCGGGCCAGATTGACGATCGCTTCGACGATCGACACATTGGCCGGATGCTGGTTCATGGTGACGATGAAGCTGCCGTCGATCTTGAGCAGATCGGCCGGCAACTCCTTGATGTAGGAGAAGGAGGTGTAGCCGGCACCAAAGTCATCCAGCGCCACCCGGGCACCAAAACCCCTGACCTTGTCGATGAAGCGGCGTGTGTTGTTCAGGTCGTGCAGGGCCACGCTTTCGGTGATTTCGATGCTGAGGAAGCTGACGACATGGCTGTTGCTGCGCAACATGTCGAACACTTCGTTCATGAATTCCTCGTCATTGAGCGAAGTCCCGCTGAGGTTGACGCAGACGAACTGGGTCTTGAGCAGGCGGGCACGATGCAGGTCGAGCCACGCCAGGGTGGTGGTCAGCACCCAGCGGTCGATCAGGCCCATGCGGCCGCTGTGCTCGGCCGCCGCGATCAGGCGCGGCAGCGGAATCGGCTGGCCGTCCGGATCGCGCATGCGCAGCAGCACCTCGAAATTCAAGGAGTCGTTCGGGCGGGTGAGCGACATGATGGGCTGCATCTCAAGGTACAGCCCCTCCAGCGCATCGCTGCTGGACAGACGCTCGACCAGCTGGATCTCGGCCTGGTGCTCGCGGAACGCCGGCGCATTCAGCTCATAGACCACCAGCCCCTTGCTCTGTCCCGACTTCGCCTCGCGGCAGGCGCGGTCGGCGGTGGAGATGGCGTCCTTCATGAGCGTACCGGCGGCGATCTCGACCAGGCCGATCGAGCCGCGGACATGAAATGACTTCTCGCCGACACGGAAGGGCTTGCTGTCGATGCTGTCCACGATGCCGCGGCAGATCACGGAGGCCAGCGGCATGCGGGTGTCAGGCAGCAGGATGACGAATTCATCGCCACCGATGCGCCCCATGCGCATGACCGAAGACAGCAGGTGCGAGACACGCTCACAGACCTGACGCAGGATTTCGTCCCCGGTGTTGTGGCCATAGAGATCGTTGATCAGCTTGAATCGGTCCAGGTCCAGATAGGCCATGGCCAGCGGCCGACCGTCGTGCATCTGGGCTACGGCCTGGTTGAACACCTCTTCGATGCCACGACGGTTCAGCACCTTGGTCAGCGGATCATTGTTGGCGAGGAAGCGCATTTCCTCCGCAGCCAGGGACTTGTCCGTGATGTCCTGCAGCGAGCCTTCGATCTTGTCCTGCGTCAGCGCCGCCTTCACCAGATAACGCCGCGGCAGCCCGGGGCGGGCCTTGTCGGCACCGCGGACTTCGATTTCAGCCTCCGGCTGCTGGCTCAGCATCTGGTGCAGCGCGGTCCAGGCGCCATCGTTGAAATACTGGCCCCAGGCCTTGCGCCCGCTGCGCAGCACATAGCGCCCCAGCAGCTTGTGCATGGCCGGGTTGGCGCTCATGAAGTTGCCCTGCAGATCGAGCGTGAACAGGCCGATCGGCATGACATCGTAGGTATGCTGAAGCTGGGCCTGGGCTGCCAGGCGCTGCTGGTGTTCCTGGCGGATCTGTTCCGAGATCGCCAGCGCGGCCAGCAGACTGGAGGAGAAAGCCACGATCATGCTGTATGCCGAGCTGTCGACGCCTTTGACGCCGTAGGCGGCCGCGACGATCTCGAAGAGACTGGACACGAAAGCCACTGTCAGTGAGCCGGCATAGAGCATGGCGACATGAGAGCGGTTCTTCATCACCACCGTCATTGCCCCGAGCAGCATCAGGGGAATCGCGATGACGCCGATCAGCCACATCATCAGCAGAAACATGTTGCGCGGGACAAACGCCGCAGCAATCAGAAGCATGATGCTCAGCCACTGCGTCGCGGTGATGGCCGACATCAGGCGCGTGCCGGCGAGTTCGCCACGAAACAGATTCTTGAACAGCGTGACGGTCAGTAGTCCCCATGCCGCGCGTGCAAAAGAACGACCTTGCGAGAGCCATTCGGTGGGGACCGCATGATTCAGCCACTGATCATCCCAGCCGGCGGAGGTGGCGTTGATTCGCAGCGTGACAATCAGCCAGGCCGCGAAAATGACATTCAGGCTCTGACGGTTGATCGCTGCGGTGACAAGCACGAAGATGACCAGCGCCAAGGTTGCACCGTCGAGCAGGCCTGATTTTCGATGGAAATCCCGGTTGGCGATGCTGAGCTGTTCGGCACTCCACAAATTCGCACTCAGCCGAGCCGGTCCGATGAATTTGGCGCGACAGATGACGGACATGCCATCCCGTTCGAGTTTCATCGCATAGCCGGCTCTCATCCTGACAAGACCGTCCCCGGAGCTGGCGGGCCCCGACTGGCCCAAGAGGGCCAGCGTTTCACCATCCCAGCACGTCAACTCGACCGCATGCCGCGACGGAAACTCCAACATCTTGCCCGCCAAGGCTGAGGACGGAAGCTTGATGCCGAACCAGACCGGCTGTTCCGAGAGCCTGGTATTGAAGTAACGGGTCTGACCGACGTCGCGCAACTCCCGGCGAATGGCTGAAAGAGGGATATCTTCTGAAGGCTCAATCAAGGCGCTCAGTGCAACAGGTGCTTCCGGATCACCCGAATACACATCGTCCCAAAGGAAAATGGCCGTCAAAGAAACCAGCGCAATGGCCAGCGGTATGGCATACAGCGACAGGAACTGCGGCACCCAATCCAACGCCGATGTCAGAGCCGATGTGATTGACCGCTCGGGGCTGCCATGCTTCGGGAGGATCGACGTGGAAAGTTTCTTTTTCAATGTCACCGCAGTTGATGGAGCATGAGAACGGGGGGCGCTTCCTGCTTGCCTCGGGTTGGGGCGAAGGGCATAGCATAACCCCCTCAGCCCCTGGTTCGAGTCATCAACACCGAGTTTTCAGGGTGTCGCCGCAAGCGCTTGGTAGCGCGAAGTTGTGATCGTTGGCGACCAGTCGGTCCGATCCTCGTGACTTCCGATCATGATGTCGGGATGCCGGGTCTGGAAGAAAAATCCCACCATCGGATGGCATGCCGCCATGGAACGGCGCTCAAGCGTCTCCATTTCCAGGCCCAGTACCTTGTGGGGTACGTTGTTCTCGCGGGGCAGTGGAATGAAGGTGCTCCCGTCCAGTATGTCGCTGAACATCAGCTTCTCATAGGATCGGTCAAGCGGGGGCCTCGCGGCGACCACTGCCCATTGAATCTGCGCCTGGGTACTGATCATCAGACAGCCCTTGATCAAGGCCATCTTGACGAGACGCCCCGGATTGCCCGGTGCGATGGCCAGGCGTCGGACTTCCAGCATCGATTTGTTTCTGATCCAATCCGGGAGCTCAAGTGACTGCTCCAGATTCAACGGCCGGTCTTGGTTCGTTTGTATTCTTACGGTTCCCAAGGGTGATTGGTCGAGCTTGGATTCCGCCAGCAGGATCGTCACATCGTCCTCCATATCATCGGGCTCCGGAGCCCGAAGCGCGTCGGCAAATTCCGGCATGTGTCGGGCGTACGCGTGATGACGAATGTGGAGGGCTTTTGCGAGATCATTCCGGTTTCTGACGGGCCGGATCGTGAACGGCAGCCGCTCTTCCTGGAGTGGCGATCTCTGATCCTGCATCGGATTCAGTCCCACGGAGTGCCCTGAGATCGTTGCGGATATTGGCCGAGTAGCAGTGGAATTGAGTATGTTCATGACAGCAGCTTGATGAATGGTTGAATTGGGACAACGGACCTGAAGCCCGACTCCCTTGCGAGGGAGCGCGGATCACTGTAGGAGTCCGTCCTACAAACTTGAGTAGGAATTTGTCTGATTCGTGTGTAGGAATTTTTCCGACACAGATGATCAATCCGAAAAATTTGACAAATTTTTTCGACTTAAAAGCACCTGCTCTGGCGCTTTGCCGTATTGACAAGGCCAAGCCGTCGCCATGAAATATGTAAGCAGATGTGAAGGCCATTGATGACCTTCAGGCATCGGCAGGGAGGACCGATCATGGTGAGCCAGGCTTATTCGACATCGCTGCCCGTGGCAGGTGCGGCACTTGCGTTTCAGACCTCAACGGCCAACGCGTGGGGGGCCAGCTTCCTGCGCCATCTGCAGGCTGACATGGACCGGTGCGAACTCGCGCGGTCGCAGCAACTGCTGGAACGTGTCAGCCGCCAAGCCCAGGCGCTGTTCGACACGCACCGTTCGCGCTTGTCCGACGGGCCGTCGCATACCGTGCTCGGCGTGTGCGCCTTGCTGGTCGCGGCTTGCCGGGAACTGCAGAACGAACTGGGCCATGCCGCCTCGGTCCGGCAGATGGTGGAACGCAGTTTTTCCCAGACCTACCAGGCTTTCATACAGAACATCTGCAAGCCTTTGCTGATGCAGGCGAGACGTTCGCCCCAGACGCTGGTGCAGATGAATTTCAGGGCCTGGGGTGAAACCCTGTTTCCAGGGCAAACCGTGTGGGGCGCGCAAGCGCGGGGGCAGGAGGACACCGGCTACCGCCGCTGCCTGCTAAGGCTGGGTGAACCCGGACTGGCCTCGATCATCCAGCAGTGCGACCAGGCCTGGATCGAAGCCGTTGCCGCCTGTGGCGCTTCGCCCCTGGGCGAACGCCGCCGGACCCGGGCCACGGACCAGGGCGGGGCACCGGAGACCGGTTTCGTGCCGTTTCAGTTCGGCCCGCAAGCAGGACGCCAGCGCGAGAGGCAAGCCGCGCAGGTGCTGGAGTTGCAGCTTCCCCGCCGGGGAGATCGGCGTCGCCCGGCGGCGGGGGGAGCGCGATCTCGCTACGCAGACGGTATTGATCGCCGGCAGTCGGCCCGACGGCAGAACGATGTGGCCTTCTGGGGCTGACGGCCTGCGTGATGCGCGGCGCCGACGCGTGCCGCCTCTTGGCGTGTTCTGAACCCCGACCGCGCTATGGCACACTCGCGGACTTCGTTTCGTTGGAGTGGCCGGCAGCCAGCTCGGCCGTTGAGAGAGCATGCAGAAAATCATCGCGCAGATCGCGCAGGAAATCCGGGTCCGGGAACAGCAGGTCGAGGCCGCCGTGGCCTTGCTCGATGGCGGCGCCACCGTGCCCTTCATTGCCCGCTACCGCAAGGAGGTCACCGGCGGGCTGGACGATATTCAGCTGCGTGAACTGGAGGTGCGACTGGCCTACCTGCGCGAGCTGACCGACCGGCGCGCGGCCATCCTCAAGAGCATTGAAGAGCAGGGCAAGCTCACGCCCGAGTTGCGTGCTGCCATCGAGGCGGCACCGACCAAGCAGGAACTGGAAGACCTCTACCTGCCTTACAAACCGAAGCGCCGCACCAAGGGGCAGATTGCGCGCGAGGCCGGTATCGAGCCACTGGCTGACCGGCTGTTTGCCGACCCGTCGCTGGATCCGAACAAGGAGGCCCAGGCCTTCGTGTTGCCGCAGAAGACCGAGGCCGGCGACGATTTCACCACCGTGGCAGCGGTGCTCGACGGCGTGCGGGACATCCTGTCCGAACGCTGGGCCGAGGATGCGCCCCTGGTGCAAGGCCTGCGTGTCTGGCTGTGGTCTGAGGGGCTGCTCAAGAGCAGCCTGGCCGCCGGCAAGGATGAAAACAACCCGGACGTGGCCAAGTTCCGCGACTACTTCGATTACGACGAGCCGATCGGCCACGTGCCCTCGCACCGCGCGCTGGCGGTGTTCCGCGGCCGGGCGCAGGAAGTCCTGGACGTGAAACTGGTGCTTCCGGTGGAGCCCGAACCGGGCAAGCCGTCGCTGGCCGAAGGCAAGATCGCCCTGCACCTGGGCTGGAGCCACCAGGGCCGTCCGGCTGACGACCTGCTGCGCAAGTGCGTGGCCTGGACCTGGCGCGTCAAGCTCAGCCTGTCCACCGAGCGCGACCTGTTCGCCCGTCTGCGCGAGGAGGCCGAGAAGGTGGCGATCAAGGTCTTCGCCGACAACCTGCGCGACCTGCTGCTGGCCGCGCCGGCCGGCCCGCGCGTGGTGATGGGCCTGGACCCGGGCATCCGCACTGGCGTCAAGGTGGCGGTGGTCGATGCCACCGGCAAGCTGGTCGACACGGCCACCGTCTACCCGCACGAGCCCAAGCGCGACTGGGACGGTTCCTTGCACACGCTGGGGCGTCTGGTCGAAAAGCATGGCGTGAACCTGATTGCCATCGGCAACGGCACCGCCAGCCGCGAGACCGACCGATTGGCGGCCGACCTGATCAAGCTGGCGGCCAAGGTGGAGCGCCAGATCGAGAAGGTGGTGGTGAGCGAGGCGGGTGCCTCGGTCTATTCGGCGAGCGAATTCGCCAGCCAGGAGATGCCCGACGTGGACGTCAGCCTGCGCGGTGCCGCCAGCATTGCGCGCCGCCTGCAGGACCCATTGGCCGAGCTGGTCAAGATCGACCCCAAATCGATCGGCGTCGGCCAGTACCAGCACGACGTCAACCAGAGCGAGCTGGCGCGCACGCTGGACGCGGTGGTGGAAGACTGCGTGAACTCGGTCGGCGTCGACCTGAACACCGCCAGCGTGCCGCTGCTGTCGCGCGTCTCCGGCCTGTCGGCCGGCGTGGCCAAGGCCGTGGTGCGCTGGCGCGAGGCCAATGGTGCCTTCCGCAACCGGCAGGATCTGTTGAAGGTCACCGGCCTGGGCGCCAAGTCGTTTGAGCAGAGCGCCGGCTTCCTGCGCATCCGCGGTGGTGACAACCCGCTGGACATGACCGGTGTGCACCCGGAAACCTATCCGGTGGTGGAGCAGATCCTGGCCAAGACCGGCAAGCCGGTGAGCGAGCTCATGGGGCGCGCCGAGATGCTCAAGACCCTGAAGCCCGAATTGTTTGCCAATGAGCGGTTCGGTGTCATCACGGTCAAGGACATCCTGGGTGAACTGGAGAAGCCGGGGCGCGACCCGCGCCCGGACTTCAAGGTGGCGCGCTTCAACGAGGGCGTGGACGACATCAGGGACCTGACGGAAGGCATGGTGCTGGAGGGCACGGTCAGCAACGTGGCCCAGTTCGGCGCCTTTGTCGATCTGGGCGTGCACCAGGACGGCCTGGTGCATGTGAGCCAGCTGGCCAACAAGTTCGTCAATGACGCCCGTGAAGTGGTGAAAACCGGCGACATCGTCAAGGTCAAGGTGCTGGAGGTGGACGTGGCGCGCAAGCGCATCAGCCTGAGCATGAAGCTCGATGCGGCACCGGCGCGGCGCGATGGTCCGCGCGAGAACCGCTACGAGGGCGCCGGACGGGGCCAGCAACAACCCAGGCGCTTCAACGACCCGGCGCCGCAATCCGCCATGGCCTCGGCCTTCGCCAAGCTCAAGCGCTGACGCTGTAAGGCTGGAACAAGCGGGCGCGCCATAATGACCGCATGAGTTGCCACAGGGACCGGAGACTGACACCATGGAGCTGAGCGCCTTGCTGGCGCGTCCCATCGTGCTGCCCAGCATTCCCAAGGTCATCGCGCTGCTGCTGGGGGAACTCGACCGCGACGAGCCCGACCTGCGCAAGGTCTCGCAGCTCATCAGCACCGATCCGGCCCTGACCACGCGCCTGCTGCAGGCCGCCAACGCGCCGGCCTTCCAGCTCTCGGGCAAGATCAACAGCGTCTCCGAGGCACTGGCCGTGCTGGGC
Organism: uncultured Curvibacter sp.; assembly: GCA_964546615.1. GTDB lineage: Bacteria > Pseudomonadota > Gammaproteobacteria > Burkholderiales > Burkholderiaceae_C > Hylemonella. The sequence goes on from CAZJKR010000004.1 coordinate 31,349, forward strand.
TTGGCGGACATCCGGGAGATGGCGGCGCAGGCGGCCTCGGCCGCCTCGCTCAAGGCGGTGCCCGGCGTTCATCTGCAGCAGTTCTGGGCCTACAGCCTGAATGTGGCGAAGCTGGCGCGTTCGCTGGCCGGTGTGGTGCGGCAGAACCAGGGCGCGGCGTTCACCTGCGGCCTGATCCATGCCATCGGCGAGCTGGTCATGCATGTGGGCATGCCGGACGAGATGGCACCGCTGGACCAGGAGGTGCCGCCGCTGGACCTCAAACGCGCCCGCACCGAAGTCAAGAAGTTCGGCTACTGCTACGCCCAGGTGGGGGCCGCCTATGCCCGACGCTGGTTGCTGCCGCAACCGATCGTCGACGCGCTGGAACACCAGTACGCGCCGTTCGAGCACCATGTCTATGAACCGCTGGCCGGCGTCATCCACCTGGCCACCTGGCGTGCCCGGGCCAAGGAAGCCAATCTGAGCGAACGTGCCATGGCCGTGACCTTTCCGGGGGAGGTCGGCGATGTGCTCGGCCTGGACATCGACATGGTGCTGCAGCAGGATCCTTTCGACTGGTCGGCTTACACCTGAGCGGGTTCGCCGCTGCACGGACCCATGAACGCACTTTGCCTCTACGCCGGCCCCCGCGCCCGGCAGCATCTGGAACAGCATGGCCTGCAGGCCCGCGATGTGGTCACCATTCCAGCGGCAGCCGGGGGTCCCAAGGGACTGATCCTGGGCCCGCTCGACCGTTTCATCTTTGGCGACTGGCTGGCACCGACGACGCACGCCGTGGATCTGGTAGGCGCCTCCATCGGCGCCTGGCGCATGGCCACCGCCTGCCTGAACGACCCGGTGGCGGCCTTTGAGCGGCTGGAACACGATTACATCCGGCAGCATTTCGAATTGCAGCCGGGCCAGAAGCGGCCTCCACCGGACCTGATCAGCGAACGGTTCGGCCAGAATCTGCAGGCTTTCTACGGCGGTCGCGTATCGGAGGTGCTGCACCATCCTCGCTGGCGTCTGCATATCGTCACCTCGCGCGGTCGCCATCTGCTCGGGCGCGAACACGGCTTGCGCACGCCGCTGGGCTACCTTGGCGCCTTCGTGGCCAATACCCTGTATCGCAAGGCCATGGGGGCGTGGCTGGAGCGGGTGGTGTTTTCTGCGCCTGGTGCGGCGCTGCCTTTCGCCGCCGACGATTACCGAACGCGCCAGGTGCCCCTGAGTGAGGCCAATTTCATGGCGGCGCTGCAGGCCAGTTGTTCGATTCCCTTCGTGCTGCGTGCGGTGCAGCACATCGCCGGCGCGCCGCCAGGCGCCTACTGGGATGGCGGCATCACCGACTACCACTTGCACCTGAACTACGCCGCCGCCCCGGGTGCTATCAATTCAGAAGCTATCGGCGCATGCCCTGAAAGCCCTGATGGCCGAAACGATGCCCAAGGCCTGGTGCTCTATCCGCATTTCCAGCGTACGGTGGTGCCGGGCTGGCTCGACAAGGGGCTGAAATGGCGCCACCGCGCCACCCACTACCTGGACAACATGCTGCTGCTGGCGCCCAACCCGGCATGGATCAAGACCCTGCCCAACGGCAAGCTGCCCGATCGCAGCGACTTCACGCGGTACGGCAACGACCTCGCCGGCCGCGTCAAGGCCTGGGGCGGCGCGGTGCAGATGAGCCGGCAGCTGGCGGATGAATTCCAGGCCTGGCTGGCGCGGCCGGACCTGGGGCGGGTGCAAGCGCTCTGACGCGGCAAGGCTGTCACGCGCGGGCCGGTGAAGTCCGCGGGTGACGTTCACGCCTGCAGTGACACAATGTGCCTCGAACACGGAAGGACCGAACGATGAAGCAACTCATGGCCGCGTTGGCTGCCCTGGCGGTGATGGCCCTGTTGACCGCCTGCAAACCCGAAATCGGCAGCAAGGCCTGGTGCGAGGCCATGCAGGCCAAGCCCAAGGGCGACTGGACGGCCAACGAGGCCGCCGACTACGCCAAGAACTGCCTGCTCAAGTAGCAAGGCGCAGGTGCCCAGCGGTAGCCGGCCTACATGGCCTGCTGCAGCATGGCGCGGTAATCATCGGCGCTGGCCAGGCGCGGATTGGTCTTGTGACAATGGTCGGCCAGCGCGCCGGTGATCACCTGATCGAACTGGCTTTCCCTCACCCCCATCGCGCGCAAACCGGCGGGCAAGCCGAGGCGGGCGTTCATGTCCCGGATCGCATCGCCAAGGTCGCCGGCGGAATCCAGGTTCATGGCCTGGGCCATGCGCAGCAGGCGGCTTTCCTTCTGCACCGACTCGGCACCGGCGTTGAAAGCGATCACCGCCGGCAGGAACATGGCATTGAGCGTGCCGTGGTGCAGGCGCGGATCGACACCGCCCAGGCTGTGGCTCAGGGAGTGCACGCAGCCCAGCCCTTTCTGGAACGCCATGGCGCCCTGCATGGACGCGCTCATCAGGTTCAGGCGCGCTTCGCGGTCGCTGCCGTCCCGTGTGGCGCGTTCGATGTGCGCCCAGGCGCGCTGCAGGCCATCAAGGGCGATGCCATCGGCCGGCGGGTTGAACGGCGCGGCCATGAAGGTTTCCATGCAATGCGCGATGGCATCCATGCCGGTGGCAGCGGTCAACATGGGGGGCAGGCCCAGCGTCAGTTCCGGGTCGCAGATGGCGGTCTTGGGCACCAGAAACCAGGAATGGAAGCCGAGCTTGCGCCCATCGTCCACGATCAGGATGGCGCCACGCGCCACCTCGCTGCCGGTGCCGGCCGTGGTCGGGATGGCGATCAGTGGCGCCACGCGCTCCGTGATCTTCGGTGAGCCGCCCTCGATGGTGGCGTAGGTCTTCAGCGGGCCCTCGTGGGTGGCGGCAATCGCCACCCCTTTGGCGCAGTCGATGGAACTGCCGCCGCCCAGGGCAATCAGCCCGTCGCAACCCTGTACCTTGTAGAGCGCCGCCGCAGCGCGCACCGCCGCCTCCGTCGGGTTGGAGGGCGTCTGGTCAAACACGGCCGGCGTCATGCCGGGCAGGGCATCGAGCGCCTTCTGCAACAGGCCAACCGCCTTGACGCCGGCGTCGGTGACGATCAGCGGGCGGCTGATGCCGACGCGCTCGCATTCCTGCTGCAGCAGCCGGATGGCGCCAAAGTCGAACTGGACCTGGGTGATGTAGTAGATGAGTGCCATGGCGCGGTGTCTCCTCGGTGTACGATCAAAAATTCTTGTCCAGCCACTGTAGCAAGCTCTTTCCCCTTCATGAGTCACCAACGCAACCCGCGCGCGCTGCTCACGCCGGCCATGCACCATGTGCTGGACCGCATGGCGCGTGCCACCCATGTGCCGATGCACGCCCTGGGCGCCCAGCAGGCGCGTGCCGCCTACGAGGCCGGCGCCGGCGTGCTGGACATCCCGCCGCACAAGCTGGCGCGGGTGGAGGAACTGCAGATTCCGGTGCGTGACGGCAGCACCATCGCCGCCCGCCTGTATGCGCCGAATGCCGAGGCACAGCCGCTGCTGGTGTACTTCCATGGCGGCGGCTTCACGGTCGGCAGCGTCGCCACGCACGACAGCCTGTGCCGCCACCTGAGCCATCTGGCGCACTGCGCCGTCGTCTCGGTGGACTACCGGCTGGCGCCGGAACACAAGTTCCCGACCGCCGCGCATGACGCCTGGGACGCCGTGCAGTGGCTGGCCGGGCAAGGCACCGTGCTGGGACTGGACGCCAGCCGGCTGGCCGTGGGCGGCGACAGTGCGGGCGGCACGCTGGCGGCCGTCTGTGCCGTGCTGGCGCGCGATGCCGGCCTGCCCCTGGCGCTGCAGCTGCTGTTCTATCCAGGACACGCCCTCGCACAAGACTTTCGAGAAGGGTTTTGTGCTGGAAGAAGCCCACATCACCTACTTCTTCAACCAGTACATCAACTCGCCGGCCGACCGCGACGACTGGCGTTTTGCGCCGCTCAACGCACCCGATGTGGATGGTGTGGCACCGGCCTGGATCGGCCTGGCCGAGTGCGACCCGCTGGTGGACGAAGGCGTGCTGTACGCCGACCGGCTGCGCCTGGCCGGCGTGCCGGTCGATCTGGAGATCTACCGCGGTGTGGTGCACGAGTTCATCAAGATGGGGCGCGCGATTCCAGAGGCGCTGCAGGCGCATGCCGATGCGGCGCGCGCCCTGAAACACGCTTTCGACGTGGCCTGACCATGCCCAAGACCGAACCGACCCGCACCGACTT
>CAZJKR010000005.1:0-14308 GCA_964546615.1 uncultured Curvibacter sp.
CTAACCCTCCCCTTCCAGGGAAGGGCCTTCCGGGCGACCGCTACACTCTGATGATGTTGCTTGACCCTTCCCGTCGGGGAGGGTTTTCGTTTCTGAGTGCCTGGCCGTGAACTTCCTGCCCATCACCGATCCGTACTTCTATCTCGTGTCGGTGCCGGCCGTGCTTCTGCTGGGCATCAGCAAGAGCGGCTTCGGCGCGGGCTTCGGTTCGCTGGCCGTGCCCATGATGGCACTGGCCGTCACGGTGCCGCAGGCCGCCGCCATCCTGATGCCGGTGCTGCTGCTGATGGATCTGCTGGGCATCACGGCCTTGCGCAAGGACTTCGACCGCGCGCTGCTGAAATTCCTGCTGCCTTTCGGCCTGCTGGGCACGCTGGTCGGCGCCTTGCTGTTCAAGCTGCTGGCGCCCCACATCGTGGCCGGGCTGGTGGGGGTGTTCACGCTGCTGTTTCTTGCCCAACGGCTGCTGTTCCCGCCGCGCGCCGACAGTGCGCCGCCGCCGCGCTGGCTGGGTGCGCTGCTGACGGTCACCTCGGGTTTCACCAGCTTCATCGCCCATGCCGGCGGCCCGCCGATCACCGCCTACGTGCTGCCGCTGCGCCTCAAGCCGCTGGTCTTCGCCGCCACGCTGTCGTGGTTCTTCTTCTTCATCAACCTCTCCAAGTGGCTGCCCTACGCCTGGCTGGGCCTGCTGGACTGGCGCAATCTGGCGACCTCGCTGGTGCTGCTGCCACTGGCGCCGATCGGGGTCTGGGTCGGCGTATGGCTGGCGCGGCGCATCCAGCCGCAGCTGTTCTATCGCCTGATCCACCTGGGCCTGTTCCTGACCGGCATCAAGCTGGTGTGGGATGCCTGGCGGCCCTGATTGGGTAATATGGCGCCGGGTCACACTCCAAGGAGCGCAAGATGCCGGTTGTCGTGGTTGCCAATCCCAAGGGCGGCGTGGGCAAGTCCACCCTGTCCACCAACGTGGCGGGTTACTTCGCCAGCCAGGGTCACAGCGTGATGCTGGGTGATGCCGATCGCCAGCAGTCCTCGCGCCTGTGGCTGGGCCTGCGGCCCGCCGCCGCCCGGCCGATCGCCGGCTGGGACGTGGGGGACGACCGGCTGGGCAAGCTGCCCAAGGGCACGACCCATGTGGTGCTCGATACACCGGCCGGCCTCAAGGGTTCGCGCCTGAAGGACGTGCTGCGGCACGCCGACAAGGTGATCGTGCCGTTGCAGCCGAGCGTGTTCGACATCTTCGCCACCCGGGCGTTCATCGACGAGATCAAGGCGCATGGCCACCCCGGCATGCAGGTCGGCATCGTCGGCATGCGGGTCGATGGTCGCACCATTGCGGCCGACAAGCTGCGCGCGTTCGTCGACAGCCTGGGTCTGCCGGTGCTGGGCTACCTGCGCGACACCCAGAACTACATCCATCTGGCGGCCCACGGCCTGTCACTGTTCGATCTGGCGCCCGGCCGGGTGGAGAAGGATCTGGCGCAGTGGCAGGACATCTGCCGCTGGCTCGACGCCTGAGGCCTTGTCGCGGCCTTGACACGGCGCGGACGCGTTGTGTCGCACCATCGCTGCCATGAAAACATTCCAATCCCTTCAGGAGTTGCCCGCGCAGATCGGTCAGGAAGTGGCGGTCAGCGACTGGATCACCATCACGCAGGCGCAGATCGACCAGTTCGCCCAGGCCACGGGCGACCAGCAGTGGATTCATGTCGATGTCGAGCGCGCCCGGGCCGGGCCGTTCGGTGCCCCGATCGCGCACGGCTTCCTCACGCTCTCGCTGCTGCCGAGCTTTTTTGCCTCTGCCATGGACATTGCCGACGCGCAGCTGGGTGTCAATTACGGCCTGAACCGGGTGCGTTTCATGGCCCCGGTGCCGGTGGGCAGTCGCCTGCGCGCCCGCATGAAGCTGCTGCAGTGCGAGCCGATCGACGGCAACGGCCTGCAGATGACCTGGGAGGTCACGGTCGAGCGCGAAGGGGCCGCGAAGCCGGTGTGCGTGGCCGAGTCGATCGTGCGGCGTTACGCCTGAGGGCCGAAGCCGTTCTGGCGCCAGGCTTCGAACACCGTCACCGCCACGGCGTTCGACAGGTTCAGGCTGCGCTGGCCGGGGCGCATCGGCAGCCTGAGCTGCTGCCCGGCCGCAAAGGCAGCGCGCACCGGATCGCTCAGACCCCGCGTCTCGGCGCCGAACACCAGCCAGTCGCCCGGTTCGAAGCGCACCTCGTGCACCAGCCGGGTGCCGCGTGTGGTGAGGGCGAACAGACGCTCGGGACGCGGGTGTTCCTCGGCCATGAAGGCAGCCCAGCTGGCGTGGCGTTTCACTTCGGCGTACTCGTGGTAATCGAGGCCGGCGCGGCGCATGTGCCGGTCATCCATGGAAAAGCCCAACGGCTCTATGAGATGCAGGCTGCAGCCGGTGTTGGCGGCCAGGCGGATGACGTTGCCCGTGTTGGGCGGAATCTCGGGTTCGACCAGGACGATGTGGAACATGCGCCTATTGTCGCTGGCGAGCGTGGGGGCTGTTTCGCCGCCGGGCCGCCAGCGTGGTCAAGTTCGTGCTTCGCACGAACGGGCGAGACGCGGCTCCCTCGGGGGGCAGGGAGCCACACGCAGTGGGCGGCCGTGGGGGCATGTTTCGCTGCCGGGCCGTCCCAAGGCGAAACGCGGCCCCCTTGGGGGGCAGGGAGCCACACGCAGTGGGCGACCGTGGGGGCAAAGTCATTTCATTTCATTCAGTGCGTGCCAGCACCAGCCCGGTGATATGTGCCGCACCGGCATCGCGCAGCGCCTGCGCGGCCGCGAACAGTGATGCGCCGCTGGTCATGACGTCGTCGATCAGCACCACACGCCTGCTGCGCAGTTCATCCAGGCGCAGCGGCTCCACGGCAAACGCGCCGCGGACATTGCGCAGCCGTTCGGCGCGCGGCAGGGCGCTTTGCGGCGGTGTGTCGCGCAGCCGCAGCAGCAGTCCGGTGACGGTCTTGGCGGGTGCCAGCTGGCGGGCCAGCGCCAGTGCCTGGTTGTAGCCGCGCTGCTGCAGGCGCTGGCGCGACAGCGGCATGGGCAAGAGCAGGTCGGCGGCTTCGAGCGCCGGCTCCACCCAGGGCGCGCTGCGCATCAGCAGTGCCAGGCTGCCAGCCCATCCCGGTGTGGCGCCGAACTTGTACCGGGTGATCAGCGCCGACCAGGGATAGGCATACGGCACCACGGCCAGGCAGGCATCGAGCGGCGGCGGGTCTTCCAGGCACGCGCCGCAGCGCACCACGCCAGCCGGCACGGGCAGGGCGCAGGTCTGGCAGCGGGTCACGGGCTGGGCGAAGCGGGCCACGCAGGGGTCGCATACCGGCTGCGCCGGCCAGCCGTGGCACACCGCGCACTGCCCGGGCAGGGTGTTCGTCAACCGTTCGAGCAGCGTGCGAAACATGGAATCAATATACTCGCCGGCTTGTGTCATGACATCCGAGCGTCCCCCCACCATCGACCCCCAGGCGGCTGCGCGTTGGCAGCGTTTGTGGCTACCCGCGTCGCCCTGGCTGCACGAGGAAGTGGCGCGGCGCATGGCGCAGCGGCTGGACTGGATCATGCGCCGGCCACAGCACTGGGTGCACTGGGAGCCCTTGCGTGGTGGGTGGCAGGTGCATGAGGCCTTGCAGCGACGTTACCCCGATTCCGAATGTTTTCTGGCTTTTGAGCAGGATGCTATTGCGTCGTCAGCTATAAAAAATATAGCAAAACCCTGGTGGCATCCGGCCCGCTGGCGTCACCGGATGCGGCATGGGTCGACCCCGCCGCCCGGTCAGGCCCAGATGCTCTGGGCCAACATGGCGCTGCACATGGTGGCCGACCCGCAGGCACTGCTGTCGCGCTGGCGCGAGGCGCTGGCGGTGGACGGTTTCCTGATGTTTTCCTGCTTCGGTCCCGATACCCTGCGCGAACTGCGAGCGCTGTACCGGGCGCAAGGCTGGCCGGCGCCGAGCCATGAGTTCACCGACATGCATGACTGGGGCGACATGCTGGTGCAGGCCGGCTTTGCCGAGCCGGTGATGGACATGGAGCGGATCGAACTGACCTTCGAGACGCCGCAGCGGCTGTTGCAGGAGCTGCGCGAACTGGGGCGCAATCTGCATCCGGAGCGCTTTGCGGGTCTGCGCGGTCAGGGCTGGCATCAGCGGCTGCACACGGCACTGCTGCAACTGGCCGACCCGGCGCAGGACGGGCGCTTGAAGCTGACGTTCGAAATCATCTACGGCCATGCCTTCAAGCCGACGCCCCGCATTGCCGTGGCGGCCGAAACGACATTGTCGCTGGAGGCAATGCGGGCTTCCTTGCGAAATCGCAAGCCGTCGGGCGATCCTCTTTGATCAGGGTCAACACTTGTATGGGCGCCTTGGGCGCTGGGCTACAATAAGTAGTTGCTGAATTTAGGTTTTCAACGGGTACTTTGCTGCCTGCTGTATTTTGGTGGCGGTCGCATGGGTCACAAGCCGCATGTCCTGCAAGCCTGGGCAGTCTTGGATTAATTAAGACATTGAAGAAGTGAACATGATGAAGAGCATTTCTAATAAATTGACTTCACTGCTGCTCGCGGCAAGTGCATGGGCTGGCACGGCGGCATTCACGGCAGCTCAGGCCGTCAACGACCTGCCGGGCGGCCCGGCCGTCAATCAGCTGAACCTGCACCCGGCGGCAACCAAGATCGCCGAAGAGCAGCACTGGCTGCACTGGTTCATGCTGATCATCTGCACGGTGATCTTCGTGGCGGTGTTCGGCGTGATGTTCTATTCCATCCTCAAGCACCGCAAGTCCGTCGGCCACAAGCCGGCCACCTTCCACGAGTCCGTGGCGGTGGAAATCGCCTGGACCGTGGTGCCCTTCATCATCGTGATCCTGATGGCCCTGCCGGCCACCAAGGCCGTGGTGGCACAGAAGGACACCAGCAACGCCGACCTGACCATCAAGGTGACGGGCTACCAGTGGAAGTGGGGTTACGACTACCTCAAGGGCGAGGGTGAAGGCATCGGCTTCATCTCCACGCTGGACAGCGCACACCGCGAAATGTCCGAATCCGGCAAGCCGCCGGCCACCGACGACTACCTGCTGAAGGTGGATAACCCGCTGGTGGTGCCGGTGGGCAAGAAGGTGCGCATCATCACCACCGCCAACGACGTGATCCACGCCTTCATGGTGCCGGCCTTCGGCATCAAGCAGGATGCGATTCCCGGCTTCGTGCGAGACACCTGGTTCCGCGCCGAGAAGACCGGTGATTTCTACGGCCAGTGCGCCGAACTGTGCGGCAAGGAGCACGCCTACATGCCCATCCACGTGAAGGTGCTGTCGGCCGAAGACTACTCGCAGTGGGTGGACGGCGAGAAGAAGAAGCTGGCCGCCAAGGCGGATGACCCGAACAAGGTCTGGTCCCTGGACGAGCTGGCCAAGCGGGGCGAGAAGGTCTATGCCGCCAACTGCGCTGCCTGCCACCAGGCCAACGGCAAGGGCGCCGGTCCGATCAAGGCGGTGGACGGTTCGCCCATCGTGCTCGATGCCGACGCGGGCAAGCAGATTGCCGTTCTTCTCAATGGCGCAGGCAACGGTTCCATGCCGGCCTGGAAGCAGCTCAGCGACACCGAGATCGCGGCCGTCATCACCTACACCAAGAACACCTGGTCCAACAAGACCGGTCAGCTGGTCCAGCCGGCTGACATCAAGACTGCGCGCAAATAACCAGTCGTCAAACGCATAGAAGCATTGAGAAGGAAATCAGGATGAGTGCCGTTCTAGACCATCACGATCACGCCCATGACGACCATCACCATGCCCCCACGGGCTGGCGGCGCTGGGTATTTGCCACCAACCACAAGGACATCGGTACCCTGTACCTGCTGTTCAGCTTTGCCATGCTGATGGTGGGGGGTGTGCTTGCGCTGCTGATCCGTGCCGAGCTGTTCCAGCCCGGCCTGCAGGTGGTGAACCCCGAGCTGTTCAACCAGCTGACCACCATGCACGGTCTGATCATGGTGTTCGGCGCCATCATGCCGGCCTTCGTCGGCTTCGCCAACTGGATGATCCCGCTGCAGATCGGCGCCTCCGACATGGCCTTTGCCCGCATGAACAACTTCAGCTTCTGGCTGATGATCCCGGCGGCCATCATGCTGGCCGGCTCGTTCTTCATGCCCGGTGGCGCACCCGCCGCCGGCTGGACGCTCTACGCACCGCTGACGCTGCAGATGGGCCCCTCCATGGACGCCGGCATCTTCGCGATGCACATTCTGGGTGCCTCCTCCATCATGGGTTCGATCAACATCATCGTGACCGTCCTGAACATGCGCGCGCCCGGCATGACGCTGATGAAGATGCCCATGTTCTGCTGGACCTGGCTGATCACCGCCTACCTGCTGATCGCCGTGATGCCGGTGCTGGCCGGTGCCATCACCATGACGCTGACGGATCGCCACTTCGGCACCAGCTTCTTCAATCCCGCCGGCGGCGGTGACCCGGTCATGTACCAGCACATCTTCTGGTTCTTCGGTCACCCCGAGGTGTACATCATGATCTTGCCGGCTTTCGGCATCATCAGCCACATCGTGCCGGCCTTTGCCCGCAAGAAGCTGTTCGGCTACGCCTCCATGGTCTATGCCACCGCCTCGATCGCCATCCTGTCCTTCATCGTCTGGGCGCACCACATGTATGCCACCGGCATGCCGGTGACCGGCCAGCTGTTCTTCATGTACGCCACCATGCTGATCTCGGTGCCGACCGGCGTGAAGATCTTCAACTGGCTGGCCACCATGTGGAAGGGCTCGATGACCTTCGAGACCCCGATGCTGTGGGCCGTGGGCTTCATCTTCGTGTTCACCATGGGCGGCTTCACCGGCCTGATCCTGTCGGTGGCGCCGATCGACATCCAGATGCAGGACACCTACTACGTCGTGGCCCACTTCCACTACGTGCTGGTGGCCGGTTCCCTGTTTGCCATGTTCGCCGGCATCTATTACTGGCTGCCCAAGTGGACCGGCGTGATGTACAGCGAAGGCCGCGGCAAGCTGCACTTCTGGTGGTCGATGATCTCGTTCAACATCACCTTCTTCCCGATGCACTTCCTGGGTCTGGCCGGCATGCCGCGTCGTTATGCCGACTACCCCATGCAGTTCGCCGACTTCAACGCCATCGCTTCTGTCGGCGGTTTTGCCTTCGGTCTGGCCCAGGTGTATTTCTTCATCTTTGTCGTGCTGCCTGCCATGCAGGGCAAGGGCGAGAAGGCCCCGCAGAAGCCGTGGGAAGCCGCGGAAGGCCTGGAGTGGGAAGTGCCGTCGCCGGCCCCCTTCCACACCTTCGAGAACCCCCCGAAGCTGGATGCCACGGCAACCCGCGTGATCGGCTGATCGGATGCACAGGAGCCACGCCATGATGTCCGATGACAAGAAGAAAGCCAATCTGCGCCTGGCGCTGATCCTTGCCTCGGTGGCAGCGGTCTTCTTCTTCGGCTTCCTGGCCAAGATGGTCCTGCTGGGCAAGTAGGCACGGAAGTACGCCGAGATGAGCTTGCGTCGCGAAAACATCAGGATGGTGAGCAAGCTGGCCGTGGTTGCGGTCGGCATGTTCGCCTTCGGTTATGCCCTGGTGCCGATCTACAAGGCCATCTGCGAGATGACCGGCATCAACATCCTGGCGATCGGTGAGCGCGATATCCCCGGCAGCCGGACGAGCAATCCGGCCAATACCCAGGTGGATACGAGCCGCACCATCACGGTGGAATTCGATGCCAATGCGCGCGGCCCCTGGAGTTTCCGGCCGGCCCAGCGTTCCTTGCAGGTCCATCCGGGTGAAATGGCCACGGTCATGTACGAGTTCGAGAACGTGCAGAACCGGCGCATGGCGGCGCAGGCGATTCCGAGCTACGCACCGCGCCAGGCGTCGACCCACTTCACCAAGCTGGAGTGCTTCTGCTTCAACCAGTACACGCTGGAGCCGGGCGAGAAGAAGAGCTGGCCGGTGGTGTTCGTGATCGACCCCAAGCTGTCCAAGGACGTGACGACCATCACGCTGTCCTACACCTTCTTTGAGGTCGGCAGCAAGACGCCGCCGGTGCCGGCGAACACGGCGGATGCCCGGCCGGTGCACGCAACGGGAGCCGGCGTATGAGCAGGCCGCAGGACAGCAGGCCGGCGCTGCCAGCCGGGTCGTTCTGGCGTACCGTCAAGGCGGTAGCCTGGTCGTTTCTCGGTATTCGCAAGAGCAGCGAATTCCAGGAAGACATCGGGCGCCTGAATCCGTTTCACATCATCCTGGTGGGACTGGCGGGCGGGTTGATTTTTGTAGTGAGTTTGATTGCATTGGTGAACTGGATCGTGGCCTAACAGGCCCGGACGTTGACCCGAGAATTGAAGAGAACCGGAAGGAATGGAGCAAAAATGAGTTCGACAACACATGGCGGAACCCCGTACTACTTCGTGCCCGGCCCGTCACGCCACCCCGTGATGGCCGCGATCGGCCTGTTCTTCGTGATCCTGGGCGCAGGGCAGTGGATCAACGGTGCCGATTGGGGCAAGTACTCCCTGTTCTTCGGTCTGGCCTGGTGGCTGGTCGTGCTCTACCAGTGGTTCCGTGACGCGGTGGCCGAAAGCGAAGGCGGCCAGTACGGCCACAAGATCGACCTCTCCTACCGCTGGAGCATGACCTGGTTCATCTTCTCCGAAGTGATGTTCTTCGGTGCCTTCTTCACCGCGTTGTGGTGGGCGCGTGCCCATTCCGTTCCTGCACTGGGCAGCCTGGAGAACGCCCTGCTGTGGCCCGACTTCAAGGCCGTGTGGCCGAGTGTTGCCGCCGGCATGACGGCTTCGCCCGCCGGTGTGGTCGAGCCGTTCCAGACCATGGGTCCGTTCTGGCTGCCCACGATCAACACCGCGCTGCTGCTGACCTCGGGCGTGACCCTGACGATTGCCCACCACGCCCTGCGTGACGGCAACCGCAGCAAGACCATCGCGTTCATGTGGATGACGGTGCTGCTGGGTATCGTGTTCCTGTTCGTGCAGGGTTACGAGTACGTGCATGCCTACCGCGACCTCAACCTCAAGCTGTCGTCCGGCATCTACGGTTCGACCTTCTTCATGCTGACCGGCTTCCACGGTTTCCACGTGCTGGTCGGCATGCTGATGCTGCTGTTCATCACCCTGCGTCTGCAGAAGGGCCACTTCACCCCCGAGCGGCATTTCGGTTTCGAAGGTGCCGCCTGGTACTGGCACTTCGTGGACGTGGTGTGGCTGGGTCTGTACATTCTGGTTTATTGGATGTAAGGCGGGCCAGCTCGGGGCGTCGCGAGGCGCCCGAGCCGACAAAAACAAAAGCCGCTCAAAGCGGCTTTTGTTTTTGTTTCAGATGAAGACTATTTGCCGGCCTGGATGCCGGTCGGCTGGATGTAGCCGAGCTTCCAGGCCAGCAGGATGCACAGAAAGATCAGGATGGAAAAGCCGACGCGGAAAGCCAGGGCACGGGCCATGTTGCTGGTCTTGGCCTTGCCGTCGCGGCCATCCTTCATCATGAAGAACAGGGCGGAGCCCAGGCTGGCGATGATGGCGAGAAACGCAAGTGCAATCAGGTATTTCATGGACGGGATTATCGCGTGACGGCAGGTTCGAGTGAGCGCATCAGGTTCTGGCTGGTCACGGCGGCCGCCTTGCTGGCGATCCTTGTCACGGCGTCACTGGGCCGCTGGCAGCTCGGGCGGGCGGCGGACAAAGAGGCGCTGCAGGCCCGCATCGAGGCGCGGGCGCGTGAGCCGGTGCTGGCGGGGCCCAGCCTGAACGCAGGCATGGCGAGTGAGGCGCTGTTGCACCGGCGCGTGGCCGCGCGCGGGCAGTGGATCGCCGAGCACACGGTGTTCCTGGACAACCGGCAGATGAAGGGGCGGCCGGGCTTTTTCGTCGTCACACCACTGCGGCTCGAAGGCGGCGGGGGTGTGGTGCTGGTGCAGCGTGGCTGGGTGGCGCGCAACTTCGAAGACCGGACCCGCGTACCCGAGATCGCCACCCCCACCGGCCCGGTCGAGCTGCAGGGGCGCATAGCCCCTGCGCCGGCCAAGCTCTATGAAATCGGCGCGACGGAGCGCGGCCCGATCCGGCAAAATCTCGATCTGGCCCAGTTCGGCGCAGAAACCGGCTTGCCGCTTTCAGCCCTGTCCATCCAGCAGACGGATGCCGCCGCCGACGGCCTGGACCGGGACTGGCCGCAGGTCAACACCGGCGTCGACAAGCACTACGGCTACGCGTTCCAATGGTTCGGGCTCTGCGCCCTGATAGCACTACTTTATGTCTGGTTCCAAATTGTCAGAAGATTCCTCCAGCGCGCATCGCGCTGACCGCGGTTCCGACCACCTGCTCGGACTGACGGTGCATACGCTGCCCGAGCCGGCGCGGGCCATGGCCGAGGAGGTGCGGCGCACGCGGCTGGGGCGCTGGAAGATGCTTGCCGTGCTGCTGGTGTGCGCGGCCCCGGTGATCGCCTCCTACTTCACCTACTACGTGGTGCGCCCCGAGGGTCGGCGCAACTTTGGCGAACTGATCGAACCGCAACGCCCCTTGCCTGCGTTGGCGGCGACCAACTTGCAAGGTGAATCCGTCAGACTGGGCGATCTCAAAGGCCAGTGGCTGCTGGTGCGGGTCGGCAGTGGCCGCTGTGACCCGGTCTGCGAGCAGCAGCTCTATCTGCAGCGCCAGTTGCGCGAAAGCCTGGGCAAGGACAAGGACCGGCTCGACCGGGTCTGGCTGGTCACCGACGAGCAGCCGCTGGCCGCCGCCCTGCTGCCGGCGCTCAAGGACGCCCTGGTGCTGCGCGTGCCGCCGACCGAGCTGGCGCAATGGCTGGTGCCGGCGCAAGGGCATGCCCTGGAGGCGCACCTCTATCTGGTCGATCCGATCGGCAACTGGATGCTGCGCTTCCCCGCCGAGCTGGATCTGAACAGTGCACCGAAAGCCAAGCGCGACCTGGAGCGTCTGCTGCGGGCCTCGGCATCCTGGGACCAGGCCGGAAGGTGAACGCCATGGACGCCGTTGCCCTCTACGATTTTTCGCCCACGCTGCGCCTGATGCTCATGGGCCTGGTGCTGGCCCTCGGGCCGCTGGCCTGGGTCTGGCTGCGCAACCGGCAGGCCGCCCCGTCGCGGCGGCTGCAGGCGCTGACCGTGCTCACCCTGTTCCTGACCTTCGACCTGGTGCTGTTCGGTGCCTTCACCCGGCTGACCGATTCCGGTCTGGGCTGTCCCGACTGGCCGGGCTGCTACGGCAAGGCCAGCCCGGTCGGTGCCCATGCCGAAATCTCGGCGGCCCAGGACGCCATGCCGACCGGCCCGGTGACCCATGGCAAGGCCTGGGTCGAGATGATCCACCGCTACCTGGCCACGGCCGTGGGCGTACTGATCCTGGTGCTGGCGGTCGTGAGCTGGCTGGACCGCGCGCGCCAGCGTCCGGCCACCGGCCAGACCGGCCTGAGCCCCTGGTGGGCCACGCTGACGCTGGTCTGGGTCTGCATCCAGGGTGCCTTCGGCGCCCTGACCGTCACCATGAAACTTTTCCCGGCCATCGTCACGCTGCACCTGCTCGGCGGCCTGCTGCTGCTGGCGCTGCTGTGCGTGCAGGCGGTGCGATACGCGCAGCTGCACGATGTGGCGGCCAGCGTGCGGGTGGCCCCGGGGCTGCGCCGGCTGCTCGGCCTGGGCCTGGGCTTGCTGACGCTGCAAATCGCCTTGGGCGGCTGGGTGAGCACCAACTATGCCGTGCTGGCCTGCACCGAATTCCCTACCTGCCAAGGCAGCTGGTGGCCGGCGATGAACTTCACCCAAGGCTTCGAGCTCTGGCGTGAACTGGGCCTGACGGCCGGCGGTGAACACATCAGTTTTGCCGCACTCACTGCCATTCATTACGTGCACCGCCTGGTGGCCTACGCTGTCATCGCCGTGCTCGCCTGGCTGGCCTGGCGCATGCATGCCGTGCCGGGCTGGCGGCGCGCGGCGCGCGGTCTGGCGGCTTTGCTGCTGCTGCAGTTCCTCACCGGCCTGAGCAATGTGGTGCTCGACTGGCCGCTGCTGGCCGCCGTGCTGCACACTGGCGGCGCAGCCGCCCTGGTGGTGCTGCTGACCTGGGGGCTGGCCGGCAGCCGCAGTACCCGCAGTGCCGCTGCTGCCTCTTCCGTTCCTGTTTCGAGTACCCCTGCATGAGTGCCCCGTCCGTTTCGCAGCCGCCGTCCGTCTTCAGCCAGTTCCATGCGCTGATGAAGCCGCGCGTGATCCAGCTCATCGTCTTCTGCGCCCTGATCGGCATGGTGCTGGCTGTGCCCGGCTTGCCGAGCTGGCGCGAGCTGCAGGTGATGCTGATCGCCTGCCTCGGCATCTGGCTGGTGGCGGGGGCCGCCGCTGCCTTCAACTGCATCGTGGAGAAGGGGATCGACGCCAAGATGAAGCGCACCGCCTGGCGGCCCACGGCCAAGGGTGAACTCAGCGATGTGCAGACCCTGCTGTTCTCCGCCGTGCTGTGTGGTGTCGGTTCGGCCTTGCTGTATGTCTGGGTCAACCCGCTGACCATGTGGCTGACCTTCGCCACCTTCGTCGGTTATGCGGTGATCTACACCGTGATCCTCAAGCCGCTGACGCCGCAGAACATCGTCATCGGCGGCGCGTCCGGCGCCATGCCGCCGGTGCTGGGCTGGGCCGCCCTGACCGGCGACGTCGGCCCTGAAGCCCTGATCCTCTTTCTCATCATCTTCCTGTGGACGCCGCCGCACTTCTGGGCGCTGGCGCTGTACCGGGTGGAGGACTACCGCAAGTCCGGCCTGCCCATGCTGCCGGTGACGCACGGCAACGAGTTCACCCGGCTGCAGATCCTGCTCTACACCCTGGTGCTGTTTGCGGCCTGTCTGATGCCGTTCATCTACGGCATGAGCTCCTGGCTGTACCTGGCGGCGGCGATCGTGCTCAACGGCGGCTTCTTCCTGTACGCCTGGCAACTGTGGCGCAGCTACTCCGACGCGCTGGCGCGCAAGACCTTCCGTTTCTCCCTGATCCATCTGAGCGCGCTGTTTGCCGCACTGCTGCTCGATCACTACCTGTTGTGAGGCCACCATGGGCAAGCGAAATACTCTTAAATTCATAGCATCGGTGGCAATAATGGCCGGCGCTGCAGCCATTTTGACGGCCTGCTCCGGCGACAAGCCGAAGTTTGCCGCCATCGACATCACCGGCGCCGACTATGCCCGCGACTTCCAGCTCATCGACCACGACGGCCAGCCGCGCAGCCTGCAGGACTACCGCGGCAAGGTGGTGGTCATGTTCTTCGGCTACACCCAGTGCCCCGATGTCTGCCCCACCTCCATGACTGAACTGGTCGAGGTGAAGAAACTGCTCGGCGCGGACGGCGACAAGCTGCAGGGCCTGTTCGTCACCGTCGACCCCGAGCGGGACAAACCCGAGATGCTCAAGGCCTACATGGCCAACTTCGATCCGGGCTTCGTGGCCCTGTACGCCGAAACGCCCGAGAAGCTGGCCGCCGTGGCCAAGGACTACAAGGTCTATTACAAGAAGGTCGAGGGCAAGACGCCGACCAGCTACACCATGGACCACTCGGCGGGCAGCTACATCTACGACACCGACGGGCGCTTGCGGCTCTACACCCGCTATGGCAGCGGGGCGCCGGCGATGGCGGCGGACATCAAGCTGCTGCTGCAGAAGTAGGCCCCGGCGGCCGAGCCCGCCAGGCGCGGGCGCTGAGGCTGCCGCCCGGTGCTGTCAGGGCTATTGAGGCAGAACATCCCGCGGGGCAGGACAAGAGGGGAAAATCGCGCCATGAACATCACTTTCTGGCAACTCGGCTGGCGCACCCTCTGGCGCGACCTGCGTTCGGGTGAATTGCGTCTGCTGCTGCTGGCCGTCACGCTGGCCGTGGCCGCGCTGACCGCCGTGGGCTTCTTTGCCGACCGCCTCAAGGGCGGGCTGCAGCGCGATGCGCGTCAGTTGCTCGGCGGTGACGCCGTGGTGGCCAGCGACAACCCGGCACCGGCGGCTTTTGCCGCGCAGGCCCGTGCGCTGGGCCTGCAGGTGTCGAGCTCGCTCAACTTTCCCACCATGGCGCGCGCACCTGAGGCGCGCGGCGGCGCCAGCCGGCTGGTGGCCCTCAAGGCGGTGGAAGACGGTTACCCGCTGCGCGGGCGCCTGAGCGTGGCCACGCAGCCCGATGCACCGGGCCAGCCGACGCAGGACATCCCGGCGCCGGGCGAGGTGTGGGTCGACGCCGCACTGCTCGAAGCGCTCGGCCTGCAGCTGGGC
>CAZJKR010000005.1:14318-20340 GCA_964546615.1 uncultured Curvibacter sp.
ATAGCCGCGAAGATCAGGGAGGAATACTTCGGCGGCGACGCGCTGCTGCTGGGCGACAGCAGCCTGCGGATCGCCCGCATCATCGTGCTGGAGCCCGACCGGGGTGCCGGCTTCATCAACTTCGCGCCGCGTGCCATGCTGCGCCTGAGCGACATCGCCGCCACCGGCCTGATCCAGCCGGCCAGCCGCGTCAGCTACCGGCTGGCGGTGGCCGGCAGCGACCGTGCAGCCAGTCGCTTCGCGCAATGGGCCACGGACGAGATCGCCCGGCGCGACTTGCGCGGCCTGCGGGTCGAGTCGCTGCAGGGCGGGCGGCCCGAGATGGGGCAGACGCTGGAGCGCGCCGAGAAATTCCTCAACCTGGTGGCCTTGCTCGCCGCACTGCTGAGCGCCGTGGCTGTGGCGCTGGCCGCACGCGGCTTTGCCAGCAACCACCTGGACGACTGCGCCATGCTGCGCGTGCTGGGGCTGCGCCACGCCACCATCGCCTGGAGCTACACCTTCGAGTTCGTGCTCGCCGGGCTGGCCGCCAGCGCTCTGGGTGTGGCACTCGGTTATGCGGTGCACCACGCCTTCGTGCTGCTGCTCGCCGGTCTGGTGGAGACTGCGCTGCCGGCGCCCAGCGTGTGGCCGGTGCTGTTCGGCCTGGGCATGGGGCAGACGCTGCTGCTGGCCTTCGGCCTGCCGCCGGTGCTGCAGCTGGCGCAGGTGCCGGCCCTGCGCGTGATGCGGCGCGATGTCGGCAATCTGCGTCCGGCGTCGCTCGGCGTCCTGGGGCTGGGGGTGGCGGGTTTTGCGGCGTTGCTGCTGGCGGTGAGCAGCGACCCCAAGCTGGGCCTCATTACCGTGGGTGGTTTTGCGGGTGCGGTGGCGCTGTTTGCGCTGGCCAGCTGGGGTGCGGTGGGGCTGCTGCGCCGGCTGGTGAACGAGGCCCGCGCCCCGCGCTGGCTGGTGCTGGCCACGCGCCAGATGGCCGCGCGACCGGCCTACACCGTGGTGCAGGTCAGCAGCCTGGCCGTGGGCCTGCTGGCCCTGGTGCTGCTGGTGCTGCTGCGCACCGACCTGATCGGCAGCTGGCGCCAGGCCACGCCGGCCGATGCGCCCAACCGCTTCGTCATCAATGTCCAGCCCGAGCAGGGCGAGGCGTTCCGGCAGACTCTGGCGGACGCCGGTGTGTCCGGCTACGACTGGTATCCCATGATCCGCGGCCGGCTGGTGGCGATCAACGACCGACCGGTCAAGCCCGAGGACTATGCCGAGGACCGCGCCCGCCGCCTGCTGGACCGCGAGTTCAACCTGTCCCACAGTGCCGCCTTGCCGCCGCACAACCCGGTGGTGGCCGGGCGCTGGACGGCCGAGGAGGAAGGCGCCATCAGCATGGAGGACGGCATCGCCAGGACCCTGGGCCTCAAGCTCGGCGATCGCCTGCGCTTCGACATTGCCGGCGTGCCGACGGACGCCACCGTCACCTCGCTGCGCAAGGTGGACTGGGGTTCGATGCGCGCCAATTTCTTCGCCATCTACCCGGTCAGTCGCATGGACGGCGTGCCGGCCACCTACATGAGCGCCTTTCGAGCGCCTGATACCCGCGGCTTCGACAACACGCTGGTGCGCAGCTACCCCAACATCACGGTGGTGGACATGAGCACCACGCTCTTGCAGGTGCAGCGTGTGCTGGACCAGGTCATCCGTGCGGTGGAGTTCCTGTTCGGCTTCACGCTCGCTGCCGGCCTGGTGGTGTTGCTGGCCGCCGTGGGCGCCACGCGCGAGGAGCGTGCGCGCGAGTTCGCCATCATGCGCGCCGTCGGCGCCAGCGCGGTGCTGCTACGCCAGGTGCAGCGTGCCGAGCTGGCCGGCGTCGGCCTGCTGGCCGGCTTCCTGGCCTCGCTGGTCGCCTCGGCGGTGGGTTGGGCGCTGGCCCGTTTTGTCTTCGAATTCAACTGGACGGTTTCGTTCATGGTGCCGTTGGCCGGCGCCCTGGCCGGCGCCGCGCTGGCCCTGGCGGCTGGCTGGTGGGGGCTGCGCGAGGTGCTGCAGCGTCCGGTGGTGGAAACCTTGCGCCGCGCGGTCCAGTGAATTTTGCTATCAAAGTAATAGCTGTTTGCGTATATGTGACAAGGGTTTTATCCAATTTTGACCATGAATTCTGAAGCGAACACAAGCCCGGCCAGCGCCTTTGAGTGGATCGGCGGCGAGGACAAGGTGCACGAACTGGTCGAGCGTTTCTACGACCTGATGGACCTGGAGCCGGCCTACAAGGCGTTGCGCGACGTGCATGGCAGCGAATTGGACGATGCGCGGCAGAAGTTGTTCTGGTTTCTCTGTGGCTGGCTGGGTGGCCCCAACCACTACATCGAACGCTTCGGTCATCCGCGCCTGCGCGCGCGCCACCTGCCGTTCAAGATCGGCCTCCTGGAGCGCGACCAGTGGCTGGCCTGCATGGACCAGGCCATGGGGGAGGTGGGGATTGATGAGGCCTTGCGTGCCCGGCTGCGCGACTCGTTTTTCCAGACGGCAGACTGGATGCGCAACACGCCGGGGTGAGGGCGTGGGCATGCCCCGGGGGCGTGGGTGTGGCCTAGAATCGGCAACCGTCAGAGAGACTGCACATGAGCGAGAAGTGGAAACGCCTGGATCCGAAATCACTGCCTGGACACTTCGCACGTCGCTTCCAGCAGCTGGCGGTGGCTCTGTTCAATGAAGAAGCGGCCGAACTCGGCCTGACGCCGGTTCAGTACGTCGCCCTGCACACCATCTGCAGACAGCCCGGGATTGATCAGAAGACGCTGGCCCAGACCATCCTGTACGACGCCGCCACCATCGGCGGCGTGATCGACCGCCTGGAGTCGCGTGGTCTGGTCGTGCGCAGCATGAGTCCGCAGGATCGCCGGGTCCGGCTGATCAGCCCGACGGCCGCCGGCCTGCAGATCCTGAAGGACGTCATCCCCCACATGCTGCGGGCGCAGGACCGTCTGCTCGAACCCCTGTCGATGCCCGAACGCAAGGAGTTCATGCGCATGATGGGGGTGCTGGTCGAGAAGCACGCCGACATCAGCGGCACGACACCCGGCGAATGAGCCGTTCGCATCCGCCGACCCTGGAAGCCCGCGGATCTTCCGGGGCTCCGGGTCCGCAGCGCTTGCGGCTTGACATAATAGAATGTATACATATCATATGCATACATTCTAAAAATCCCGGAAGAGGGCTGGCGTGCCACAGGCCGCTTCCGCAGTCCGCCCGGATCACCCCTCAACGAAAGGAACCGCGATGCAATTTCACCTCAACGGCTTTCGCCCCGGCGACCCGCACATTGCCGAGCCGTCGGCCCACGCCCAGACCCATCCGCACGCGGACGGCGTGCCGACAGAAGTCGATGTGCTCATCGTCGGCTGCGGCCCGGCCGGCCTGACGCTGGCCGCCCAGCTGGCCGCCTTCTCCGACATCCGCACCGCCATCGTGGAGCAGAAGGACGGCCCGCTGCAGCTGGGCCAGGCCGACGGCATTGCCTGCCGCACCATGGAAATGTTCGAGGCCTTCAACTTCGCCGAGCGCGTGATGAAAGAGGCCTGCTGGATCAACGAAGTCACGTTCTGGAAGCCGGACGAAAAGAACCCGCAGAACATCATCCGCCACGGTCGCGTGCAGGACACGGAGGACGGGCTGTCGGAGTTTCCGCACGTGGTGCTGAACCAGGCGCGTGTGCATGACTTCTACCTGGAGACCATGCGCCATTCGCCCAGCCGGCTGGAGCCGCACTACGCGCGCAAGCTGCTCGACGTGGTGGTGGACCGCGACGCCCCGGATTACCCGGTGACGGTGCGCCTGGAACGCACGGCGGCGGCCCACGTCGGTCAGGTGGAGACGGTGCGTGCACGCTACGTGGTGGGCTGCGACGGCGCCCGCAGTGCGGTGCGCAAGTCCATCGGTCGCGAGCTGGTGGGTGATGCGGCCAACCAGGCCTGGGGCGTGATGGACGTGCTGGCCGTGACGGACTTTCCGGACGTGCGTCACAAGGCGGTGATCCAGTCTGCCAACGGTGGCAACCTGCTGATCATTCCGCGCGAAGGCGGTTACCTGGCGCGCCTGTATGTGGAGATGGACAAGCTGGGCGAAGACGAACGCGTGGCCCAGCGCAACATCACGGTGGATCAGCTGATCGCCGCGGCGCAGCGCATCCTGCACCCCTACACGCTGGACGTGAAAGAGGTGCCGTGGTGGTCGGTGTACGAGATCGGCCAGCGCATCTGCGACAAGTACGACGACGTGCCGGTGGCCGAGATGCCTGCGCGCCTGCCGCGCGTTTTCATTGCCGGCGATGCCTGCCACACGCACAGCCCCAAGGCCGGGCAGGGCATGAACTTCTCGATGCAGGACACCTTCAATCTGGGCTGGAAGCTCGCCGCCGTGCTGCGCCAGCAGTGTCCGCCGGCGTTGCTGCACACCTATTCGGCCGAGCGCCAGGTGATGGGCAAGATGCTGATCGACTTCGACCGCGAGTGGGCCAAGATGATCAGCGACAAACCCGCGCACGCCGACAACGGCGCTGACGCGGGAGCCGGCGGCGTGGACCCGAAGGAATTCCAGAAGTACTTCGAGCAGCACCTGCGCTTCACGGCCGGCATGGGCACCCGCTACCGCCCGTCCGTCATCTGCGGTGATGCCACCTACCAGGCGCTGGCCAGCGGCTTCGAGGTCGGCACGCGTTTCCATTCCGCGCCGGTGGTGCGCATCACCGATGCCAAGCGGGTGCAGCTCGGCCATGTGCACCAGGCCGACGGCCGCTGGCGTCTGTACGCCTTTGCCGGCCAGAACGACGCTGTGGACGCGAACGTGGGCGTGCGCACTGTGCCGCTTCCTGCAGGACGCGCCGGACTCGCCGGTGCGCAAGTACACCCGCGCGGGCCAGGACCCGGATGCCGTGTTCGACTTGCGCGCCATCTTCCCGCAGAGCCACCGCGAGCTGGCCATCGAGTCCATGCCGGCGCTGCTGCTGCCGCAGAAGGGCCGCCATGGCCTGCGCGACTACGAAAAGGTGTTCTGCCCGGACCTGAAAGACGGCCCCGACATCTTCGACCTGCGCGGCATCAATCGCGAGCAGGGCTGCCTGGTGGTGGTGCGGCCGGACCAGTACATTGCGCACGTGCTGCCGCTGGACGCGCACCAGGCACTGGCGGCCTTCTTCGACGGCTTCATGCTGCCGAATGCCGCCTAGCTGGCGAGGTGACCGTGCTGCCGGCGCGCGCCTGATGCCCGGTGGCCTGCCCTGGGGCGGCCGCTGCGGCTCGAACGCCGGGCGTCGGCTATGCCAGCTTCAGGCGGGCTGGAGCAGGACGATCAGCGCACCGGCGCCACCTTCGGCCGGCTTGGCCTGCACGAAGGCCAGCACTTCCTTCTTCTGCACCAGCCAGCTGTGCACGCGGCTTTTCAACACCGGCGTCTTGCCGGGTGAGCCCAGACCCTTGCCGTGCACCACACGCACGCAGCGGATGCCGTGGCGGTGTGCCTCGCGGATGAACTGGCCCAAGGCGCCGCGCGCCTCATCGGTGCGCAGACCGTGCAGGTCGATCTCGCGCTGGATGGCCCAGTCACCGCGGCGCAGCTTGCGCGTGACGTCCGGCCCGATGCCAGGGCGGCGAAAGCTCATGTGTTCGTCGACGTCAAGCAGGGTACTGACGTCGAACTCGTCGCTGATGGCTTCCACCAGCACAGCCTGCTCGTCGCGCTGGCGCTGCACCGGCACCGGCTTCGGTTTCTCGGTCTTCAAGGGTGCTTTGGCCGGCACGGCCAGCGGCTGCACCTTGCCGGCGGCCTTCAGAAAGAGGTCCTTGTCGGCCGTGTTCTGGCGCGCCAGACGCTCGGCTTCGGCACGGCGTTCGGCCGCCAGCCGGGTCTGCTCGGCAATGGCCTGCTTGACCTGTTTCAGGTCGGCCAGTGATTTCACCGTGACCATCAGACCAGTCCCCGTTCGGCCATCGACAGCGCCTGGCCGGGCGCGACGATCACGTGGTCGAGCACGCGTACA
>CAZJKR010000005.1:20350-21586 GCA_964546615.1 uncultured Curvibacter sp.
GACCAGCGCCAGGGCGGCCTTGAGCGCCTGCGTCAGCGCCTCGTCGGCACGGGAGGGCTGCACCGTGCCGCTGGGGTGGTTGTGCGCCAGCACCACGGCGGCGGCGTGGTGGTGCAGGGCGCGCAGCACCACCTCACGCGGGTAGACGCTGGTCTGGCTCAGGGTGCCACGGAACAGCTCTTCCAGCGCCAGCAGGCGGTGCTGGTTGTCGAGGAAGAGCACGGCAAAACATTCGTGCTTCCTGGCCGCCAGCTGCAGTTGCAGGTAGTGCTTGACGGTCTCGGGCGTGTCGAGCGCGGCGCGTTCACGCAGCTGCTCGGCCAGCGCGCGGCGCGCCAGTTCCAGCACGGCCAGCAGCTCGGCGCGTTTGGCCGGCCCCAGGCCCTTGATGCGTTTCAGATCATCCGCGGTGGCGTGCAGCAGGCCGGCGATGCCGCCAAAACCGGTGTCGCTGTCCAGCAGTTCCTGCGCCAGCTGCAGCACCCCCTTGCCGGCCAGCCCGGTGCGCAGCAGCAGCGCCAGCAGCTCGGTGTCGCTCAGGGCGCCCGGGCCGCGGGCCAGCAGCTTCTCGCGCGGGCGTGCGTCGGGAGGAAGGTCTTTCAGGGGCATGACAGAGGTCAAAGACCAGGCTTTTTACAATGGAGCCCAGTTTATCGGGACTTTTATGACCTCCACCCTTCCGCGTGTGCAAGCCGGTTCCTTCCTGACTCTGCACTACCGCCTGGCCGGCCCGGCCGGCGACATCATCAACACCTTCGGGGATAAGCCGGCCACGCTGACCATCGGTGCCGGCGAGCTGGCGCCAGCGCTGGAGGAGGCGCTGATCGGGCTGGCGGAGGGTGTGCACACCACGCTGCAGCTGGCCGCCGGCGCCTATGGCGAGAAGAACCCGGCCATGCAGCAGTGGCTGTCGCGCAAGGAACTGCGCGAACTGGGCGACCCCAGTGAGCAGTACGCCGTGGGCGACGTGGTGCACTTCCCCACGCCCGACCGCAAGGGCCAGTTCGGTGGTGTGGTGGTCCAGCTCGGTGAGGACGCCGTGCTGTTCGACTTCAACCACCCGCTGGCCGGCCAGCCGGTGACGTTCGAGGTTCAATTGCTGGGGGTTCTCTAATGACGTCGATCAACGCCAACATGAGCGCCGCCGGGCCGTCCCAAGGCGCGAAGGCCCCCTTGGGGGGCAGCGCAGTACACGCAGTGACAAGCGTGGGGGCTGAAATCATCCTCGCCGAGCCG
>CAZJKR010000005.1:21596-24905 GCA_964546615.1 uncultured Curvibacter sp.
AGGTGCGTGAAGACGGCGCCGTGCTGTTCGACTTCAACCATCCGCTGGCGGGCCAGCCCGTGACCTTTGAAGTGCAGCTGATCGGGATCCTGTGATGCTGGCCCCGCAAGAAATCCTGCTGGCCGAGCCGCGCGGCTTTTGCGCCGGTGTGGACCGCGCCATCGAGATCGTCGAGCGCGCCATCCAGAAGTTTGGCGCCCCCATCTATGTGCGCCACGAGATCGTGCACAACACCTATGTGGTGAATGACCTCAAGGCCAAGGGCGCGATCTTCATCGAAGAACTGGACGACGTACCGCCCGGCGCCACGCTGGTGTTCTCGGCCCACGGCGTCAGCAAGGCGGTGCAGCAGGAGGCCGAGCGACGCGGCTTTCACGTCTTCGATGCCACCTGCCCGCTGGTGACCAAGGTGCATGTGGAAGTGGCCAAGCTGCACAAGGAAGGTTATGAGTTCATCATGATCGGCCACAAGGGTCACCCGGAGGTGGAAGGCACCATGGGGCAGCTGGATTCCGGCATCCACCTGGTGGAGGACGTGGCCGACGTGGCGCGCGTGCAACCGGCGCAGACCGACAAGCTGGCGGTGGTGACACAGACCACCTTGAGCGTGGACGACGCGGCCGACATCCTGGCCGCCGTCAAGGCGCGTTTCCCCAAGGTGCGCGAACCCAAGCAGCAGGACATCTGCTACGCCACACAGAACCGGCAGGATGCCGTCAAGCTGCTCAGCCCGCAGGTGGACATCGTCATCGTGGTCGGCAGCCCGACCAGCTCCAACAGCAACCGCCTGCGCGAAGTGGCGCAGAAGCTCGGCACCACGAGCTACATGGTGGACAACGCGGATGAACTGAAGCCCGAGTGGTTCGAGGGCAGGCACCGCGTCGGCCTGACGGCCGGCGCCTCCGCGCCTGCCATCCTGGTGCGCCAGGTGGTGGACCGCATCAAGGAATTCGGCGCTGTCTCGGTGCGCAAGATGGAAGGCATCGAGGAAACGGTCAAGTTCCCGCTGCCCAAAGGACTGAAGACCGAACTTTGATCGGACGCCGCTTTCCAGGCCGGCCCACCTACAATTCAGCCATGCTAGACATCACCCTGCTCCGTAAAGATCTCGACTCGGTCGTTGCCCGTCTGGAGACGCGCAAAAAGCCGCAAGCCTTCCTGAATGTGGAGGGCTTTCGGGCGCTTGAGGCCGAGCGCAAGACCCTCCAGACCCGCACTGAAGAGCTGCAATCCAAGCGCAACACCCTGAGCAAGCAGATTGGTGTGCTAGCGGGTCAAATCGCAAGGCTAAATGCTGCTGAAGAATTCGATCAAGTTGATTTCAACAACCAACAGATAGAACATAACAAGGCTGAGGTTGCAGGGATCAAGATTGAGTTGGATGCCTCTGCGGCGCGGCTGGAGCAGATCCAGGCCGAGATGCAGGCCATGCTGCTGGCCGTGCCCAACCTGCCGCATGAGAGCGTGCCGGTGGGCAGCGATGAAACCGGCAACGTGGTGGTGCGCACCTGGGGGGAGCCGAAGCAGTTCGACTTTGCCGTCAAGGACCATGTGGACGTGGGTGAGCCGCTGGGGCTGGACTTCGACACCGGCACCAAGCTCACCGGCTCACGCTTCACGGTCATGAAGGGCCCCATCGCCCGTCTGCACCGCGCACTGGCGCAGTTCATGCTGGATGTGCAGACGCAGGAGCACGGCTACACCGAGTGCTACACGCCCTACATCGTCAACGGCGATACGCTGCGCGGCACCGGCCAGCTGCCCAAGTTTGAAGAAGACCTGTTCGCCGCCAAGAAGGGTGGCCAGGAAGGCGCGGCGGAAGACGTGGCGTTGTATCTCATTCCCACCAGCGAAGTGACGCTGACCAATTTCGTGCGTGATGAGATCGTGGCCGAAGCCGACCTGCCGATCAAGCTCACCGCCCACACGCCCTGTTTCCGCTCCGAGGCCGGCTCCTACGGCCGCGACACGCGCGGCATGATCCGCCAGCACCAGTTCGACAAGGTCGAGATGGTGCAGATCGTGCACCCCGAGAAGAGCCACGAGGCGCTGGAAGAAATGACCGGCCACGCCGAGGCCATCCTGCAGCTTTGGCGCCGC
Source organism: uncultured Curvibacter sp. (assembly GCA_964546615.1). GTDB lineage: Bacteria > Pseudomonadota > Gammaproteobacteria > Burkholderiales > Burkholderiaceae_C > Hylemonella. Next base: position 23,697 of record CAZJKR010000005.1, read on the forward strand.
CAAGACCTACGACCTGGAAGTCTGGCTGCCGGCGCAGAACACCTACCGCGAGATCAGCTCGGTCTCCAACTGCGAGGCCTTCCAGGCCCGTCGCCTGCAGGCGCGCTTCAAGAACGCCCAGGGCAAGAACGAACTGCTGCACACCCTCAACGGGTCCGGCCTGGCCGTGGGCCGCACGCTGGTGGCGGTGCTGGAAAATTATCAACGCGCCGACGGCAGCGTAGAAATTCCTGCAGCCCTCCAGCCCTATATGGGTGGACTGAAGGAGCTGCGGCCGTGATTTCCCGCCTGCGCCGTGCCCTGTGCCTGCTGCTGCCGCTGGGCGCAGCCCGGGTGCAGGCCGCCGTGCCGGCGGTGGGCCAGCCCGCCCCGGAGTTCACGCTGCCGGACCAGCAGGGTAAACCGCGTCGTCTGACGGACTGGCGCGGCAAATGGCTGGTGTTGTACTTCTACCCCAAGAACGACACCCCCGGCTGCACCGAAGAGGCCTGTACCTTCCGCGACGACTGGCTGCAGTTGCAGGCGCTGGGCGCCGAGGTGGTGGGCATCAGCGTGGACAGCAGCGCCTCGCACGCGGCTTTCGCGCAGAAGTACAAGCTGCCTTTCCCGCTGCTGGCCGACACCGAGGGTGAAGTGGCGCAACGCTACGGCGCCCTGTCCGACTGGAAGGTGTTTCGCATGGCCAAGCGCTACACCTTCCTGATCGACCCGCAGGGCCGCATCGCCAAGGTCTACCTGTCGGTCAACACCTCGCGCCATTCGGCTGAGATCGTGGCCGATCTGAAACGACTGCAGCAGCGCCCGTGAGGGCCGCCGCCACCGCGGCCTGACTTACCAGCGGATGCCGAGCTTGCCGAACAGCCGGCTCAGCACGAACAGCGGGCCCACCCACAGGTACTGGATGTCCTCGAAGAAGGAGGGCTTCTTGCCTTCGATCTTGTGGCCGATGAACTGGAAGATCCAGGCCACGACGAAGATGCCCACGCACAGCGCCAGCCGCTGGGCGCCCATGGCGTGCACCAGCGCCAGCACCAGGGCCGAGCCCCCGAGCATGGTGATGAAGAACACCAGCGACAACCGGGCGTAATAGACCATGCTGGCGCCGATGAAGGCATAGGCCGCCAGCGGATGCGCCTCATAGAGGAGGCCGACCAGGCTGAGCATGATCAGCGGAATGGCGATGAAGTGGATCAGCTCGTTGGTCGGATG
>CAZJKR010000005.1:24915-27583 GCA_964546615.1 uncultured Curvibacter sp.
CGGTGGCTTGCGCCGTAATGGGCCAGCAGCTGATCGACGCGGCGCCCGGCATCTTCCTGGACGGCAGTGTTCATGGCAGTCTCCTTGCGGTTTTGTTGTACGGCAATTCTCGCACCGGCAGCCCCGGTGCGCCAGCCCCGCCAAGCTGCCCAGGCGCATACGCTCAGGGGTAGCGGCCTTGCCGGGCTATAGTGGCGCGCATGAGCCCGCCCTCCAGCCCGCCACTGCGTCAGCCCCGGTTCGTCCAGTTGTACCGCGAGGACCGCGAGGCGGTGCGCCGCGAGCTGGCCCGGGGGCTGCAGGCAGCGCAGGCCAGCCTGGCGCCCAAGTACCTGTACGACCCGCTGGGATCGCGCCTGTTCGATGCCATTACCGAACTGCCCGAGTACTACCCCACGCGGACCGAAGCCGCCTTGCTGGCCGAGCACGCACCGGCCATCGCGGCGCAGGTCCCCCGGGGCGCCACCCTGGTCGATCTGGGCGCCGGCAACTGCGAGAAGGCGGCCCGGCTGTTCGGCCTGCTGCAGCCGGCGCGTTACGTGGCGGTGGACATTTCGGTCGACTACCTGCGCCATGCGCTGGACTGCCTGCAGCGTCAGTTCCCTGCGCTGGACATGCTGGGGGTGGGGCTGGATTTCTCGCGTGCGCTGGCATTGCCGGCCGAGGCGGGTGCCGGGCCGCGCCTGCTGTTCTACCCCGGTTCGAGCATCGGCAACTTCCTGCCTGCCGAGGCGCTGGATTTTCTGCGCCAGGCCCGTGCGGCAGCGCAAGGCGGCGGCCTGCTGATCGGCGTCGATCTGGTCAAGCCGCTGGACGTGCTGGAGCCGGCCTACGACGATGCGCTGGGCGTGACGGCGGCCTTCAACAAGAACCTGCTGCGGCACGTCAACCGTCTGCTGGGGGCCGACTTCGATGTGCGCGACTGGTCCCATGTGGCCTTCTTCAACCGCGAACAGTCGCGCATCGAGATGCACCTGCAGGCCACGCGCGAGGTGGTGGTGCGCTGGCCGGGTGCCGGGCGCACCTTTGCCGCCGGTGAGCGCATCCACACCGAGAATTCCTGCAAGTACCGCAGCGCCGACTTCGAGGCCCTGCTGCGGCAGGCGGGTTTCGCCCGCACCCAGCGGTGGACCGATGCGAACGGCTGGTTCGCCATGTTCTGGGCCGAGGGCTGAGACCATGGTAAAACCGCTGCTCCTGATCGTCAGCCCGGCTCTGGCCGATGCCAACAACGGCAACTGGCAGACCGCCTGGCGCTGGTCGCGCCTGCTGGCCGGGCACTATCGCACGCAGATCGTGAAGGACTGGCAGCCGGGTGATTTCCCCGAGGCGGTCGCCATGCTGGCGTTGCATGCGCGCCGCGTCGCGGCACCGATTGCCGCCTGGGCCGCCGCGCACCCGGGCCGCGGCCTGGCCGTGGTGCTGACCGGCACCGACCTGTACCGCGACATCGAAACGGATGCCGCTTCCCAACGCTCGCTGGCCCTGGCGCAACGGCTGGTGGTGCTGCAGGCGCAGGGGCCGAGGGCCCTGCCGGCGCCGTACCACGGCAAGACGCGCGTCATCTTCCAGTCCACCACGCTGCGCCGCACGCTGCCCAAGACCGGGCGACACCTGCGTGCGGTGATGGTGGGCCATCTGCGCGAGGAGAAATCGCCCGAGACGCTGTGGGCGGCAGCGCGCCTGCTGCGCGCGCAGCCGGACATCCACATCGACCACATCGGTGCTGCGCTCGAGCCGGCGCTGGGTCAGGCGGCACGGGCCACCATGGCGCAGTGCCCGAACTACCGCTGGCTCGGCGGACTCACGCACGAGGCGACGCGGCGCCACATCCAGCGCGCCCATGTGCTGGTGCACACCAGCCGCATGGAAGGCGGGGCGCACGTCATCCTGGAGGCGGTCTGCAGCGGCACACCGGTGCTGGCCTCGCGCATCGACGGCAACGTGGGCATGCTGGGCGAGGACTACGCCGGTTATTTCCCCTGGGGCGATGCCACGGCGCTGGCCGGGCTGCTGCTGCGGGCGCGTACGCAGGCCGGCATGCGGGCCGCCTTGCAGGCACAATGCACGCTGCGTGCGCCGCTGTTTGTGCCGGCCGCCGAACGTGGCGCGCTGCTGGCGCTGGTCTCCGAACTGATCCACACACCATGACTGCCAACACCCCCCCCAAGACCGAACCTCGCCTGACCTCGCTCTCGCATGGCGGCGGCTGCGGCTGCAAGATCGCGCCCGGCGTGCTGTCGGAAATCCTCAAGAGCGGCAGTGGCCTGCCGCTGCCGCCCGAGCTGCTGGTGGGCATCGAAACCGCGGACGATGCCGCGGTCTACCAGCTCAACGACGCGCAGGCGCTGATCGCCACCACCGACTTTTTCATGCCCATCGTCGACGACCCGTTCGACTTCGGCCGCATCGCCGCCACCAACGCCATTTCCGATGTCTATGCCATGGGCGGCACGCCCATCATGGCGCTGGCCCTGGTGGGCATGCCCGACCCGGTGATGGGGGAGAAGGCCTGCGCCTACGTCGTGTCCAAGGCAGGTCAGAAGCTGGCTTTCGAAGAGATGGTGAGTCATCTCAAAGGAAAGAATATCGCCAGCTACAAGATTCCAGAGCGGCTGGAGATAGTAGATAGCCTGCCAATGGTCGGCGGGCAAAAAATCGACAAAAA
>CAZJKR010000005.1:27593-35484 GCA_964546615.1 uncultured Curvibacter sp.
CCTGGTGGGCATGCCGATCAACGTGCTGTCCACCGACACCATCGGCAGGATCCTGGCCGGTGGCCAGGCGGTGTGCAAGGCGGCCGGCATCCCGATCGCCGGTGGCCACACCATCGACTCGGTCGAACCCATCTACGGCCTGGTGGCCATGGGCCTGGTGCATCCGAAGCGGGTGAAGCGCAACGCGGATGCCCGCGTGGGCGACCGGCTGATCCTGGGCAAACCGCTCGGTGTGGGCGTGTTGTCGGCCGCGCTCAAGAAGGAAGCGCTGGACGCTGCCGGCTACGCGCAGATGATCGCCACCACCACCCAGCTCAACACCCCCGAGCTGGCGGCCCTGCCCGGCGTGCATGCGCTCACCGACGTCACCGGCTTCGGTCTGGCCGGCCATGCACTGGAGCTGGCACGCGGCGCGAAATGCGTGATCGACATCGACTGGGCGCGCGTGCCCTTGCTGAGCGGCGTGCGCGCGCTCGCCGCCCGCGGCATGGTCACCGGCGCCTCCGGGCGCAACTGGGGCGGTTACGGCAAGGACGTCACGTTGCCGGCGGGTTTTGCCGCTGTGGACCAGGCCCTGCTGACCGATCCGCAGACCAGCGGCGGTCTGCTGGTGTCGTGCACGCCCGACAGCGTGGAGGCGGTGCTGGCCGTCTTCCGGCGCCACGGCTTCGCCGCTGCGGCCGAGATCGGCGCCATCAGCCAGGCCGATGCCGCCGGGCGTCTGGCCGTGCACTGACCGAAATCGCCTTCCCGCCCGCCCGGGCGGGTTCCCGGTCCCGGTGCTGCAACGGCATGGACATGGGCATGGCATTGTCGTGATGTCACGGGTGCCGGGGTATGCTCCCATCCATGCCGCCATGGCCCGAAAGAAGAAGATGACCACAACCCCTGCACCGTTGATGCCGCAGCAGCTCTATCAGGCGTGCGACCCTGGCGAATTCGCTTTCGAGACCACCGCCGAACTGCAGGACCTGGGCGAGATGATCGGTCAGGCCCGTGCCATGGACGCGGTGCACTTCGGTGCCGGCATCCGGCACCATGGCTACAACATCTTCGTGCTCGGCCCGACCGGCATGGGCAAGCGCAGCCTGGTGTTGCAGTTTCTGGGGCAGAAGGTGGCCGCTCTGCCGGCCCCGGCCGACTGGTGCTACATCCATGATTTCAGCCAGCCGCACAAGCCGCGCGCACTGCAACTGCCTTCCGGCCGCGGGGCGGAGCTGCGCCACGGCATGGAGCAGCTGGTCGAGTACCTGAGCAGCGCCATCCCGGCCCTGTTCGAGAGCGACGAATACCGGGCCAAGGCCGAGGCGATCCAGGACGAATTCAACCGGCAGCAGGAGAAGGTGTTCAAGGCCCTGAGCGAGGATGCCGAGCGCCAGAAGATCGCGCTGTTGCGCACGCCCAGCGGCTTCGGTTTTGCCCCCATGCGCGAGGACGAGGTCATGCCCCCGGAGGAGTTCAGCAAGCTGCCTGCGGCGGAGAAGGAGCGCTACGGCCAGTCCATGGCGCAACTCAAGGAGCGGCTGGAAGCCATCCTGGCCCGCATCCCGCAGGGCCTGAAGGAGCGCAGCGAGCGCCTCAAGCAGCTCAACCGCGAGACCACGCGCTCGGCGGTCGAGCACGGCATCAACGAGTTGCGCGAGCGCTTCATGCAGCAGCCTGCGGTGCAGACCTATCTGGACGCGGTGCAGCAGGACATGGTCGAGCATGCCGACGACTTCCGCAAGCAGGAGGAGGGGGCGCCGACCTCGGGCCTGTCCGGCGCCGGCCGTGAGCCCATCCACCGCTACCAGGTCAATGTGCTGGTGACCAACGGCGTGCCTTCCGGGGCCCCCATCGTCAGCGAGGACAACCCGACGTACACCAACCTGCTGGGGCGCGTCGAGCACCTGGCCCACTTCGGCACCCTGGTCACCGACTTCACCCTGATCCAGCCCGGCGCGCTGCATCGGGCCAACGGCGGCTACCTGCTGCTCGATGCGCGCAAGGTGCTGATGCAGCCCTTTGCCTGGGATGGCCTCAAGCGCGCGTTGCAGACGCGCGAGATCCGCATCGAGTCGCTGGGCCAGATGTACAGCCTGGTCAGCACCGTCTCGCTGGAGCCCGAGCCGATCGCGCTGGACGTCAAGATCGTGCTGTTCGGCGACCGTCTGACCTACTACCTGCTGCAGGAGTACGACCCCGAGTTCGGCGAGCTGTTCAAGGTGGCGGCCGATTTTGAGGAACACATCGAACGCAATGCCGACAGCCATCTGCTCTATGCCCGTCTCATCGCCACGCTGGCACGCAAGTCGAACCTGCTGCCCTTCGGGCGCGAGGCGGTGGCACGCGTGATCGAGCATGGCGCCCGCCTGGTGGGCGATGCCGAAAAACTCTCCACCCACATGCGCAGCATCACCGACGTGCTGCAGGAGGCCGACTACTGGGCGCGCCAGGCCGGTCAGGCCGACGTGACGGCGGCCGATGTGCAGCGCGCCATCGACGCCCAGATCCGGCGCCAGGACCGCGTGCGCGACCGGCTGCACGACGCCATCCTGCGCGGCACGCTCATGATCGCCACCGACGGCGCGGTGGCCGGCCAGATCAATGCCCTGTCCGTCATCGAGCTCGGCGGCTTTGCCTTCGCCCAGCCCACCCGCGTGACCGCCACCACGCGTCTGGGCGACGGCACCATGGTCAACATCGAGCGCGAGGTCAAGCTCTCCGGCCCGATCCACTCCAAAGGCGTACTCATCCTTTCGTCTTTCCTGGCCGCGCGCTACGCCCGCAACCAGCCGCTGGCGCTGTCGGCCAGCCTGGTGTTCGAGCAGTCCTACGGCATGATCGACGGCGACAGCGCCTCGCTGGCCGAGCTGTGCGCGCTGCTGTCGGACCTGGCCGGCGTTCCCATCCGGCAGTCGCTGGCGGTGACCGGCTCGGTCAACCAGTTCGGTCAGGTCCAGGCCATCGGGGCGGTGAACGAAAAGATCGAAGGCTTCTTCGACATCTGCGCCGCGCGCGGACTCACCGGTACGCAGGGCGTGCTGATCCCGGCGGCCAACGTCAGGCATCTGATGCTGCGCCACGATGTGGTGGCCGCCGTGGCGGCCGGCCGTTTCCACATCCATGCCGTGGCGCATGTGGACGAGGCGCTGGTGCTGCTGAGCGGGGTGCCGGCCGGTGAGCCGGATGCGCAGGGCCGTTACCCCGGTGACAGCGTCAACCAGCGCGTGGCGGCCCGTCTGACCGAGCTGGCCGCGTTGCGCAAGCAGCTGGCCGGCAAGGCCGAGGGCCCGCCGGCCCCGGCGGCCGAAGTCTGAACGCCCTCAGCCCCGTGCCGGCATGATGGGCCAGTCCGGCCGCTCGGCCAGTTGCGCAAAGTCCTCGATCGGCAGCGGCGGGCTGTAGAGGTAACCCTGGTAGGCATGGCAGCCCTGCGCCTGCAGGGCCTGCTGCTGCGCCAGGGTCTCCACACCTTCGGCGATCACTTCCAGCCCCAGGCTTTCGGCCAGCACGATCACCATGCGAGAAATGGCCGCATCGTTGGGGTCGACCAGAACGTCGCGCACAAAACCCTGGTCGATCTTGAGCTGGTCCAGCGGCAGACGCTTGAGATGGGACAGGGAGGAATAGCCGGTGCCGAAGTCGTCCAGCGCAAAGCCGACGCCGCGCGCCTTGAGGGCGTCCATCTTGGCAATCACGTCGTCGATGTCGGCAATCAGCAGGCCTTCGGTCAGTTCGAGCGTGAGGCGTTGCGGTGGCGCGCCGGTGCGCTGCAGGACGTCCAGCACCTGCCGGGCGAAATGGTCCTGCTGGAACTGCCGCGGACTGACATTGACCGACAGCGACAGGTGGGCCATGCCCGGCGTGTCGCGCCACTGCGCCAACTGCCGGCAGGCCGTCTCCAGGACGCGCTCGCCGATCGACAGGATCAGGCCGCACTCCTCCGCCAGCGGGATGAAGTCGGCCGATGGAATCAGCCCGTGCGCCGGATGCTGCCAGCGCAGCAGCACCTCCGCACCAGTGACCAGGCCGCCGCGCCCGACCTGGGGCTGGTAGTGCAGCATGAGCTGGTCCGACGCCAGCGCCTGGCGCAGGTCGCGCTCCATCGCGGCGCGGGCGGCCACCATGGCCTGCATGCGCGGATCGAAGAAGCGCACCGTGTTGCGGCCGGCCGCCTTGGCCTGGTACATCGCCAGGTCGGCACGCTTGAGCGGCTCCTCGATGGGTTCGCTGCTGTTGCCGAACAGCGTGATGCCCATGCTGGGGGTGCTGTGAAAGCTCAGCTGCGCGATCGGGTAGTGCCCGTTGAGCGCCTCCTGGAGCTTGCGTGCCACGGTCTCGGCTTCGGTGGCGGCCTCCATCGGGTCGCCGCTGAGGTCTTCCAGCATCACGACGAATTCATCACCGCCGATGCGCGCCACCGTGTCGCCCTCGCGCACGCAGTCCGACAGGCGGGCTCCGACCTGCTTGAGCAGCAGGTCGCCCTTGTCATGGCCGTAGGTGTCGTTGATGGCCTTGAAGTTGTCCAGGTCGACGAACAGCAGCGCACCCAGGCGCTGGTGCCGCCAGGCCGACACCAGCGCCTGCTCCAGCCGGTCCATCAGCAGCCGGCGGTTGGGCAGGCCGGTGAGCGGGTCGAAGAAGGCCAGGCTCTGGATCTGCTCGTCGGCCGCCTTGCGCTCGGTGATGTCGGTCACATAGGCCAGCACGCACGGAATGCCCTCGATTTCCACCAGTTCACCCGAAATGCTGACGTGCCGGCGCTCCCCGCTCTTGTGGCGCCAGACGGTTTCGTGGTCGACCAGCCGGCCGCTCTTCTGCAGCGCATCGACCCACTGCTGACGCAGCCGGGGCTCGGCCCACAGGCCGATTTCCAGGGTGGTGTGCCCGAGCAGCTCGTCCTTGCGCCAGCCGAAATCGCGCTCGTAGTTGTCATTGACCTCGATGAAGCGGCCTTCCTCGGCCGTGGCAATCGAGGCCGAGAGCGGGCAGGAGGTGAAGGCGATCGTGAACTTGTGCTCCGACTGGCGCAAGCCGAGCTCGATCTGCTTGTACTCGGTGATGTCCTGCGTGATGCCCACGGCGCGCCGTGCCGCGCCGTCCCCGGTCCATTCCATCTGCGCCTTCTGCCGCACCCAGCGCTGGCTCGGGCCCACCAGGATGCGGTGTTCGTGGTCGAACACGGCGCGGCCCTGCAGCGCCGCGCGCCAGGCCTGCTGCAGCGACTCGCGGTCCTCGGGGTGGGTGCGTTCCAGATAGGACTGGTAGCTGCCGGTCGTGCCAGCGGGCAGGCCGAAGATGCGGCAGGTCTCGTCCGACAGCCGCATGGTGTCCGAGCCCAGGTCATAGACCCAGCTGCCGACCCGGGCCACGGCCTGGGCCTGGTGCAGTTCCGCCTTGACCAGCTCCAGCTCCTGGGTGTGCTGGGCATGTTCAAGGTTGACGGTGTTCAGCTGTGCAAGCTGCTTCTGGTAGGCGCGCACCAGCGAGTTGACCAGCAGTGCCGAAATGAAGAAGACGCACACCTGCACGATGCCGTTGAGCACCGGCGGTGCCAGCACGGCTGGCGGCAGCCAGCCCATCTGGGCGCTGATGACGAAGAAGACGGTCAGCAGCGAGGTCAGGGTGGCCGCGCCCAGCGCCGCGCGCGCGTTCAGCAGCCAGCCCACGAGCATGATCAGCAGGGGGAAGATGTAGTACGCCGGCGCCAGCATGCCGCCGTTGAAGAACACCACGACCGAGATGGTGGCCCACATGCCGACGGCCACGGCGACGATGGCCTCCTGCGGCCGGCCCCGCCGCAACTGGAACCAGCCGACCAGTGCCACCAGCGCCATCGGCACCGGGCCCGTCAGGCGCCACTTCATCTCGGGGTAGAAGACCAGGATCGCCAGCGCAAAGAGCGACGTGCCGATCAGGATCGACCAGATCATGTAGCGGACAAAGTCCAGCGAGGGATCCCAGCTGATCGGGTCGTAGAGTGCGGGGTCGGCCTGCCGGGCCTGCTTGTGGGGCGTGGAAATTTGATCCTCCTGTACGGCCTTCGTACCTCGTCTGGCCGGGCTCCCTGCAAGCCATGATAGCGAAAATGCCACGCAGGATCAGCCGGCCTGTTTTTCGCCGGGCCGCCAGGCCGGCGTACCGCTCAGGCCAGCAGGGCCTGGGCGAACTCGCGCGCGTTGAAGGTCTCCAGCTCGTCGAGCTTCTCGCCCACGCCGATGAAATACACCGGCACCGGTCGCTCGCGCGCAATCGCGGCCAGCACGCCGCCCTTGGCCGTGCCGTCGAGCTTGGTGACGATCAGGCCGGTCAGGCCCAGCGCCTCGTCGAAGGCGCGTACCTGCGCCAGCGCATTCTGGCCGGTGTTGCCGTCGAGCACCAGCAGCACTTCGTGTGGCGCCGTCTGATCCGCCTTCTGTACCACGCGCTTGATCTTGCGCAGCTCTTCCATCAGGTGCAGCTGCGTCGGCAGGCGGCCGGCCGTGTCCACCAGCACCACGTCCTTGGCGCGGGCCTTGCCGGCGCTCACGGCATCGAAGCAGACGGCGGCCGGGTCGCCGCCCTCCTGGCTGATGATCTCCACCCGGTTGCGGTCGGCCCAGACCACGAGCTGCTCGCGCGCTGCGGCGCGGAAGGTGTCGGCCGCTGCCAGCAGCACCGTGGCACCTTCGTTCGAAAGGTGGTGCGTGAGCTTGCCGATGGAGGTGGTCTTGCCGGCGCCGTTGACGCCGGCCACCATGATGACGGTGGGCTTGTGCTCGCCGATGAGCAGCGGTTTTTCCAGCGGCGCCAGCAGCTCGGCCAGCGCATCCATCAGCAGGCCCTTGACGGCGGCCGGCTCGGTGGTCTTGCTCTCCTTCACGCGGCGTTTGAGGTCGTCCAGCAGGAACTGCGTGGCGGCCACGCCGGTGTCGGCCATCAGCAGCGCGGCCTCCAGTTCCTCGTACAAGGCATCGTCGATCTGCGTGCCGGTGAAAACGCTGGCCAGGCTGGAGCCGGTCTTGCGCAGGCCGGACTTGAGCTTGCCGAGCCAGGACTGGCGCTCGGCTGCTGCGGGCGGCTCGGCAGGTGCCGCCACAGGGGCCGCGGGCACCGGCGTGGCCGGAGCCGCAGCGGGGGCAGGGGATTTCTTCTTGAAAAAGCTGAACATGAGGGGCGTTCCTACAATCCCTAATTCTATGAAACGCCTACTCTGCCTTGTTTTCTGCGCTGTCCTGGGTTCGCCGGCGGTGGCCCAGGTGCCGGTCGCGGCATCGGCCCAGGCCCCGGTCCAGGCCGAACAGTTCCGGCTCGCCAACGGCATGACGCTCATCGTCAAGCCCGACCGGCGTGCCCCCACCGCCGTGCACATGCTGTGGCTGCGCGTGGGCGCCATGGACGAGGTGGACGGCACCACCGGCGTGGCCCATGTGCTGGAGCACATGATGTTCAAGGGCACGCGCACGCTCAAGCCGGGCGAGTTCTCGCGCCGCGTGGCGGCTTTGGGCGGGCGCGAGAACGCCTTCACCGGGCAGGACTACACCGGCTACTTCCAGCAGATTCCGGCCAGCCGGCTGGCCGACGTGATGAAGCTCGAAGCCGACCGCTTTGCCCACAACCGCTGGTCGGATGCCGAGTTCCGCAAGGAGCTGGAGGTGGTGAAGGAAGAGCGCCGCCTGCGCACCGAAGACAACCCGCGCGCGCTGCTGTTCGAGTCGCTCAACGCCGCCACCTTCCAGGCCGCCCCCTACCGCCGCCCCATCGTCGGCTGGATGAGCGATCTGGAGGCCATGACACCCGACGATGCGCGCGACTTCTATCGCCGCTGGTACGTGCCGGCCAATGCCGCCGTGGTGGTGGCCGGCGACGTGGACGTGCAGCAGGTGCGGCGCCTGGCCGAAAAGCATTATGGAGTTCTGCCCGCACGGGC
>CAZJKR010000006.1:0-4590 GCA_964546615.1 uncultured Curvibacter sp.
AACCACGAGCCCCCCGCGTCGGGAATAAGTCCGATCTTGCTGAAGGCCTGGATGAAGCTGGCGTTCGGCACGGCGATGGCGATGTCGCAGGTCATGGCCAACGAGGCGCCGGCACCAGCCGCTACCCCATTGACCGCCGCGATGATGGGCATGCGCAGGGCCTGCAGCCGTCGCACGGTGGGGTTGAACGCCTGCTCAATCACCGGCCCCGGGTTGGCACGTTCCACCAGATCAGGGCCGGGCGCGAAGTCGAACTCCGACAGATCGGCACCGGCACAGAAGCCGCGCCCCGCCCCGGTGATCACCAGGGCACGGATGGCAGGATTGGCCTCGGCCCGCTCCAGCACCGCCCACAACTCGCGGTGCATCAGGCGGGTGAAACTGTTGAGCGCTTGCGGCCGGTTCAGGGTGGCAATGGCCACCGCACCCTGCTCGGCATACAGCACGGACGATTCGGCGACCGATGCGCCGGCAGACTCAGGCATGAGACACCCCTCGGGTTGACGTGAGCGACGCCACACCGGCCTGACGCAGCAGGCCGTATGGCCAAGCCAATTTAACATCTCCCGACCGATCGGTCGGTTAATGTTTTCCCTTGGTTTTGTCTCGAAAAAGACGCGCCGGCTAGACCAGCGTCACCTTCTTGAACTTGCGTTTACCCACCTGCAGCACATAGGTGCCGGCGCCAAGCTTGAGCCCCTTGTCGCTGACCACACTGGCGTCAATGCGCACGCCGCCGCCATCGATCAGGCGATTGCCTTCGCCGCTGGAAGCGGCCAGGCCGGTCAGCTTGAGCAGGGCGGCGATGCCCATCGGACCACCGTCCAAGCTGACGGTCTGCTCCTCGATCTGGTCGGGGATGCCGCCCTTGCTGCGGTTGATGAAATCCTGCTCAGCGGCCTCCGCCGCCGCGGCGGAATGGAAACGCGCCGTGATCTCCTTGGCCAGCAGCACCTTGGCCTCTTTCGGGTTACGCCCTTGCGCCACCTCCTGCTGGAGCTTGCCGATCTCGTCCAGGCTGCGGAAGCTCAGCAGGGTGTACCAGCGCCACATCAGCTCGTCGCTGATCGACAGCACTTTGGCGAACATGGTGTTGGCGTCTTCGGTGATGCCGATGTAGTTGTTCTTGGACTTGGACATCTTGTCCACGCCATCCAGCCCCTCCAGCAGGGGCATGGTCAGGATGCACTGCGGCTCCTGGCCGTACTCGGCCTGCAGATGGCGCCCCATCAGCAGGTTGAACTTCTGGTCGGTGCCACCGAGTTCCAGGTCACTCTTGAGCGCCACCGAATCGTAGCCCTGCATCAGCGGGTAGAGGAACTCGTGCACCGAGATCGGGTTACCGGCCTTGAAGCGGTCGTGGAAGTCGTTGCGTTCCATCATGCGCGCCACGGTGTACTTGGCCGCCAGCTGGATCATGCCCATGGAGCCCAGCGGCAGGCACCACTCGCTGTTGTAACGGATCTCGGTCTTCTGCGGGTCCAGCACCAGGCTGGCCTGCTTGTAATAGGTCTCTGCATTGGCCTTGATCTGCTCGGGGGTGAGTGGCGGGCGGGTGCTGTTGCGGCCCGATGGGTCGCCAATCAGACTGGTGAAGTCGCCGATCAGGAAGATCACCTGGTGGCCCAGATCCTGCAACTGGCGCATCTTGTTGAGCACCACGGTGTGGCCGATGTGAATGTCGGGTGCGGTCGGATCCAGGCCCAGCTTGATGCGCAACGGCTGGCCGGTAGCCTCGGCACGCGCCAGCTTTTGTACCCAGTCGACCTCGGGAATCAGCTCTTCGCAACCGCGCAAGGTCACGGACAGTGCCTCGCGAACACGCTCAGTTACAGGAAAACTCAGTGGGGAGGCTTGATTCATAAGGATTTTTTCCGGATCCGATGCTGTGCGGGCTATACTTGGCCACTGCGATTGCATCGGATTTTAGTTCCCGCAACCCCCACCCTCGTCCAAGTTATCTTTTGAAAATCGGTCTTATCACCGCTGGTGCCGCCTTTCTGAATTACGCAGCTCAACTGCTGGAGCGCCATCCCAAGCGGGTTGCGGGTTCCGTGGCTGCGGTTTTGTTGCTGGGTGGTGGTGGCGCTTACGCGCTTGCGTCTGCCGTGGTGTCCCTCGGGCCGGATGCCGAACAGCTCCCGGTTCAGCAGATCCGGGAAAGTGTGATCCCGATGGCTCTGGCGCCGCAGTCCGAAGCCTTGGATCTGCATCGCATCAGCCTGTACCGCTCCGATCAGACCCGTTCCACCGATACGGCGGACATCCTGCTCAAGCGTCTGGGCATCAACGATCCGGCAGCCGCTGCTTTCCTGCGCGCTGATGCCCATGCACAGAAATCGCTGCTTGGGCGTGTCGGCCGCAGCGTGACGGTGGAAGCCGGTGACGACAACACCCTGCTCAAGCTCACTGCACGCTGGAGCCCGGAAGACAACGGTCGTTTCACCCGCCTTCAAATCGAGCGACAAGGCAACACCTTCACATCGAAGCTGGAAACCGCCCCGCTCACGGCCTCGAGTCGCCTGGCCAGCGGCGTGATCCAGACCTCGCTGTTCGCCGCCACTGACGATGCACGTGTGCCGGATGCGATTGCCGTCCAGATCGCCGAGATCTTCTCCGGCGACATCGATTTTCACCGCTCGCTCCGCAAAGGCGATCGCTTCTCGGTGGTCTACGAAACCCTGGAAGGCGACGGCGAACCCTTGCGTGCCGGCCGCGTCCTGAGCGCCGAGTTCGTAAATGCCGGCAAGACCTACCAGGCCATGTGGTTCCAGGAGCCGGCGACACAAGCGGCCACCTCGTCTGAGCAAGGCCACGCCACACATAGCCTGACCAAGGGCGGCTATTACACACTCGACGGCCAGAGCCTGCGGCGCGCTTACTTGGCCTCGCCGTTGGCGTTCTCCCGTGTCAGCAGCGGCTTCCAGATGCGTTTCCATCCGATCCTGCGGCAATGGCGTGCGCATCTGGGCGTTGACTATGCCGCTCCGACCGGCACACCCGTGCGCAGTGTCGGCGACGGCGTCGTCGATTTTGCGGGGGTCCAGAACGGTTTCGGCAATGTCGTCCATGTCCGGCACCGCAATAGCCACACCACGGTCTACGCCCACCTTAGCCGGATCAATGTCAAACGTGGCCAAACGGTCAGCCAAGGCCAGAACATCGGCGCCGTCGGTGCCACCGGCTGGGCGACCGGCCCGCACCTGCATTTCGAGTTTCGCGTCAACGGCAAACATCAGGATCCGTTGTCAATCGCACGCCGCAGTGAGACGATCCCGGTATCGGCGGCTGCAAAGCCTGCTTTCATGCGCATGGCCGCAGAGGTCCGCCAGCAGTTGCTGGCCGCGGCTACGCTGCAGCCCGGCTCCTTCCAGTAACGGTCTCGCAGCCCGTGTGATGCGGTATGGCTGAGCTTTTCATCGGCCTGATGTCAGGCACGTCGCTTGACGGCGTGGATGGGGTGCTTGCGGATTTCGATGCTCCGAAGTGCCACGTCATCCAGCATGTGTCACGTCCTTTTCCAGCAGAACTGAAGCATGAGCTGCTGGAACTCAACAGCCCCGGCCCCAACGAACTGCATCGCGCCGCACTTGCCGCGAATGCACTGGCCCGGCTGTACGCCGAAGTGGTGACCGCTTTGCTGGCGGACGCCGCGCTGGCGCCGGCGGCAATTACGGCCATCGGCGCACACGGTCAGACCGTACGCCACCGTCCCGGTGAATTCGATGGCACGGGCTACACCTTGCAACTCAACAACCCGGCTCTCCTGGCCGAACTGACCCATATCGATGTCGTGGCCGACTTTCGCAGCCGGGATGTTGCCGCTGGCGGGCAGGGTGCGCCACTTGTCCCGCTGTTTCATCAGGCCCAGTTCGTACATTCCGACGAAACCGTGGCCGTGCTCAACATCGGGGGGATCGCAAATCTGTCAATACTGCGTGCTGGGCAGGTTTTGGGGTTCGATTGCGGTCCCGGCAACGCCCTGATGGATGCCTGGTGTCAACGACCGGGCAAGCCTTTGATGTTGACGGCCACTGGGCGGCCAGCGGTCATGTTGTGGATGCGCTGCTGCAACCCTTGCTGGAAGAGCCCTATCTGGCACTTCCGCCGCCCAAAAGCACCGGTCGCGACCTTTTCAATTGGACATGGCTGACCGAAAAACTGCAGCCATTCCCAACAGCCTCTCCGGCAGACGTCCAAGCCACATTGACCGAGCTGACGGCCCGCGCCTGTGCAGCCGACGTCTTACGCCATGCCGCCGAGAGCCACCGCCTCATCGTCTGCGGTGGCGGCGCGCTCAACCGCCACCTGATGCAACGCCTGCAATCATTGCTGCCGTCGCAGCGGGTCATTTCCTCGGAACAAGCCGGATTACCACCTCTGCAAGTCGAGGCCGCCGCTTTCGCCTGGCTCGCTTGCAGGGCCGTACGCCGGCAAACGGCCAGTCTGCAAAGCATCACGGGCGCCCGAGGCGCCCGTGTGCTGGGAGCGATCTACCCGGCCTGAGCCGGATTGACGCTCAAACGGAGAACGAGGAGCCGCAGCCGCAGGTGGTCGTGGCGTTCGGATTCTTGATGACGAACTGGGCGC
>CAZJKR010000006.1:4600-7417 GCA_964546615.1 uncultured Curvibacter sp.
GGCCGTCTTCCTTTCGAGACCGTCGCTGATCTGCTTCAGCTCTTCGGGAGTGAATTCCTTAATCTGGGCGGCCATAATCCCTCCTTGTAGTCGATCTCTGCGCCCACGAGGTACTGGTAGCTCATGGCATCAATCAGCAGCGACACACCGTTTTTGGTCATGGTGGTGTCGTCTTCGTTGGTAACTTCATCGAAGGTAAAGCCATACTGGAACCCCGAGCAGCCACCCCCTTGAACGAAAACGCGCAGCTTGAGATCGGGGTTGCCTTCCTCCGCAATCAGTTCGGCCACTTTGGCAGCCGCGCTGTCGGTGAACAGAATCGGGGCAGGCATTTCGGTCTGAATGTTTTCGGCGACGGCGCTCATGAACTTCTCCGTTTGGATTGGACTGGATGAATAGTACACTATTCCGCTCAAGAATTCAGGAGCCCGGTTATTCGTTGTTGGCCGCCAGTTTCAGGGTGGGTTTTTCCTCGACCGCTCCGACCGGTCGGAGCTGGCCGGCGATGATGGCGCCCTGGTGCATTTCCAGGGCACTGTAATGCACATCACCTTCAATATGCGCCTTGGGCTGCAATTCGAGCATCAGACGGGCAAAAACCGGCCCTCTGACGGTTCCATTGATGATCACATGGTCGGCATGAATCTCGCCAATCACTGTCGCCGTTTCTGAAATCACCAGGATGCTGGCCTGATCGTTGTTGGCGCTCACATCACCGATCACCTTCCCATCCACGCGCAAACCATCAGAAAATCTAAGCATGCCATCGATCTGACTCCCCTCGGCAATCAGACTTTTGATCGGGGGCTGTTTTTTCTTGTTGAACATGTCCGGCTCCTCGGTTACGAAATCTACAACTTGATTGACTGAACCGCCTTGGTCACCGAGCCTTCGACGATTCTGGCTGAAATACCTTTGACCACGGTCTGGGGCGGCAGCTCGAAAACACCTTCGGCGCGCCCATACTGCCGGAACTTCAAGGGTCTGGGGCCGTCCGGCAAGGCCGCCGTCCAAGGTTTTCCGCCCTGCAGCCCACTGAAACTCAATTCCAGCCGTCCATTGAATTCCGGGGCATTCTTCAGTGGCTGGATCACCAAGACCTGCCATTTTAGATGCTGCGCATCCTGCATTTCAGCCTGCAACCCCCGAATGGCCAAACTCTCGCCGCCGCCTGTCGGGATGAGTTTTTCAAAAAACCCCAGATCGTCGCGCAAGACGCGATTCTCGCTTTCCAGCTGTCTGTTGAGTGCGCTCAGACGCTCCTGTGCAGCCTGCTCGGCTGTCAGCAGCGTGGTGGAGGTGTCGGCAACGGTCATGGCCCGGTCGCGCTCATCCTTCATGACGGACAACTGCTTGCGCAAAGCGTCGACCTCCGATCTCAGGCGGATGACCTCCCCGCCGTGATCCCCGTCAACGCCTGCAATCTCCTTGCCGAACTCGAAAGCCCAAAGACCAATGGCAGAACAAAAACCCAGCACGATGGCAATGACGACCCAGCGCAATGGCCAAGGCAAGGCACTCCGTACCGCCATACGCGGGGCACTGATGGTGAGGCGGCGACGCAGCAGACGAAATCTCATGGAAGAGGGAGTCTAGCAGTCCGAAAACACAGTGGCCGCCGGAATCTGCATTCCGGCGGCCACTGGGCTGCAACAAATTGCAGCAGGCGAAACTTGCTGTGAAATTAACGCTTGCTGAACTGCTTGCGACGGCGTGCAGAGTGCAAACCGACCTTCTTACGCTCGACTTCACGGGCGTCGCGGGTCACGAAGCCAGCTTGGCTCAGTGCAGGCTTCAGCGATGCGTCGTAATCGATCAGGGCACGGGTGATGCCGTGACGGGTGGCGCCGGCCTGGCCGGACTCACCGCCGCCGTGCACATTGACCTGCACGTCGAAGGTCTCGGCATGGTTGGTCAGCACGAGCGGCTGCTTGGCGATCATGATCGAGGTTTCGCGGCCGAAATATTCCTGGATATCCTTGCCGTTGACCGTGATCTTGCCGGAGCCTTTTTTCAGAAACACGCGGGCGACGCTGGACTTGCGACGGCCGGTGCCATTGTTCCATTCACCAATCATCTCAAGGCTCCTTAGATTTCCAACACTTTGGGTTGCTGGGCGGTGTGCGGGTGCTCGGCACCACCGTACACCTTGAGCTTCTTGATCATGGCGTAGCCGAGCGGGCCCTTGGGCAGCATGCCCTTGACGGCCTTCTCGAGTGCGCGGCCAGGATGCTTGGCCTGCATGTCACGGAAGTTGGTGGCGTAGATACCGCCCGGGAAACCCGAGTGACGGTAGTAAACCTTGTCGAGCTCCTTGGCTCCGGTCACGCGCAGCTTGGCTGCGTTGATGATGACAATGAAGTCACCGGTATCGACGTGAGGCGTGTAAATGGCCTTGTGTTTGCCGCGCAAACGGAGAGCAACTTCGCTGGCTACTCGTCCGAGGACCTTGTCGGTCGCGTCAATCACAAACCACTCGTGCTTCACGTCAGCGGGTTTGGCGCTGATCGTTGTGGTCATGAGTTTTCTCTTGAAAGAGGGTTTGGCCAGCCCTTTTCCACGGTCGGTTTTCCTCTGATGGGAATCTCTTAGGTGGTGAATAGAATCTTCGCCGCGGGGCTGAAAAAGCGCTGCGAAGCCTGCCATTATACAAAAATCGGCAAATTGGACTACCCCTGGCGGCCCGGCTCGTTACCATAGGCACATGTTCAGTTACCGCCACGCCTTCCACGCCGGCAACCACGCCGATGTGCTCAAACACACGACACTCATTGCCCTGCTCCGCCACCTGACCCAGAAGGAAGCGGCCCTGGCGGT
>CAZJKR010000006.1:7427-11157 GCA_964546615.1 uncultured Curvibacter sp.
CCATGCCGGAGCCGGCTTGTACCGGCTTGACAGCGAGTTTGCCGAGACCAGCGGGGAGGCCGCCGACGGGATCCAGCGGCTGCTCCAGCCTGCCGGCGATCAGCCCCTGGCACCGGCCATCCAGGACTACCTCGATCTGGTGGCGAGCTTCAACAACAAGGGGCTCTGGCGTGTCTATCCTGGCTCCCCCTTCATCATCCAGCGCCTGCTGCGTGAACACGACCGGCTCAAGCTGTTCGAGCTGCACCCGACCGATGCCAAGACACTGACGGCCAACGTGGCGCAGCTGGAGGCAGGGCGTCAAGTGGTGGTATTGCGCGAAGACGGCTTCGAAGGCAGTCGCAAATTCCTGCCGCCGCCCTCGCGCCGCGCTCTGGTTCTGTGCGACCCCAGCTACGAGATCAAGAGCGACTACCTCCGGGTGGTCGAGATGGTCGCCGAAGCACTCAAACGCTTCGCCACCGGCACCTATGCGGTCTGGTACCCGATCATCCCGCGCCCGGAAGCACATGACCTGCCTCGCCGACTCAAGACGCTGGCCACCAAAGCCGGCAAAAACTGGCTCCACGCCACATTAACAGTCAAGTCAAGCAAGCCGGTGACCGACGGCCTCGGCGAGAACAAACGTCCTGGTCTGCCGGCAAGCGGCATGTTCATCATCAACCCACCGCATACGCTGAAGCCCGCCCTGCAGGCGGCGTTGCCCCAAATGGCGCGTTTGCTCGCCCAGGACCGGCACGCCGGCTTCACGCTCGACGCCGGGGGTTGAGAACCCGATTAAGGGTTGTCCCGCAGAAATTAACCGACCGGTCGGTCGGTTAATTGACTATACTGCCCCCAAACGGCGCCCTCGGACTCGGTGTGCCGAAGGAGACTGGCATGTACACCCAAGCGCTCGACCTACCCGACAACGCCGCTGCCAAGGCGGCCGCCCCGGCCAGCCATGAGGCTGGCCCCATGGCCCGCTTTGAAGCCGCCATCGACGCAGACGGCCGCATCGAGCCGCAGGACTGGATGCCCGAGTCTTACCGCAAGACGCTGGTGCGGCAGATCAGCCAGCACGCCCATAGCGAAATCGTGGGCATGCTGCCTGAGGGCAACTGGATCTCGCGTGCCCCCTCGCTCAAGCGCAAGGCCATCCTGATCGCCAAGGTGCAGGACGAGGGCGGCCACGGCCTGTACCTCTACAGCGCGGCCGAGACGCTGGGCACCTCGCGCGACCAGTTGCTCGACGCCCTGCACGCCGGGCGCGCCAAGTACAGCTCGATCTTCAACTACCCGACGCTGAACTGGGCCGATGTCGGCGTCATCGGCTGGCTGGTCGACGGCGCGGCCATCATGAACCAGATTCCGCTGTGCCGCTGCTCCTACGGCCCCTATGCGCGCGCCATGATCCGCATCTGCAAGGAGGAGAGCTTCCACCAGCGCCAGGGCTACGAGGCGCTGCTGACCATGATGCAGGGCACGCCCGCGCAACGCGCCCTGGTGCAGGATGCGGTGAACCGCTGGTGGTGGCCGGTGCTGGCCATGTTCGGCCCGCCCGATGCCGACAGCGCCCACAGCGCGCAGAGCATGCGCTGGGGCATCAAACGCATCAGCAACGACGATCTGCGCCAGCGCTTCGTCGACGCCACCGTACCGCAGGCGAAGGTGCTGGGCGTCAGCCTGCCCGACCCCGACCTGACCTGGAACGAGGAACGCCAGCACTACGACTATGGCGCCATCGACTGGGACGAGTTCTGGGCCACCGTCAACGGCAACGGCCCCTGCAACCGCGAACGCCTGGCCACCCGGGTGAAAGCCCACAACGACGGCCAGTGGGTGCGCGATGCCGCCCTGGCCCACGCCGAAAAACAACGTCGCCGCGCCATGAAGGAGGCCGCATGAGCACCACACAAAAAGAATGGCCACTGTGGGAAGTTTTTGTCCGCAGCAAGCAGGGCCTGGAGCACAAACACTGCGGCAGCCTGCACGCCGTCGATGCGCAGCAGGCGCTGCAGATGGCGCGCGATGTCTACACGCGGCGCCAGGAAGGCGTGAGCATCTGGGTCGTGCCGTCGAGCGCCATCACGGCCAGCGCGCCGGATGACAAGGGCGAGTTGTTCGACCCCTCGGGCGACAAGATCTACCGCCACCCGACCTTCTACCGCATCCCCGACGAAGTGGGCCACATGTGATGCAGGCGCCCGTCGACTACCTGCTGCAACTGGCCGACAGCGCGCTGATCCTGGGCCAGCGCAATGCCGAATGGTGCGGCCATGCACCGGTGCTGGAAGAAGACATGGCCATGGCCAATGTCAGCCTGGACCTGATCGGCCAGGCGCGCCTGCTCTATCAGCATGCCGCCACGCTGCTGAGCACGGCCAGCGGCGATGCCGCCAAGGAGGTCACCGAAGACAGCCTGGCCTACTTCCGTGACGTGCCCGAGTTCCGCAACTACACCCTGCTGGAGCTGCCGCACTTCCCCAGCCATACCGGCGTGCTGGCCCCCGCCGCTGCGGCCGAGCGCGACTTCGCCACCACCATCGCGCGCAATTTCCTCTACAGCGCCTACATGGCGCTACTGTGGGAAGCGCTGCAGGAGAGCAAGGACGATGAGCTGGCGGCCATCGCCGCCAAATCGCTCAAGGAAACGCGCTACCACCTGCGCCATAGCCGCGACTGGCTGGTGCGGCTGGGCGATGGCACCGCAGAGTCGCATGCGCGCATGCAGTCGGCCCTGAACCACCTGATGCCCTACACCCAGGAGTTCTGG
Source organism: uncultured Curvibacter sp. (assembly GCA_964546615.1). Classification (GTDB taxonomy): domain Bacteria; phylum Pseudomonadota; class Gammaproteobacteria; order Burkholderiales; family Burkholderiaceae_C; genus Hylemonella. Next base: position 10,183 of record CAZJKR010000006.1, read on the forward strand.
TACGCCTCCGAGGCCGAGAGCGCCGCCGCCGCGCACGGTTGCGGTGTGCTGCCCTCTACCCTGCAGGCCGACTGGGATGCGCTGGTGGACGACGCCCTGCAAGAAGCCACATTGCAGCGCCCACCTTCTGCCGGCTATGTGACGCAAGGCAAATGCGGCCGCCATTCGGAGCACTTGGCGTATGTGCTGGGCGAGATGCAGGGCCTGGCCCGCCAGCACCCCGGAGCCTCTTGGTGAACCGGCAGGAGATCGAAGCCCTGCTGGACGGGATTCCCGACCCCGAGATCCCGGTCGTCAGCATCCGCGAACTTGGCATGCTGCGCGACATCCGCGTCAACGGCGACGAGGTCGAGATCGTCATCACCCCCACCTACAGCGGCTGCCCGGCGATGGACCAGATCGAGGCCGACATCCGCGCCGCCCTCGCCCCGCACCCGCTGCGCGCCCGCATCACGCGCCAGCTGGCGCCCGCCTGGAGCACCGACTGGATCGGGCCCGAGGCACGCGAGAAGCTGCGCCGCTACGGCATTGCGCCACCCCAGGGGTCGGCTGCAACCGAGCAGGTGATTCGCTTCGCCTCCAAATCTGCTCCTGAAAAAGGAGCTGCTGGCGCCCTGTCCACAAACCCAGAGGGCGAAAAACAAGCTGTAAATTGCCCGCGCTGCGGCTCCGCCAACACCACCGAGAGTTCACATTTCGGTTCCACCGCCTGCAAGTCGCTGTGGCGCTGCCTGGACTGCCGCGAGCCGTTCGACTATTTCAAGCCCTACTGAACCCGCCATGTCGACACCCCACTTTCACGAACTGTTCGTCAAGCGCATCACGCCGCAGGCCGCCGGTGCGGTGGCCGTCACGCTCGCGATACCACCCGAGCTGCGGGACCTCTATGCCTTCCAGCCCGGCCAGTTCCTGACGCTGCGTGCCAGCATCCACGGTGAGGCCGTGCGGCGCAGTTACTCGATCTGCAGCAGCACG
>CAZJKR010000006.1:11167-16733 GCA_964546615.1 uncultured Curvibacter sp.
GCACGCAGCAGCTCATGCGCGCGCAGGAGATCGAGGTCGGCGTCAAGCCGGTGGCCGGCGGTCTGTTCTCCAACTGGGCCGCCACCGAGCTGCGGGTGGGCGACACACTTGACGTCATGCCGCCCGACGGCCGCTTTACGTCGCACCTGCAAGGCGGCGCCATGCACCGCGTCGGCTTTGCCGCCGGTTCCGGCATCACTCCGATCCTCTCCCTGATGGCCAGCACGCTGGAGAATGAACCGGCATCGCGATTCACCCTGGTCTTTGGCAACCAGCGCATGGACAGCATCCTGTTCAACGAACGCCTGCAGGACCTGAAAGACCGCTACCCGGCGCGCGTGTCGCTGATCCACCTGCTGTCGCGCCAGTCGCAGGATGTGGCGCTGCTCAATGGCCGCATCGATGCGCCCAAAGTGTCGGAGCTGCTGGCGACGCTGATTCCGGTGGCGAGCATCGACGAGGCCTTCATCTGCGGCCCCGAGGCCATGATCGAGGCCACCGAGCAGGCTCTGCGTGCCGCCGGCCTCGACAAGACACGCATCCGCACCGAACGTTTTGCCACCGCCGGCACCCCCACACCGTCACCGGTGCGCAGCGCCCCCGCCCCAGCCGCAACGGCGCCGATCAAGTTCGACGTCGTGCTCGACGGCAAGACGCACCACCTGGGCCTGCAGGCGCAGGACAAGCTGCTCGACGTGGCCCTGGCTGCCGGCCTGGACCTGCCCTACTCGTGCAAGGGGGGGGTGTGCTGCACTTGCCGCGCCCGCGTATTGGAAGGCAAGGTCGAGATGGAGAAGAACTTCACCCTCGAAGGCTGGGAAATCGACAAGGGTTTCGTGCTGACCTGCCAGGCGCGTGCGCTCACCCCCAAGGTGGTGGTCAGCTACGACGAGCGCTGAAGAAGCACCTTAGAGTCCGAGGCGCTGGCAGATTTCCAGCGTCGCGCCGCTCTGGTTCATGCTGTAGAAATGCAACGCCGGTGCACCACCGGCACGCAGCTGCTCGCACAAGTCGCTCACCACGTCCAGGCCGAAGGCGCGGATACTGGCGGTGTCGTCACCGAAGCCCTGCAGGCGCAACCGGATCCAGCGCGGAATCTCGGCACCGCAGGCATCAGAAAAACGCATCAGCTGGGTCGAACTGGTGATGGGCATGATGCCCGGCACCACCGGCACCGTCACGCCCAGTACATCGGCTTCTTCGACAAAACGGAAGTAGGCATCGGCGTTGTAGAAGTACTGTGTGATGGCCGAATCGGCACCGGCCTTCACCTTGGTCACGAAAGCCTGCAAGTCGGCCGCCGGCGACCTGGCTTGCGGGTGCATTTCGGGGTAGGCCGCCACCTCGATGTGGAAGTCGTCGCCGGTCTCGGCGCGGATGAAGGCCACCAGGTCGCTGGCGTACTGGAACTCGCCGCCCATGCCGTAGCCGCTGGGCAGGTCGCCGCGCAGCGTGACCAGGCGCTTGACGCCCATGGCCTTGAGTGTGGCCAGGTTCTCTCGCACGCTGGCCTTGCTGGCGCCGATGCAGGAGATGTGCGAGGCGGCAGCCATGCCTTCGGCCAGGATCTCGCGCACGGCGGCAAACGTGCCTTCCTGCGTGGAGCCGCCGGCGCCGTAGGTCACCGAGCAGAACTCGGGCTTGAGCGCGTAGAGCTGCTGGCGCACGGCACGCAGCTTGGTCACGCCCTCGGGGGTCTTGGGCGGAAAGAATTCAATGCTGAGGGGAAGTCGGGTCGGCTCGGTCATGAGGGCCTTCCTTGAATCTATTTGATCGCGTGAATGAAAAACTCGCGGTTGCCGTCGCCGCCCTCGATGGGTGAGTCGAACCAGTCCCGCACCGTCAGGCCCAGGGCGACACAGGCATCACGCAGGCGCTGCTCGATGAAGGGGTAGAGCGATTCGTCGCGCACGATGCCGCCCTTGCCCACCTGGCCGGGTTGCAGCTCGAACTGCGGCTTGACCAGCATCAACAGGTGGCCGCCGTCTTTCAACAGCGGCACGACGGCCGGCAGCACCAGCGTCTGCGAGATGAAGGACAGATCACCCACCAGCAGGTCGAAGCCGGCCTCGAACAGCTCGTCACCTTCGAGCGCGTCGGCAATCGCCTCAGCGTCGCGGGCGTTGACCTTCTCGATGCACAGCACGCGCGGATCGGCGCGCAGGCTCGGGTGCAACTGCGCCGACCCGACATCGATCCCCACCACGCGCGCCGCGCCGTGCTGCAACAGACAGTCGGTGAAGCCACCGGTGGACTGGCCAACATCCAGGCACATCAGCCCCGACACCGGCAAGCCGATGTGCTTGAGCGCCGCCTCCAGTTTCAGGCCGCCGCGCGAGACGTAGCGGGCTTCCGAATCGTCGAGCAGGCGCACCTGCGCCTCGTCCGGCACCTCGTCACCATTTTTGGCGACGCGCTTCCACACCTCGCCCTGCAGCCACTCCACCCCATCCGCAATCAGGCGCTGGGCCTGGGAGCGGGTGCTGGCAAGCTGGCGCTGCACCAGCAGTTGATCAATGCGCATGGATGAGAGCCGAAGTAGCGCCTCGTACGCCTACCCTCCAGTCGGGAGACACCGCGGAACCGGCTTGGCCGGGCCGCTGGTGTCGCCCCCTTGAGGGGGAGGCGCCGCAGGCGCACGGGGGTGGTTCAATACCTATACGTGTCTTTCTTGTACGGGCCAGCCTTGTTCACGCCGATGTAGGCGGCCTGCTCGTCGGTCAGCTCGGTCAGCATGGCGCCGACCTTCTTCAGGTGCAGGCGTGCCACTTTTTCGTCCAGGTGCTTGGGCAGCACATAGACCTTGCCCGACTTGTATTCCTTGGGCTTGGTGAACAGTTCGATCTGGGCGATGGTCTGGTTGGCAAAACTCGACGACATCACGAAGCTGGGGTGGCCGGTGCCGCACCCCAGGTTCACCAGACGGCCCTTGGCCAGCAGGATGATGCGCTTGGCCGGGTTCTTGCCCTTGGCCGGGAAGATCACGTGGTCCACCTGGGGCTTGATCTCTTCCCACTTCAGCTTTTCCAGCGAAGCAACGTCGATTTCGTTGTCAAAGTGACCGATGTTGCAGACGATGGCCTGGTCCTTCATGGCCGCCATGTGCTTGTAGGTGATGACGTTCTTGTTGCCGGTGGCCGACACGAAGATGTCGGCCTTGTCGGCGGCGTATTCCATGGTCACGACCTTGTAGCCTTCCATGGCGGCTTGCAAGGCATTGATCGGGTCGATCTCGGTCACCCAGACCTGGGCGCTCAGGGCGCGCAGGGCCTGGGCCGAGCCCTTGCCGACGTCACCATAACCCGCCACCACGGCGATCTTGCCGGCAATCATCACGTCGGTGGCGCGCTTGATCGCGTCCACCAGGGATTCACGGCAGCCGTACAGGTTGTCGAACTTGCTCTTGGTCACCGAGTCGTTGACATTGATGGCACGGAAGGCCAGCTCGCCCTTGGCAGCCATTTCATGCAGGCGCAGCACGCCGGTGGTGGTTTCTTCGGTCACGCCGATGATGTTTTTCAGGCGTCGGCTGTACCAGGTGGGGTCCACCTTGAGCTTGGCCTTAATGGCGTTGAAGAGGCAGATCTCTTCTTCGCTGCTCGGCTTGGACAGGACCTTGATGTTCTTCTCGGCCTTGGCACCCAGGTGCATCAGCAGCGTGGCATCGCCGCCGTCGTCCAGAATCATGTTCGGGCCTTCGGCCTTGGAGCCTTTGGGGCCGAATTCGAAAATGCGGTGGGTGTAGTCCCAGTAGTCGGTCAGGGTCTCACCCTTGTAGGCGAACACCGGGGTACCATTGGCCACCAGGGCGGCGGCGGCATGGTCCTGGGTGGAGAAGATGTTGCACGAAGCCCAGCGCACTTCGGCGCCCAGGGCCTGCAGGGTCTCGACCAGCACGCCGGTCTGGATCGTCATGTGCAGCGAACCGGTGATGCGCGCGCCCTTCAGGGGCTTGGACTTGGCGAACTCTTCCCGGATCGCCATCAGGCCGGGCATTTCGGTCTCGGCAATGTTCAGCTCTTTGCGCCCCCAGGGCGCCAGGCTCAGGTCGGCGATTGCGTAATCTTGGTTTTTAGCGGGTTTCAGGACGCTCATGGCTCACTCCAAAAGTCAATTTGAAAGACCACGGGTCGCGGGCGAATCAGGGAAATGACTCACCGCACAGGTCCGTGGGTGAGCGCCGTTGATGCGGTAGAGGGGGCTGTGCCCCTCCACGGGTCCGAGCCTCGTTCAACGCGATGTGAACTGCAACGCTCCTCGGAATGGCGTGATTATACGGAGATGGCGGTTTTTGCGCTGCCTGGTCCGTTCAGCCGCCCGCCAGCGCGCGCGTCAGCTGCGCCGCCGGCACAGCCCGGCAGCCTGTGACGTTCTGGCCCGCCCACAGCGGCGAGAAGTCACCGTTGCCGGCCGCCTCGGCCTTGGCGCGCAGCGGCGTCACCGCATTCGTGGCCAGCGGGAAGGCTGGCGCCAGCTGGCTCATGGGGCCCTGCTCGCGCATCAGCCGCGTCAGGATGCCACGCGCCGGCCGACCGGTGTACAGATTGGTGAGGGCGGTATGGCCGGCGGCCTCGCTTTGCAGCGCCGCCCGGTGGATCGCGCTGGTGCTGGCCTCTGGACAGAGCAGGTAGGCCGTGCCCACCTGGACCCCCGAAGCTCCCAACGCCAGGGCGGCGCGCACGCCGGCCGTATCAGCAATGCCGCCGGCTGCCACCACCGGCACGTGCACGGCGCGCACGATCTGCGGCAGCAGCGCGAAGGTGCCCATCTGCGTCGTCAGGTCATCCGTCAGGAACATGCCGCGGTGGCCGCCGGCCTCCAGCCCCTGCGCCACGATCACGTCCGCCCCATGGGCCTCCAGCCAGCGCGCCTCCTCCACCGTGGTGGCCGACGAAATGACCTTGGCACCCCAGCTGCGCACCCGTGCCAGCAGGGCGGCGTCGGGCAGGCCGAAGTGGAAGCTCACCACCGGCGGCTTGAATTGCGCCAGCAGGTCCGCAGCAGCCGCATCAAAAGGCAGGCGCCCGGGGCCGGTCGGGATCGCCGCCGGGTCGATGTCGAACGCGCGGTAGTAGTGGGCCAGGCTCTGCCGCCACAGGGCTTCGCGCGTCGCCTCGGGCGCCGGTGGCCGATGGCAGAAGAAATTGACGTTGTAGGGCCGCGTGGTCTGTACGCGCAGCTTGCCCAGCTCGGCACGCAGCGCATCCGGGCCCAGCATGGCGCAAGGCAGCGAGCCCAGGCCGCCGGCATTGGAGACGGCGATGGCCAGCGCGCTGTCCTGCACGCCAGCCATGGGGGCCTGGATGAGGGGCAGCTCGATACCGAGCAACTGCTGCAGAACCATGCCGAACTCCTGTGCATCAGGTGCCGGGGCCGCACGGCGCAGCCCCGGTCTGGCCGAACTGTACAGGGTCGGGCAGGTAAAATTGCGGCTTTGGCGCGGCCTGCCCCGCTGCTGCGCAAGCGGCTGGCAGCCAGACTCTGTCTTTGCAGTGCGCTCGCGCCCGCACCCCATCTTCTGGAACCGTTGTGTCCTACGCCCCTGAAACCCGGCGCCGCCGTACCT
>CAZJKR010000006.1:16743-30003 GCA_964546615.1 uncultured Curvibacter sp.
CCGCAAGAGCGCGCGTTACGCGACCTCGGACTGGATGGAGATCGAAAAGCAGCGCGGCATCTCGGTGGCCAGCTCGGTGATGCAGATGCAGTACCGCGACCACGTCATCAACCTGCTGGACACCCCGGGCCACGAGGACTTCTCGGAAGACACCTACCGCACGCTGACGGCCGTGGACTCGGCGCTGATGGTGATCGACGCGGCCAATGGCGTGGAGGCACAGACGCGGCGCCTGATCGAGGTCTGCCGCCAGCGCGACACGCCCATCATCACCTTCGTCAACAAGATGGACCGCGAGGTGCGCGACCCGCTGGACATCCTGGACGAAGTGGAGCGCGAACTCGGCATGCCCTGCGTGCCCATGACCTGGCCGGTGGGCCAGGGCAAGAGCTTTGGCGGCATCATCAACCTGCGCACCCAGGCCATGACCGTGTTCGAGGCCGGCAGCGAGCGCCGGCCGCAGGACTTTGAAGCCATCCCGCTGTCCGGCAGTGCGACGCTGCAGGCCCGCTTCGGCCACGACTTCGATGCCGCCATCGAAAGCATGGAACTGGCCACCGGCGCCTCGCCGGCCTTTGACCGCGAAGCCTTCCTGGCCGGCAAGCAGACGCCAGTGTTCTTCGGCTCCGGCGTCAACAACTTCGGCGTGATGGAGGTGCTGGACGCGCTGGTGGACCTGGCGCCCTCGCCGGGTCCGCGCACCAGTTCGCTGTTGGTGAACAAGCAGCCCGTGGTGAAGGAGATGCAGCCCGACGACGAGGCCTTCTCCGGCGTGGTGTTCAAGGTGCAGGCCAATATGGACGCCAACCACCGCGATCGCATCGCCTTTGTACGCGTGTGTTCGGGCAAGTACGCACCGGGCATGAAGCTCAAGGTGCAGCGCTCCGCCAAGGAACTGCGCCCCACGTCCGTGGTGACCTTCATGAGCCAGCGCCGCGAGGCGGTGGAAGAAGCCTACGCGGGCGACATCGTGGGCTTCACCACCCACGGCGGCGTGCAGCTGGGCGACACCATCACCGATGGCTCGATCGCCCTGCAGTACACCGGCCTGCCCTTCTTCGCGCCCGAGCTGTTCATGACGGTGGTGCTGAAGAACCCGCTGCGCACCAAGCAGCTGCAGCAGGGCCTGGCCCAGCTGGGCGAGGAAGGCGCGATCCAGGTATTCCGCCCCGAGATGGGCGGCAACATGCTGCTGGGCGCCGTCGGCCAGCTGCAGTTCGAGGTAGTGCAGCACCGCCTGAAGAGCGAGTACGACGCCGACGTGCGGCTGGAAGGCTGCCAGTACACCGGCGCGCGCTGGATCACGGCCGACACGCCAGCCGAACTGAAGGCCTTCGTGGACGCCTACCCCACGCGCATGGCACGCGACGCCGCCGACACGCTGGCCTTCCTCTGCACCTCGCCCTACGATGTGCGGCTGGCGCAGGAGCGCTTTCCGAAGATCCACTTCCACCCACTGCGCGAGCACGCCGGCCTGGCACTGCAGAGCGCGGGTTAGAACGGCGCCGTCTCAGCGCGTCATCAGAAACTCGGTCACCGCCTGCTGGAAGCGACGGTGCCCGAGTTGCAGGTGCATCATGTGGCCGGCATCGGGAATGACGACGTAGCGCTTGTCGGCATTGGGCAGGCGGCGGAAGAAAGACAGCAGGCCGTCGAGGTCGGCCACATCGTCGTACTGACCGTGGACCATCATCACCGGCACCGGCATCTGTGCCGCATCCACCAGCGGCTGGCGCGTCAACAGGTCCACCTGCGGCCCGGTGGGTGATTTGGGCTGGCTCTGTGTTGCCGCCAGCGCAAAGGCCTCCACCACCTCGGGCTCGTTCACCTCTTCCGGCGTCAGTGAATAAAAACGCAGTTTCCAACCTGACTCGGTGATACGGATGTAGGGTGCACGGCGAAAGGCCTCAAGCCGGCTGCGGCGCAGTATCAGGTCGTGGCTCTCGCCATGCATCTGCGCGTAGCTGATGTACTTGGCCACCTTGTGCGGTTGCGCCATCACCAGCTGGCCGGCGTATTGCGTGCCCCAGGACCAGGCCAGCAGGTGCACCTGATCGACGCCGCGCAGGTCGCGCACGTAGTCGACCACGGCATTCAGGTCGGCGCTGGCCTGCTCGGTCGTCAGGTGCGTCTCGGGCAGGGTCGAGCGGCCGAAGCCGCGCACGTCGGGCGCGAACACGTCAAAGCCCTGCTGCGCCAGAAAATCCATCAGGCTGACCGTGGGATGCGCCACGACCTGCAGATCGAAACTTTCGCGGCCGGCCGTGGCCGAACCATGCGCCAGAACGATCACCGGCTTGTCCTGCGGGCTGCCCTGGCATTTTTCCCAGACATAAAGTTTCAGTCCGTCGTGCAGCACCCAGTGCGCCACGCCCTCCACGGGCAATCCATTCTTCTTCATTCACAGGTCTCGCATGATTGCCCTGATTGTCCGCCATCCGCCACGGCGGCTCGCTCCGCACTAACCGTAGAGCGCATCCGCCGACACCTGTACCGTGACCGACTGTTCGGCCACCGTTGTCACGATGGCGCGCGCAGGTTGCGAGGTGTCCCGCTGGACCGGACGGGTCAGCGGCTCACCCTGGGCGTTGGTCAGCGCCGCCACCAGCGGCTCCTTGGCCGAGATGCCGCGCCGGGTCACCACAGCGACCTCTCCGCTGACCAGCTTGACAAAACAGCCTGGCGGGTAAATGCCGCACGCCTTGATCAGGGCCGCCGCCAGCGGATTGCCTTCACTTTGTGCATACAGTTCACGCGCCGCCTGCTGCGCATGCTGCTTGGCGCGCCCGGCGCGCGCGCTGTGCTTGGCGGTGAAGCTGTCGATGAACCGGATCAGCTGCGACATTTCGTCCGGTTCCTGCAGGTGCTTCGGATAGCCGTCGCCGCCTGGGCACTCATGGTGCTGCTCCACGGCGCGCAGCCAGTCCTCGTCTTCCAGCCCGGCCGCACGCAACATGGCCGCCGAGACCAGTGGATGCGCATCGATCTCTTTGCGTTGCTGCGGCGTCGGCGACTCCCGCTGGCCCGCCAGCTTGGCCTGCAGCTGGGCCATGCCCAGGTTCATGGTGAGCGCAGCACCGATCAGGCTCAGGCGCCGACGGTCGGGCCAGCCCAGACGCCGGCTGACCAGATGACACAAGGCGGCCACATGCAGGGAATGCGCCTCGACATAGCGCTGGGTCTGACGGTAATCGTGCCGGACGATCAGAAAAATCATCTGGTCGGTACAGCTCTCCGTGCAATTGGCGATCTGCACCGCCAACTCGCGCACCTGCTGGAGAAAGCGGGGCTCCGTCGGCGCCTGCAGCAGCAGGCCGAGCTTGCGCAACAACGCCTCCCAGCGGCTGGAAAAACTTTCCACCGGCCGCTGGACTGCCACTGCCTCCCGGGAGGGCACGGGGCGCTTCGTCTCTTCCAGCTCCACGTACATGCCGCGGTTGAGCAGCTCCAGCAACTTGGACTGTTCGTGCACCACCAGCCCCTTGGCCAGCAGCAGGCGACCTGCCGCATCCCGCACGCCGAACGGCAGTGGAACACCGGGTTTGAGTATCTGGAATACCTGTTCCAGCGAAATCCGCTCCATGGTTTTGTTGCGGCCCGCAGGCCCCTCCCTGCGGGATTTATAACAGGCTTTGCTGCAACTATGAAGTCACTGCCCCACCGACGCGCATGCGCGAGCGACTCAGGAGCGCGCCAGTACCGGCCCCAGCGCCCGCCCCGTATGCGTGCCCAGCCGCACCACCTCTTCCGGTGTGGCCGCGGCCACGATGCGACCGCCGTCCTTGCCGCCCTCGGGGCCCAGGTCGAGGATCCAGTCGGCTTCGGCAATGACATCGAGGTCGTGCTCGATCACCACCACGCTGTGGCCACCGTCAACGAGTCGGTGCAGCACACGGATCAGCTTGTCGACATCGGCCATGTGCAGGCCCACCGTGGGTTCGTCCAGCACGTAAAGCGTGTGCGGCGCCTTCTGCCCGCGCCGGCCCACCTCGTCGCGCACCTTGCTGAGTTCCGTCACCAGCTTGATGCGCTGCGCCTCGCCGCCGCTGAGCGTGGGACTGGGCTGGCCCAGCGTCAGGTAGCCCAGGCCCACGTCCTTGAGCAGCTGCAGCGGGTGCGCGATGCTGGGCATGGCGGTAAAGAACTCGACTGCCTCATCCACCTCCATCTGCAGCACGTCGCCGATGCTTTTGCCGCGCCAGGTGACGGCCAGGGTCTCGGGGTTGAAGCGCGCCCCTTTGCAGGACTCGCACAGCACCTTCACGTCGGGCAGGAAGCTCATCTCGATGGTGCGTACGCCCTGCCCTTCGCAGCTCGGGCAGCGGCCCTCGCCGGTGTTGAAGCTGAAGCGCCCGGCTGCGTAACCGCGCGCCTTGGCTTCCAGCGTCTCGGCAAACAGCTTGCGGATGGTGTCCCAGAAGCCGATGTAGGTGGCCGGGCAGGAGCGCGGCGTCTTGCCGATGGGGGTCTGGTCCACCTCGAGCACGCGGTCAATGGCCTCGAAACCCGTCACGCCCTCGCAGCCGCCCCACGGCACGCCTTTGCTTGCCTGCGCCTCGCGCCCGGCCTTGGTGGCGCGCTGGCTCACGGCCGCGGCCACGTTGGCCAGCAGCACATCGCGCGCCAGCGTGGACTTGCCCGAGCCGCTGACGCCGGTCACGGCGACCAGGCGCCTGAGCGGCAACCGGGCCGTGACCTGCTGCAGGTTGTGCAGCTGCGCGCCTTCGACCGTCAGCCACTGCAGCTCCGGGGCCTGCACATCACGGCGCGGCTGCAGCGGGTGCTTCATGGCGTGCAGCAGATAGCGACCGGTCTGCGACTCGGCCACGCGCGTGAGGTCCTCCACCTGGCCTTGCGCCACCAGGCGACCGCCGCGCTTGCCGGCACTGGGGCCGATGTCGATCAGGTGGTCGGCGCGGCGGATGGTGTCCTCGTCGTGTTCCACCACCACCAGGGTATTGCCGCGCTCGCTCAGGGTGTGCAGCGCGTCGAGCAGGATCTGGTTGTCGCGCGCGTGCAGGCCGATGGTCGGCTCGTCCAGCACGTAGCAGACGCCCTGCAGATTGCTGCCCAGTTGTGCCGCCAGGCGGATGCGCTGCGCCTCACCGCCACTGAGGGTGGGCGCGCCGCGGTCCAGCGTGAGGTAGCCCAGGCCCACCTGCTCCAGGAATTCCAGCCGGCTCCTGATCTCAGGAATCAGGTCGCGTGCGATGTCGCTCTCACGCTGCGTCAAACGACCGATCACCTGCAGCGTCTCGACCCAGGCGCGCACGTCGCTCACACTCAGACGGGCGATCTCGGCAATGCCGACACCGGCAAACTTCACGGCGCGCGCCGTGGCATTCAGGCGCGTGCCCTCGCAGCTGAGGCAGGCAACATCGGCCAGGTCTTCCATCTCGGGTTCGGCAAAGGTCTGCTCACGGCCCTTGTCCTTGTCGTCGCGCACCGAATCGTCCAGCGCCTTGCGCTGCTCCTTGCTGAGCTTGACGCCGGTACCCACGCAGTCCGGGCACCAGCCGTGCTTGCTGTTGTAGGAGAACAGGCGCGGATCGAGCTCGGCATAGGAGGTGGCGCAGACCGGGCAGGCGCGCTGGGTGGAGTGCACGTGCAGGGTGCCGATGTGCGCCGTCGGGCCGCCGCTCTTCATCACCTCGGCCAGGCCATCGAGCTGGCTCAGCACATGCAGCACGCCCTTGCCATGTTCCAGCGCGGTGGTGAGCGCCTGGCGCAGCACCGCCTCGTTGGCGGGGTCCACCGTCAGGCTGGCCACCGGCAACTCGATGGTGTGCTCCTTGAAGCGGTCGATGCGCGGGAATCCCTGCGTGGGCAGGAAGTTGCCATCCACGCGCAGATGGGTGTAGCCGCGCGGGCGCGCCCATTCGGCCAACTCGGTGTAGACGCCCTTGCGGTTCATCACCAGCGGCGCCAGCAAGCCGATCTCCTGCCCTTTGAACTGCTTCATGAGCTGGGCCAGGATGCTGTCCGGCGTCTGCGGCGCCACGGTGACGCCGTCGTGGATGCAGTGCTGCACACCCAGCTTGACAAACAGCAGGCGCAGGAAATGCCAGACCTCGGTGGTGGTGCCCACCGTGCTCTTGCGGCCGCCGCGGCTCAGGCGCTGTTCGATCGCCACCGTGGGCGGGATGCCGTAGACCGCGTCCACCTCGGGCCGACCAGCCGGCTGCACGATGCTGCGCGCGTAGGCGTTGAGCGATTCAAGGTAGCGGCGCTGGCCCTCGTTGAACAGGATGTCGAAGGCCAGCGTGGACTTGCCCGAGCCGCTGACGCCGGTGATGACGTTGAACTTGCCGCGCGGGATGTCGACGCTCAGGCTCTTGAGGTTGTGTTCCTTGGCATTGACGATCTGGATCGCGTCCGGCGCGTCCGACTTTTTGCGCACCGGCTTGTGACCGGGCGTGAAGGCCTGCGGGATGAAACGCGCCGCACCGTCCTGCGCCTCGTGTACCTCACCCATGGCCAGCGCATACTCGCGCAGGGCGCGGCCGGTGTGGCTGGCGGGGTGCTGCCGCACCTCCTCCGGTGTGCCCACGGCCACCACCTGGCCACCGGCCTCGCCGCCCTCGGGGCCGAGGTCGATCAGCCAGTCTGAGGCGCGCATGACGTCCAGGTTGTGCTCGATCACGAGCAGCGAATGGCCAGCGTCGAGCAGCTTGCGCAACGCACGCATCAGCTTGGCAATGTCGTCGAAATGCAAGCCGGTAGTAGGTTCATCGAACAGGAACAGCGTGCCCTTCCTTGCCACGGCCTGCCGGCTGCTGCTGGCGCTCCTGGCCGCCTCGGCCAGGAAACCGGCGAGCTTGAGGCGCTGCGCCTCGCCGCCCGAGAGCGTGGGCACGGGCTGGCCCAGGCGCACGTATTCCAGGCCCACGTCGACGATGGGCTGCAGGGCGCGGATGACGTCGCGGTCGTTGGCGAACAGGCCCGCGGCTTCGCTGACGGTGAGCTCCAGCACGTCAGCCACGTTGAGCAACCTGCCGCCGCGCTCGATGGTGATCTCCAGGATATCGGGCCGGTAGCGCTTGCCGTCGCAGTCCGGGCAGCGCAGGTAGACGTCGCTGAGGAACTGCATCTCCACGTGCTCGAAGCCCGAGCCGCCGCAGGTGGGGCAGCGGCCGTCGCCGCTGTTGGCGCTGAACTTGGCCGCGGTGTAGCCGCGCTGGCGTGACAGCGGTGCGTTGGCATAGATCTCGCGCAGCGCATCCCAGGCGCCCACGTAGCTGACCGGGTTCGAGCGCGCGGTCTTGCCGATGGGCGACTGGTCGACGAAGACGACGTCGGCCAGCTGCTCGGCGCCCAGCAGCCGCTCATACGCGCCCGGCGTCTCGGTGGTCTTGCCGAAATGGCGCATCAACGCTGGCGCCAGCACGTCCTGGATCAGGGTGGACTTGCCTGAACCCGACACGCCGGTGACGCAGACCAGGCGGCCCAGGGGGATGTCAATGGAAATGTTCTTGAGGTTGTGCTCGCGCGCGCCTTCGAGGACGAGGCGCGGGGTGTTCTCGGCCACCATGCGCTTGAAACCCATACCGACCTGCTTGCGCGCACCCAGGTAGGCGCCAGTCAGAGTATCGGCATTGCGCAAATCATCCGTGCTGCCGTCGAAGACGATCTGGCCGCCGCGCTCGCCCGGGCCGGGGCCCATGTCGATCATGCGGTCGGCCGCGAACATCACGGCCGGGTCGTGCTCGACCACCACCAGGGTGTTGCCGGCATCACGCAGGCGGTGCATGGCCTCGATGATGCGGTGCATGTCGCGCGGGTGCAGGCCGATGCTGGGCTCGTCCAGCACGAACAGGGTATTGACCAGCGAGGTGCCCAGGGCCGTGGTCAGGTTGATGCGCTGCACCTCGCCGCCCGACAGCGTGCGGCTCTGGCGGTCCAGCGTGAGGTAGCCGATGCCGACGTCACACAGGTACTTGAGACGGGTTGTGATCTCTTCGAACAGCAGCCGCAGCGCCTGGGTCTCTCCCTGGCCGTGCGTGGGCAGGGCCAGCTCACTGCGCCGGATGCGCTCAAAGAAGTCGCGCAACCGGTCCAACGGCATGAGCATGAGGTCGTGCAGGCACAAGCCGGGCAGGGCCTCCAGCTGCGCACGTGTCCACTGCACGCCGGCGGGCAGGAAGCGTCTGGCCGGATCGAGCACCGCATCGGCATCGGCCTTGCTGCCGATGCGCCAGAGCAGGCTCTCGGTCTTCAGGCGCGCGCCAGCACAGGCCGTGCAGGGCGTGTAACTGCGGTACTTGGACAGCAGCACGCGGATGTGCATCTTGTAGGCCTTGCTCTCCAGATACTCGAAGAAGCGTTTGACGCCATACCACTGCTGGTTCCACTTGCCATTCCAGTTGGGCGAGCCGTAAAGAACCCAGTCCTTCTGCTCGGGCGTGAGCTTGTTCCAGGCCGTGTCGCGCGGAATGCCGGCGGCTTCGGCATGGCGCATCAGGTCGTCCTGGCATTCGGCCCAGGCCGGGGTCTGGATGGGCTTGATGGCGCCGGCACGCAGCGTGAGCTTGTCATTCGGGATCACCAGGCCATAGTCCACCCCGATCACGCGGCCGAAGCCGCGGCAGACCTCGCAGGCGCCGACGGCCGAGTTGAACGAGAACATGGACGGGATGGGGTCGGCGTAGCGCAGGTCGCTTTCCGGACAGTGCAGGCCGGTGGAAAATTTCCACAAGTCCGGAGCGGCCTCGCTACCCGCTTGCGGCAGCACGTAAACCGTCATGCGGCCGCTGCCGCGCTTGAGCGCGACCTCGATGGCCTCGACCACGCGGGCGCGTTCGGCATGGTTGAAGCGGAAGCGGTCGGCCACCACGTCCAGCACCTTGCGCGGGCCGGCCGGCGTGGCCACCTCGCGCTCGGCCTGCACCTTGGTGAACCCGCTGGCAGACAGCCATTGGACCACCTCCGTCTCGGTCGTGCCGGACGGCAACTCCACGGGAAAGGTCAGCACCAGCCGCGGCCCGACCGGCGAGTCCTGCGGCTCAGCCTCACCCAGTTCGGCTGCACGCGCCTGCAGCTCGGCATAAATGCTGTCGGCACTGTCGTGGCGCACCGGCAAGGCCGTGGTGCGATCGAACAGCTGGCCGGCACGCGCAAACAGCAGCTTGAGGTGGTCGTTGAGTTCGGTCATCGTGCCCACCGTGGAGCGCGAGGAGCGCACCGGGTTGGTCTGGTCGATGGCGATCGCCGGCGGCACGCCCTCCACCTTGTCCACCGCCGGCTTGTCCATGCGCTCCAGGAACTGGCGCGCATAGGCGCTGAAGGTCTCGACATAACGCCGCTGGCCTTCGGCGTACAGCGTGTCGAACACCAGGCTGGACTTGCCGGAACCGCTGGGACCGGTGACCACCGTCAATTCGCCGGTCCGGATGTCGAGATCGAGATTCTTGAGATTGTGCTGGCGTGCACCGCGGATGCGGATGGTCCCCTGGGTCATGGCTTGCTTTCAGATCAGGCCAGACATTCTAGGCAGTCGCCCCCGCCCCGGCCGGCGCCGGGGTTTTGCGCGACTGTTACAGCCGGATACGCCTCCACACGCCCTTAAACTTCACAATCGCCCCAGTCAACGAGGAGCCCCGAGACATCATGTGGAACCGCAAGATCCTGCTGCCGGCCCTGCTTACACTGGCCTGCAGCGCCGCCTCCGCCCAGATCCTGATCGGCCAGACGGCCGGCTTCAGCGGCCCGGTTGCCGCCGGCGTCAAGGAAACCACCGAGGGCGCCAAACTCTACCTGGACAGCATCAATGCCAAGGGCGGCATCAACGGCCAGAAGATCGAGCTGATTTCGCTCGACGACCAGTTCGATCCCAAACTGGCGGCCGACAATGCGCGCAAGCTGATCGAGGAACAGAATGTGGCCGCCATGTTCCTCAATCGCGGCACGCCGCACACCGAGGCTCTGGCGCCGCTGCTTGAGCGGCACGGCGTGCCGCTGATCGCCCCTTCCACCGGGGCCATGACGCTGCACCAGCCGGTACGCAAGTACATCTTCAATGTGCGCGCCACCTACCAGCGCGAAGCGGAGAAAGCTGTCACGCACCTGGCCACCATCGGCATGAACAGGATCGCGGTGGTCCATGTGGACGACAGCTTCGGTGCCGATGGTCTGGCGGGGGCACAAAGAGGCCTGGACGCCGCCAAACTCAAACCGGTGGTGCTGGAAAAATTCGACCGCGCCAAACCGGATTTTTCCAAGATCGCGCCGCAGGTTGCCCAATCCGGCGCCCAGGCCGTCATCCTGATCGCGTCCGGCGCCGCCGTTGTGGACGGCCTCAAGGCCTTCCGTGCGGCCGGCAGCAACTGCCAGGTGGTCACGTTGTCCAACAACGCCTCGGGGGGCTTCATCAAGAGCCTGGGCGAGCATGCGCGTGGCGTGATCGTCTCGCAGGTCTTCCCCCAGTCGCTGTCCTATGGCCTGGTCAAGGGGGCCACCGACCTGGCACGCGCCAGGGACGTGGCCGAAGTCAGCCCCGCCATGCTGGAGGGCTTTGCTGCCGCCAAGGTGCTGGTGGAAGCCCTGCGCCGCACCAACGGCAAACCCAGCCGCGACAAGATCCACGCGGCGCTCGAAAGCATGAGCAAGTTCGACCTGGGCGGACTGGAAGTGAGCTACAGCCCCAAGGACCACACCGGCCTCGACTTTGCCGACCTGGCCATCATCAGCGCCGACGGCCGCTTCCGCCGCTGAAGCCCGGCCCCCGCGGCACATCTGCTCTCTCATGGCCGGCCAAGCAGGACCGGCGGGCCCTGGTGCGGCGTCTGCAACAATGGACCCACCCTGACCCGCCGCCTTCGACACCCATGGCCCTGCCGCAAATCGATCCCGACCAAATTCTCGCCAAGCACCGCGTCCTGGGCCTGCTGACGGCCGCACAGCGCGACGCCCTGCTGCGTCAGATGCAGCGCCAGACCCATGCCGCAGGGGATATCCTGGTCCGGCAAGGCGATCTGGCGCACCAGCTGTTGCTGATCCTGCATGGCACGGTGGAGCTGCAGGACCTCGACCTCGGCCATGCGCAACATTTCCAGGCCGGCGAATGGCTGGGCGCCGGCGTGACCCCGGTGGCGCTGCAGGGCGCATGCCAGGTGGTCGCCGCCAATGCGGCCGAGGTGCTGGTCTGGACCGCGGAGGTGCTGGAGCAACTGCTGCTGCAGCGGCCTGATCTGCTGGCTTTTTTCCCCGCTGTGCCGGCGCCACTGGCGACCGTCGGCCCGGCCGCAACCCGCAACACACAAGGCATCGACCAGTTGCTGAACCTGCCCCTGCGTCAACTGGCGCAGCGCCCGCCTGTCACCCTGCCACCCGATGCCAGCATTCTGGAAGCGGCCCGGCTGATGCGTGACGAAGGCGTCTCCTCGGTCCTGCTGGCACAGCAAGGCCGGTTGCTGGGCCTGGTCACGGACCGGGACCTGCGCAACCGCGTGCTGGCCGAAGACCTCGACCTGCGCCGTCCGCTGACCGACATCGCCACCCGCAATCCGGTGACCGCCGAGGTGCGGCAAACCGCCTTCGAGGCCCTGCTGCTGATGACCCGGCACAACATCCACCATCTGCCGGTCATGGATGGCAGCACGATCGCCGGCATGGTTTCGGCCTCCGACCTGAGCGGCCAGCGCCGCAGCTCTTCGGTCTACATGGTCAGCGAGATCCACCGTCAGTCCGACATCGCCGGCCTGGTCGAAATCAGCCGCCAGGTCAAGCCGCTGCAGCTCAATCTGGCCGCAGCCCAGGCCAGCGCCTACACCATCGGCCACATCATCACGTCGATCACCGACGCGCTCACCGCCCGCCTGCTGCAGCTGGCCGAGCGCGAGTTCGGTCCGGCTCCGGTGGACTATGTCTGGGTGGCGGCGGGCTCGCAGGCACGCAGCGAACAGACCGCCAAGTCCGACCAGGACAACTGCCTCGTACTGGACGACCACTACGATGCCAGCCGCCACGGCGCGTATTTCAGCGCCCTGTCGCGCTTTGTCTGCGACGGCCTTGCCGCCTGCGGCTACATCCACTGTCCGGGTGAGATGATGGCCATGACCGATGCCTGGCGCCAGCCACGGCAGCGCTGGGCGCAGTACTTCCGGCAGTGGATCGACACACCCGAGCCGAAGGCCCTGATGCTCACCAGCGTCTTCTTCGATCTGCGTGCCATCCATGGCCAGGCAGCCCTGCTCGACGGCCTGCGCCAGGAGGTACTGCAGAAGACGCGCGGCAACAGCCTGTTCCTGGCCCACATGGTCGGCAATGCACTCAAGCTGCGCCCGCCCTTGGGCCTGTTCGGCCAGATCAGCCTGATCCGCGGTGGCGAACATGCCGGCACCGTGGACCTCAAACACAGCGGCATCGCGCCCATCGTCGACCTGGCCCGCATCTACGCCCTGGCCGGCGGCCTGGCCGCCGTCAACACCCACGACCGGCTGGAACTGGCGGCCCAGTCGGGCGAAGTCAGCGCGCAAAGTGCGCGCGATCTGCGCGATGCGCTGGAGTTCCTGGCCCGCCTGCGGATCACGCACCAGATGCGCCAGACCGGCCAGGGCCTGGCACTGGACAACTACCTGTCGTTACGCGAGATCTCGAACTTCGAACGCAGCCAGCTCAAGGACGCCTTCGGCGTGGTGCAGTCGCTGCAGAGCGTGCTGAGCCAGCGCTACCTGAAGGCCTGAAGCCGGCCCCCCCACTTCAGCACCGCTCAGTACTTGATGCGGGCGTAGTAGGTGTTCTGTGCTGCTTCGCGGGCCTGGCGCAGGGTGTGAATGCCCATGGCCTGCAACAGCGGGATCAGTCGCAGGAACACCTCGGCCGTGACGATGGCGTCGCCCAGCGCGGTATGCCGGCCCAGCACGTTGATGTTGAAACGCGCGGCGATCGCCTCCAGGCGATGCGACTCCTGATTCGGATGCACCAGCGCGGAAAGCAACAGGGTATCGAGCACCGGCTGGTGAAATACCCGGCCGGTGGCGGCCTCCTTGAGCTGCAGAAAGCGCATGTCGAAGGCCGCGTTATGGGCCACCAGCACGGTGTCCTGGGCGAAGGCATGGAAGGCCGGCAGCACCTCGGTGATCCGGCATTTGCCGCGCACCATGTCCTGCGTGATGCCGTGGATCGGGATCGACGCCGCCGGAATCACCCGCCCCGGATCCACCAGCTGGTCGAAGCACTCCTGGCGCAGCAGCTTGCCGTTGACGACCCGCACCGCGCCGATCTGGATGATCTCGTCGCCCTCGGACGGGTTCAGGCCGGTGG
>CAZJKR010000006.1:30013-33903 GCA_964546615.1 uncultured Curvibacter sp.
CCGTGTCAAACACGGTATAGGCCAGAGACGCCAGCGGTCGCTCGTCAAGCGCCCGGCTCTCATCGGTCACCTGGAACAGATCGAAGTCGTAGAACTCGGGCCGGCTGTCGCCGGGCGCGGACGCTGCCGCCAGGGGCTCCTGCGCCTGGGCCTGCGGCAGTTCGAAACGGAAGTAGGCCTGGTGCCGTACGCGTTCGCGCTCGAACCACATCTCGCCACCGTGGCGCTCCACCACATCGCGCACGCTCAGCGGCGAGCCCTCGCCGCCGCCGAGATTCATCGCGTCCATCTTCCAGGTCATCACGGTTTCGGTGCTCACCGCATGCCCTTCCCAGATCAGATCGAGGTGAACGCAGCCCTGGGCCGGACGCAGCCGCAGCTGCAGAAACTTGACGCCGAACTCCTCCACCAGCCGGCCGGCCATGTAGGCCAGGGCCTGCAGCACCAGATAGCTGTCAACGCGCAGCCAGACCTCGCCCGGGCTCTCGACCACGGTCACCGGGCGCTGACTATGGGCCTGCAAGTGCCGCTGCGCCGCCAGCAGCAGATCCGCCCCCAGCATGTCCTCCAGGGGCCAGCGTGTCTTCTGTGCCCGCGCCGTGGTCTGCAGCAACTCGTTCAGGCGCCGGTGCATGTCGCTCGCCTCGTCGCGCACCAGCGCCAGGCTGCGCGCCCGTTCGGCGTCGGGCAGCTCCGGCGCCGCCAACCGGTCGGCCGCCGCCCGCAGCACCCCGAGCGATGACTGCGCCGCCTCGGCCCACGCATGCATTGCCTGGTCGCGCCGGGTTTCCTCCTGGAAGATGCGCGTCACGTTGTCGAGCATCAGCACGAAACCGCTGATGCCGTCTCCCTGGCCTGCGGCGGCATCGCCGCTGCGCACCGCGGCCATCTGCACGCGCAGCAGCTGGCCGGCATGCGAGGTGGTGACGAACTGGGCGGTGGGCGTGGCCGCCCCGCGCGCCAACCGGAGTTCAAGGGCTTCAAGCGCGTGGGCCACCATCTGGCGGTCGAAGACGGCGTAGATCGAACGGCCGATGCCGATCAGCTCGGCCCCATCGGCCAATGTCGGCGCCTGCGACAGGGTGCGGAACTGCATCCGCGCCCGGCTGTTGTAGAGCACGATGCGGCCGTCGAGGTTGCAGACCACCACACTCTGCGTCAGCTCGGACAGCAGTGCCGCCAGGCGGTTCCTCTCCTGCTGCAGATGGCGGCTGGCCTGCTCGACGCGTTGCACGATGTCCTGGCGCAGACCGTCGCGCTGCCGCGCCAGGTCGTTGACGGCCTGCGCCAGCGCCTGCAGACCGGGCACCTGGGCCGGATCTATCTGCTGCGGCGTGTCGGCGGCGAGCAGCACACGCGTCTGCTCCAGCAGACGTGCCGGGGCCAGCAGGTAACGACGGACGACGCCCTGCAGCAGCAGCGCCAGCAGCATCAGCACGATCAGCCAGCTCATGCCGACCAGCGGCAGGCGGGGTGCCAGCAGCGCGGCCAGGGCCTCGCGCTGCACCGGCTCCAGGGTGGAGCCGACCAGAAACACCGTGAAGGCCAGCCAGGCGGCCAGCAGCAGACCGACCCCTGCCAGGGCGAGCAGCAACAAGCGGCGCCTGCTCTGGCCCGGCCGGCCGTTGCCGGGGGGGGTGTCGCGCGGAATGTCGACCATGCCGTCTCCTTGTCCGGTCCGGGCGCCGGTACGGCGCCCCCGGTAGCCTGCATTGTGCGGCAAGCGCTTACCCTGCTCTTACGCAGGGTGGGCGCCTCTCTCAGGCCCGGTGTTTGGGCGCGGCGATGTGCGCATGGCGCGACAAGGCAAAGCTGGCGAAGAACTTGCACCAGATGGTGCTGCCGGCGATGGCACTCCAGGTGCCGTAGTCCAGCTGCCCCAGCAGCACGGCGACGATGACCACCAGCAGGACGACGCCGCCCAGCAGGTTGATCACCAGTTCGTAGGGGGCGAACTTTTCAGGGTTGGGTGGCGCGGCCCCACGCTTGAGGGCCACTTCGGAAAAATCACGCCGCACCAGGATGCGCCAGGCACGGCGCAGCCAGAAGAAGGCGATCGGGAACATGGCCAGAAAAAGAATCCATGTCAGGGCAACGCTGACGTCAAAAACCATCCGTCACTCCGGTACCTGCAGCCGCCAGAACGACCGGCTGCAGAAGTTGAAAAGCCCTGCCAGCGCAGGCTGGCAGGGCCTCGATTGTCGCACCCGGCGGCACGAGGGCCACACGGGTGCTGACACGCTTTTTCAGGTCGGGGGACGTGCCTTAATGGGCGCCATCCACGGCCTTGGAGCCACGCGGGATGCGAACGGCTTCCACCATGTGCTGGATGTGCTCCGGCGGCTCCTTGGTCACCTTGTCGACCGCGAAGGCCACGGCGAAGTTCACCATCGCACCGACGGCACCGAAGGCTTCCGGCGTGATGCCGAAGAAGCTGTTGGCGCCACCGATCAGGCCCAGGTACTCGGTGCCCTTGATGAAGAGAATGCCCTTGTGTGCGAACACGTAGAACAGGGTGACGAACAGGCCTGCCAGCATGCCGGCCATGGCGCCTTCCTTGTTCATCTTCTTGCTGAAGATACCCATCATGATGGCCGGGAACAGCGAAGAGGCGGCAATACCGAAGGCCAGCGCCACCGTACCGGCCGCGAAGCCCGGCGGGTTCAGGCCCAGCCAGCCGGAGATCACGATGGCCACGGCCATGGCGATCTTGCCAGCCATCAGTTCACCCTTCTCGCTGATGTTGGGCGCGAACACACCCTTGACCAGGTCGTGCGACACGGCAGACGAAATCGCCATCAGCAGGCCAGCAGCCGTCGACAGCGCAGCGGCCAGGCCACCGGCGGCGACCAGCGCAATCACCCAGTTGGGCAGCAGCGCGATCTCGGGGTTGGCCATCACCATGATGTCGGCGTTGACCGTCAGCTCGTTGCCCTTCCAGCCGGCGGCTTCGGCCTTGGCCTTGACGTCAGGGTTCTTGGTGGCGTCGTTGTAGTACTGGATGCGGCCGTCACCGTTCTTGTCGGTGAACTTCAGCAGGCCGGTCTTTTCCCAGCGCTTCATCCAGTCCGGACGGTCTTCGGCCTTGAGGCTGGCTTCCGGCGCATACAGATCGCCACCGGCCTTGACGGCGGTGTTGACCGTACCGTGCAGGTTCAGCTTGGCCATGGCCGCCACGGCAGGCGCCGTGGTGTAGAGGATGGCGATGAACACCAGTGCCCAACCGGCCGACGAACGCGCGTCCTTCACCGAAGGCACGGTAAAGAATCGCATGATCACGTGTGGCAGACCGGCCGTGCCGATCATCAGCGACAGGGTGTACATGAACATGTTCAGGGTACTGCCCGGCAGGGACGTGGTGTACTTGCCGAAGCCGAGGTCGGTGACGACCTGGTCGAGCTTGGCCAGCAGCGACATGTCGGTTCCCTCGAAGGTGCCGCCCAGGCCCAGTTGCGGAATGGCGTTGCCGGTCAGCTGCAGCGAGATGAACACGGCCGGCACGGTGTAGGCTAGGATCAGCACGATGTACTGCGCCACCTGGGTGTAGGTGATGCCCTTCATGCCGCCGAACACGGCGTAGGCGAACACGATGGCCATGCCGATGTAGATGCCGACGTCGCTGGACACGCCCAGGAAGCGCGAGAACGCCACACCGACACCGGTCATCTGGCCGATGATGTAGGTGATGGAGGCGGTCAGCAGGCAGATCACGGCCACGGTGCTGGCGGACTTCGAGTAGAAGCGGTCGCCGATGAACTGGGGCACGGTGAACTTGCCGAACTTGCGCAGGTAGGGCGCCAGCAGCATGGCCAGCAGCACGTAGCCGCCGGTCCAGCCCATGAGGAACAGGCCGCCGCCGTAACCCATGTTGGAGATCAGGCCGGCCATGG
>CAZJKR010000007.1:0-5826 GCA_964546615.1 uncultured Curvibacter sp.
GGCCCTGACCCTGGGAAAGACCCTGGATTCCGTGGATCGGTTCCTCAAGGAGATGGGGCAGGCCAGCCCCACCCCCCAGCCCATCAGCGCCACGGCCGTCTGGTGCACATCCCGCTCGCTGAAGGCGCCGTAGTGATAAAGCACCGCCACCAGCGGCTTGGCAAAGGTCAGCAGCGCCAGCGCGCAGGGCACGGCCAGCAACACCACCAGGCGCAGCCCCCAGTCCAGCATGGCGGAGTAACGCGCCGCATCATCGGCCGCCTTGGCGGCTGCCAGCTGCGGCATCAGCACCACCCCCAGGGCCACACCCAGCAACGCCGTGGGAAACTCCATCAGACGGTCGGCGTAGCTGAGCCAGCTCACGCTGCCGGGTGCCAGGTGGGAAGCGATCTGGGTGTTGATCAGCAGCGAGATCTGGGCCACGCTCACCCCCAGCAGGGCCGGCACCATGAGCTTGGCAATGCGCTGGGTGTGCGGGTCGCGCCAGGCGGTGCGCAAGCTGGCCAGACCCAGCCCGATGGTCGGAAACAGGCCCAGCTTGCGCAGGGCCAGGAGCTGCGCCGCCAACTGCAGCACACCGCCCGCCATCACCCCCATGGCCAGCGCATAGATCGGCTCAAGCCCCAGACGCTGGAACCAGGGCGCCCCGAACCAGGCCGCCGCGATCATGGCCACGTTGAGCAGCACTGGCGTGGCCGCAGGGACGGCAAAGCGCTTCCAGGTATTGAGCACGCCAGCGGCCAGGGCCACCAATGACATGAAGGCGATGTAGGGAAACATCCAGCGCGTCATGACGACGGCGACATCGAAGGCCGCCCCCGCTTCCGCCTGACGCAGGCCGCTGGCCATGGCCCAGACCAGCAGCGGGGCCGCCAGCACCCCCAGCACGCTCACCGACAGCAGGGCCCAGACCATGACCGTGGCCACGCGATCGACCAGCAGCCGGGTGGCGGCCTCCCCTTCCTGCGTCCGCGCAGCCGCCAGCACCGGCACGAAGGCCTGGCTGAACGCGCCTTCGGCAAACAGGCGGCGAAACAGGTTGGGGATGCGAAAGGCGACGTTGAAGGCGTCGGTCAGGGCACTGGCGCCGAAGGTGGCGGCGATCAGCAGCTCGCGCGCCAGGCCGGTGATGCGCGAAACCAGGGTCAGCAGGGAAACCGTCGAAGCGGCTTTGAAGAGGCTCACGGCGACGAGATCCTGTTTTCACGCATAGATGACCCGGAGTGTAGCCCGTCCACCCGGGCGGCTGAGCGCCTGCTCACCCCCGGCGGCAGCGAACTGCTACAATAGCCGGCTTTGCTGACATCATCCACAGACACAAGGAACTACTGATATGGCATCTGGAAAGCCGAAGAAAAAGAACCCGCGCCTGGCGTCGGGCCGTAAACGCGCACGTCAGGACGTGAAGCTCAATGCAGCCAACACCTCCCTGCGCTCCAAATACCGCACTGCCGTGAAGAACGTCGAAAAGGCTGTTCTGACCGGTGACAAGGCCAAGGCCACCGAGCTGTTTGCCAAGATGCAGGCCGTGGTGGACACCGTGGCCGACAAGGGCATCTTCCACAAGAACAAGGCCGCTCGCGACAAGAGCCGCCTGTCGACCAAGGTCAAGGCCCTGGCCGCCGCCTGATCGTCAGGCACATCGCACGGAAGGGCTTGCCCTTCTGCCGTTTGTAACGGGTGCGCTGTCAGCAAAGCAGAAAAGCCGCTCTTCCGAGCGGCTTTTTTGTGGCCGGTGCCGTTCATCGAACGGAGCGGGGGGTGCTTCAGTTGCCGGGCTGGCCGTTGCCGTTGCCTTCACGCAGCTGCAACTCGTTGTCACGGGCAAAATTCAGACAGAAATCCCAGGCCATGGGTTCGGCATCGCGCAGATCGCGGTGCACCACGACGCACTTCACGCCGTCCAGGGTGGTCGGCACGCACCAGGGTGAATAACCCAGATGGCTGCCGGGCTGCGGGCCGCCAGGGCGGAACTGGCTCATCACGCCAGCCAGGCGCTCGGCCCAGTCGCTGGGACGGAAAGTCTTGCCCGTGCGGGTCAATCCCAGGATGAAGACTTCTTTGGCGGCGTTGGAGACCATCGGATAGAGACTCGTTTGCCAGACACGGGCTGGGTACAGCGGCTGGTCCGGCCTCGGTGGGGCTTGTCGGTATTGTATCTTATATAAGACTTGAGGCCCGATGCCCCGCCCCTGTGGCCAAGCCATCCGGCGACCTCGGACGGAGTTCAACGGGGCCGGACTCTGAGTCTAAAATCTGGGCTCAACGGCCCAACCTGCGTTGGGCCGCCTTGTTTTGTGCCACTTCGGAGTGTGAAGACCATGAACGCCGCCGCCCCGCAACTCCTCGAAGCCTCGTCGCCGCACGTGATGAACACCTACGGCCGCGTCCCGATCGCGCTGTCGCATGGTCAGGGCTGCCGTGTCTGGGACGTCAACGGCAAACCCTACCTCGATGCGCTGGCCGGCATTGCCGTCAACACCCTGGGCCACAACCACCCCAGACTGGTGCCGGCACTGCAGGACCAGATTGCCAAGCTCATCCACACCTCCAACTACTACCACGTGCCGGGCCAGGAACAACTGGCCCGCATGCTGGTGGAGCGCTCCGGCCTGAGCAATGTGTTCTTCTGCTCCACCGGCCTGGAAGCCAACGAAGCCGCGCTCAAGCTGGCGCGCAAGTTCGGCCATGACAAGGGCATCGAGAGGCCCGAGATCGTGGTCTACGAGCGCGCCTTCCACGGCCGCTCCATCGCCACCCTCAGCGCCACCGGCAACCCCAAGGTGCAGCAGGGCTTCGGCCCGCTGGTGGAGGGTTTCATCCGCGTGCCGCTGAACGACATCGACGCCCTGAAGAAGGCCACCGAGGGCAATCCCAATGTGGTGGCGGTGTTTTTTGAAACCATCCAGGGCGAAGGCGGCGTCAACCCGATGCGCGCCGACTACCTGCGCGCGGTGCGCCAGCTGTGTGACGAACGCGACTGGCTGATGATGATCGACGAGGTGCAGTGCGGCATGGGCCGCACCGGCAAATGGTTCGCCCACCAGTGGGCCGGCATCCAGCCCGACGTCATGCCCTTGGCCAAGGGCCTGGGCTCGGGCGTGCCGGTGGGTGCCGTGGTAGCCGGCCCCAAGGCGGCCAACATCTTTCAGCCCGGCAACCATGGCACCACCTTCGGCGGCAACCCGCTGGCCATGCGTGCCGGCATCGAGACCATCCGCATCATGGAAGAGGATGGCCTGCTGGAGAATGCGGCACGGGTCGGTGCCCACCTCAAGGACGCGCTGGAGCGCGCCTTCGCCGGCAACGCCGGCGTGAAGGAAGTCCGCGGCCAGGGCCTGATGCTCGGTGTCGAACTGGCCCGACCCTGCGGCGTGCTGGTCAACCGTGCGGCAGACGCCGGCCTGCTGATCAGCGTGACGGCCGACAGCGTGATTCGCCTGGTGCCCGCGCTCATCATGAGCGAAGCCGAAGCCGATGAAGTGGTCAGCCTGCTGGTGCCGCTGGTACTGCAGTTCCTGGCCGAAGCCTGAAGTCCCCCGGGAAACCCAGACATGAGCCTCAAGCATTACCTGCAGTTCACCGACCTGACGGCCGACGAGTACGCCTACCTGTTCGAGCGTGCCGCGCTGATCAAGAAGAAGTTCAAGGCCTACGAGAAGCACCAGCCGCTGGTGGACCGCACGCTGGCCATGATCTTCGAGAAGGCCTCCACGCGCACGCGCGTGAGCTTCGAGGCCGGCATGTACCAGCTCGGCGGCAGCGTCGTGCATCTGACCACCGGCGACAGCCAGCTGGGACGGGCGGAGCCGATCGAGGACAGTGCGCGCGTGATCAGCCGCATGGTCGACCTGGTGATGATCCGCACCTACGAGCAGACCAAGATCGAGCGCTTTGCCGAGTACTCGCGCGTGCCGGTCATCAACGGCCTGACCAACGAGTACCACCCGTGCCAGATCATGGCCGACATCTTCACCTACATCGAGCACCGCGGTTCGATCCGCGGCAAGACGGTGGCCTGGGTGGGCGACGGCAACAACATGGCCAGCACCTGGCTGCAGGCGGCCGAGCTGCTGGGCTTCACCGTGCACGTCAGCACACCCCGCGGCTACGAGATCAACCCGGCCGTGGCCGGCGTCAAGAGCGAGTGCCACAAGGTCTTCCAGGACCCGATGCAGGCCTGCGCCGGCGCCGATCTGGTGACCACCGACGTCTGGACCAGCATGGGCTATGAGGCCGAGAACGAAGCCCGCAAAAAAGCCTTTGCCGACTGGTGTGTCGATGTCGACATGATGCGTGCCGCCCGGCCGGACGCCCTCTTCATGCACTGCCTGCCGGCGCACCGCGGCGAGGAAGTCGAGGCCGACGTCATCGACGGGCCGCAGTCGGTGGTGTGGGACGAAGCAGAGAACCGATTGCACGTGCAAAAGGCGCTCATGGAATACCTGCTGCTCGGCAAACTCTGAGCCCCTGCCGGCCCCATGTCCGCCTGCACCTCCTGCGGCGCCTGCTGCGCCAGCTTCCGTGTCGACTTCGCGGTCTATGAGCTCCAGAGCATGGGCGGCACGGTACCGGACGGACTGGCGGTGGACGTCAACGGCAGCACCTGCCGCATGCGCGGCACCGACCATGTGCCGATCCGCTGCGCCGCCCTGACCGGCCAGATCGGGCAAGCCGTCGCTTGCGGCATCTATGAGTGGCGCTCCTCCCCCTGCCGGGAGTTTCAGGAAGGTGACTACGCCTGCAACAAGGCGCGCGCCCGGCACGGGCTGCCGCCGCTGGACGCCAGCCTGGCCTGATTCCCGTCAGCCACCGCCATACAGCCAGGGCACGTCCAGCAGCCGTTCTCCCAGCCATTTCAGGGACGCATCGCGCGCCCAGGCCAGGGGGCCGTCGAGGTGGAAGATCTCACCGTTGCGGATCGAGCGCGCCTGCACGCGCGCATTGCGCTGCCAGCGATTGAGGGCGTAGCGGCCGAGCATGGTGCTCACATCGAGCACCTCGTCCACCTGTGCCAGGCAACGGCCGAGCTCGGCGGCATCCTCGATCGCCATGCCAGCCCCCTGCGCCATATAGGGCCGCATGGGATGGGCGGCATCACCCAGCAGGGCCACGCGCCCGCGCGCCATCTGGTCGGCAGCGCTCAGCGGCGGCCGATCGCACAGCACCCACAGCCGCCAGTCGGGTACCGCGTCGATCAGCGCCTGCAGGTCGCGGCAGGTGTGGCCCAGCGCCATCTTCAGGTCGGCGGCATTCGCACCGTGGTCCCAATCCTCCAGGCCGCCATGGACATGACCGTGCACGATCGCCACCACATTCAACCATTCGCCGCAGCGCACCGGGTACTGCACCACATGCAGGTCGGGGCCGAGCCAGGCCGTGATCTGCTGGCTGCGCAGCACGGCGGGCAGGCTGGCCTGCGGCAGCAGGGCACGGTAGGCCAGGTGGCCCGTGACGCGAGGCGACGCATCACCCAGCAATTGCTGGCGTACCGGGCTCCACAAGCCATCGGCCCCGACCAGCGCATCGCCCTCCACCACCACGCCGGCCTCGGTATGCAGGGTCACGGCATCAGGCCCAGCGGCGAAATGGCGCACGGTCTGGTCCAGCTGCAGCCAGACGCCGTGCTGCTGGCGCACGGCGGCCAGCAGCATCTGGTGCAGATCGGCGCGGTGGATGGTGGCATAGGGAGCGCCGTAGCGTTGCTGCGCCTGGGCCCCCAGGCGCAGCACGCCGAGCTCGGCGCCGCTGAGGGCATGGCGCACCTGCAGACGCTCCGGAAAGGCCGCCACCTGTGCCAAG
Organism: uncultured Curvibacter sp.; assembly: GCA_964546615.1. Taxonomy (GTDB): domain Bacteria; phylum Pseudomonadota; class Gammaproteobacteria; order Burkholderiales; family Burkholderiaceae_C; genus Hylemonella. Next base: position 5,803 of record CAZJKR010000007.1, read on the forward strand.
GTGTCTCCCAGCCCCCAGCCCTGC
>CAZJKR010000007.1:5836-9483 GCA_964546615.1 uncultured Curvibacter sp.
CGAACCTGCCAGCCGGCCCGCGCGGCAGCCAGCGTGGCGGCCAGCCCCCCGATGCCGCCACCGGCAACCAACAGCTGTTTCGCGACCTGTGTGCTCATGAACGGCGATTCTGCCCGAGCCGCGTCTTGATCCCGATCAGGTTTGACTATTCGGCGCGCGTGATGGTGGTCGGCTTGAAACCCAGATCGGCCGCACGGCCCTTGCGACCCCGGGCGGCACGGGCGTTGTTGAGGCTGCGGATCTCCAGCGTCTCCTCGCGTGCCTTGCCGCCACGGCCGATGCCCTCGATCTTCACGCTGCGCGTGTAGGCCGCGGCACCCGCCAGCGTGTCCTTGGCCTCCAGGTCCAGCAGCATCAGGCCGCGGCCGCCATTGGCCATGGGCTTGAGTTCGGTGATCTCGAAGGTCAGGATGCGGCCGCCGGTGGAAGCACAGGCCACGTGGGTGGCCGGCGTGTACAGCGCGGACGCCACGGCACCGCCCGGCGCCGGCACATTGGCCGGCGACGGGCGGCACACCGTATCGCCCTCGTTGCAGGTGATGAAGGCCTTGCCACCCTTCTGGCGCGAGATCATGTTTTCCACCGTGGCCAGGAAACCATAGCCGGCCGAAGTGGAGAGCAGCAGCCAGGCGTTGGCCGGGCCGGCGTAGTAGTGCGCCAGCTGGGTGCCGGCCTCCAGCTCGATCAGGGTCGTCACCGGTTGGCCGTCGCCGCGCGCACCCGGCAGGCTGGCCACCGGCACCGAGTAGACGCGGCCGTTGGAGCCGAACACCAGCAGCGTATCCACCGTACGGCATTCAAACGTGCCGTACAGGCCGTCGCCGGCCTTGAAGGCGAAGCTGGCGGCGTCGTGGCCATGGCCAGTACGCGCGCGCACCCAGCCCTTTTCGGACACCACCACCGTCACCGGCTCGTCGACCACCTTGACCTCGGCCACAGCCTTCTTCTCGGCCTGGATCAGGGTGCGCCGCGCATCGGCGAACAGCTTGGCGTCGGCCTCGATCTCCTTCACCATCAGGCGGCGCAGCGCGGCCGGGCTGCCCAGGATCTCTTCCAGCTTGCCCTGTTCCTCGCGCAGCGCCTTGAGTTCCTGCTCGATCCTGATCGCCTCCAGCCGCGCCAGCTGGCGCAGCCGGATTTCCAGGATGTCTTCGGCCTGCCGCTCGGACAGGCGGAAGCGCTCGATCAGCGCCGCCTTGGGCTCGTCCGACTGGCGGATGATGGCAATCACCTCGTCGATGTTGAGCAGCACCAGCTGCCGGCCTTCGAGGATGTGGATGCGATCGAGCACCTTGTCCAGGCGGTGACGCGAACGGCGTTCGATGGTGGTCTGGCGGAAGGCCACCCACTCCTCCAGCATCTGGCGCAGGTTCTTCTGCGTCGGCCGGCCATCCAGCCCCACCATGGTGAGGTTGATCGGGGCCGAGGTCTCCAGGCTGGTGTGCGCCAGCAGCGTGGTGATGAGCTCCTGCTGCTCGATGCGGCTGGTCTTGGGCTCACAGACCAGGCGCACCGGCGCGTCCTTAGATGACTCGTCGCGCACGCCATCGAGCACGGCCAGCACCGTGGCTTTGAGCTGGTTCTGCTCGGGCGTCAGCGCCTTCTTGCCGGCCTTGACCTTGGGGTTGGTCAGCTCCTCGATCTCTTCCAGCACCTTCTGGGTGCTGACGCCCGGCGGCAGTTCGGTCACCACCAGCTGCCACTGGCCGCGGGCCAGGTCCTCGATCTTCCAGCGCGCGCGCACCTTGAGCGAACCGCGACCGGTACGGTAGGCCTCCGCAATGTCGGTGGCCGGACTGATGATCTGGCCGCCACCCGGATAGTCCGGCCCCGGGATCAGGGCCAACAGCTCCTCGTCGCTGAGTCGAGGGCTCTTGATCAGCGCCACGCAGGCATCGGCGACTTCACGCAGGTTGTGGCTGGGAATTTCGGTCGCCAGACCGACGGCGATACCGCTGGCGCCATTGAGCAGGTTGAAAGGCAGGCGGGCCGGCAGTTGCCGCGGCTCCTCGGTGGAGCCATCGTAGTTGGGCTGGAAATCGACCGTACCCTCGTCGATCTCGTCGAGCAGCAGACTGGTGATGCGCGCCAGCCGGGCTTCGGTGTAGCGCATGGCAGCGGCGCCGTCGCCGTCGCGGCTGCCGAAGTTGCCCTGGCCGTCGATCAACGGATAGCGCTGGGCAAAATCCTGCGCCATGCGCACCAGCGCGTCGTAGGCGGCCTGGTCGCCGTGCGGGTGGAAGCGGCCCAGCACGTCACCCACCACGCGCGCGCTCTTGACCGGCTTGGCCGCGGTGTTGCCGCTGGGACCACTGTAGCCCAGGCCCATGCGCGACATGGCGTAAAGGATGCGGCGCTGCACCGGTTTTTGGCCGTCACTCACATCGGGCAAAGCGCGGCCCTTGACCACCGAGAGTGCGTATTCCAGGTAGGCCTGCTGCGCGTAGTGAGCCAGGGTCAGGGCATCGTCCGAGGCATCCGGATCGATAGAGAGAAAAAGGTCTTCGCTCATAAGGTAATGTGTTACGAGTTAGATGGGTCCATCATGCGTGAACGGCAAAACGGACTTCTGGTAAAGGATCGTTTCTTGCGGAATCGATCATTCTCTGCAATTCGAAATAGGATTTCTCTGTGCCTTCTGCCATGATGGTTCTCGCCAGCGTGACACACGCGGCCCGAATGCTGGATGCACTTATCGCCTCTCGACTATTAGGAACAATATTCGTGTAATCGGCCGCATCAAAGGTATTGGGAATAGCCTCGACCAGCATCGCCACTTGCTCTGCCGTTACTCGTTGATGGCTCAGGAGTTCTCTCGAAGCCGACAGCAACTGGGGCAAACCTATGGTACGGCCCGATTCGATGATGGCGACCATCCTTGAAATCAAACTGCTTATCTGGGTGTTCTCTGTTGGACCAGTCAACTCCACCCACTTCACCAAAGCGATGGCGGCGTAAGACACTGTCTTGGTGTCTCGTCCCTGCAAGGCTTTGCGAATGATCTTTTCAACTTTACTGGCAACGTCAGCGCTGATATGGAAGAAATATACGAAAGCAGGAATCACCGAGACGACATCTTCTACGTCTTCGTACAACGAGAACAGCTTCTCGAATCGCTCAGTATTATTTGCGTCCTTGGATAAGGCGGGTGCAATTGCATAAGAAAGCGCACTCCCGATACTTTCCGCCAGACGAACCCGCTGGCTCCTGCCGAAATCAAATGCGTCATCCCGCATCTCCCAGGGGCGCCAAACAATCAAGCGGTCAAACAATGATTCAGCCTGCTCTGCGCTTGGGAGCAGACGTGTTGACTGATTGGCTGCAGCGCTCGACATGCCAGCATAGATCATGATCGCCCGATCCAACTCGGGAGAGGGCCAGCTGCGCAAATCCTGCTGTGTGTCCGTCAGCACCTGTTCACCGTGCTCGTACAGGTGCCGCTCAACCAATGTCCTGACCGCCTTTGAATTTGAGGAAGGCAGAAGCAATAAGGCATGAGGAAAAACATCTACGCCAGGCAAGACTTGGTATGCCGGTTCTCTACCCCAAATCTGCTCGGCCAATCTGGCGCACTCAGCTTTATTGAGAAAGCCACTCTTAACCAACGGAAAAAGACGCAATAAAGCAGCCGTCGATGTGGCAGATTT
>CAZJKR010000007.1:9493-13157 GCA_964546615.1 uncultured Curvibacter sp.
GATTTACTTGGGGAAACGGCATCCACCAACTCGCCAACGCGCGTCTCGATGGCCGGATACGTTTCACGCGCATCGTGAACTTCGATAACAGGGTTGGGCCAGCGCGGAAAGTTGCGGTCACCGATTTCTCCTGGCAAAGGAAATGCCAAGGCATCTGCCAGCAGAATACCGTGCGCTGAGGATGGGATACTTTCCAGCGAGTAGTCCAACAAGTGTCCCAGAGCCTCAGACAGCCAGTGATGCTGAAAATCTCGCTGTCGCCCCATCGAGACGGCCAGCCGGAATATGTCTATAGCCTTATCTGACGACACACGCACCGCCAATCGGGCCAAAACTTCCAACAGAACACGTAGTGCGGAAATGGCGTGACTTTCTTGCTCCCCGGTGCCGTGCACACGTTTTTCCCGCCAATAGGCAATACCAGACAAAAGACGGCCAGCCAACTCATCGACCGTCGCCTGTGAGGCTCGCGCCACCCCGATGCGCGTGAAGACCTCTTTGATCGACGCAGAACTTTCACTATGTGCGGCGCGAATGGCGAAGGTTGAATCTGATAACTCAACACCGATACCAGAAGCCAAAACCAACTTCTCCGCTGTACTGGCTAGCAGGTCCACATTCATCGAGTACAGGGGGATGCCGACGCTTCTGGCCAGCCCCTCCAACAGCAAGAAATTGGGTACTTGGTTGCTGAAAAATCGATTCCCCGAATTATCCCTGTAGTGACCTTGCTCAAAGAGCGGCTCAATTGAATTTTGACTTTTGAGGTATCGCTCTTGCTGCTCGGTTGCCTTGACTCGAATATCCTCGATCCAAGTCCATGGATCGCATTGCCAGTCCTTGTGACTTACGGGCAACGGCTCTAACGTCTTCCCACTTTGATACTGTGTTACAGCTCTCAATAGCCAGTGAGCCCAAGCCAAGCGTGACAAAACAGGAATCGAATTGCGATCGCATCTATGGTTTTCTCGTAGCTCGCCATAAGCCTTAGCAATCAACACCCTTCCCTCGTCAAACCGCCCAAGCTCCATCAGCAACGCCGCTTGCCGAAGCTTCCAGACCGAGTCTTCGCCTACTATCTTTTCAACGGCTGCTTCCATGTCTGCATAGTTCAAGGCATCCCGCGCCACCAGCGCCTGGTGGTAGGCCAATTCAGCGGCACAGTCCGGCAGATACTGCGCATGTTTTTCTAGTATGGCGTTCAGCGCCTGCGTGTGCTCCTGAATGGCTTGTTTGCCGGATTCGTCATCCGCCTCCAACCAACGGCTGTTTTTGAGCAAGACCAGGGAAATTTCTAGCTGTCGGCGCTTCCCAATGACGCATGGCGTGTCAGGATTGGCAACCTTGAATAGCTCCTCTGCCATCCAAGGTGCGATGTACTCGAACGTAAGGTTGTATCGCCACGCAATTTCGTACAGTAGCTTGGCACGATCATCAAGCTCAAGCGCAGCCATGTTGCCGACACTGGGATACGGATCATTCAGCTGGTGTTGAAGCCGCCATTGCAATGCTGGGGGGCACACCAGCCAACCTGGATATGCTTCGCGATCTTTCTTCAGCTCCGCTAGTTGACCTCTCAGCAATGAAGCCGCGTACGCGTGATCCTGGTGCATACGTGTATGGTCTTCATCTGCAACCTTCTGACGATGCAGACTGGCTGGTGCCCACTGATGGGGCTTCGTTGTATTTTCCTCGCGTAGTGCCTGCAAGAACAAAGCAGTTGCTTTTTGATGTCGCAAGTCATGATCATCAATATCTTGTACGGCCGCCCACAAATCAATCGGCGCAATATTGATCGACTCCAAATGCTTGCGTCGCGCAGCCGACAGGTGCAACGCCCCAACCAGATAAATCTTGCGCGCGTGATCGGCCAGATGATCTCGCACCCAGCCTGCCCACTGCAGAAAATTAGGATCATCTCCGGAGAAACCGAGCAAGCACAGCTCATTCTCAATGAAGACTTGCCTCGCGAAATTGACAAATGGCGCGAATTCTTGAGGATACTTTCGGTAGTCCTCCTGAGCTGCAACGAAGGTGTCGGTTACACCAATCGTTCCATGAAGCTTGACAATGCGCGGCGATGAGGCCCATGCCAGATCCGCAGGCTTAGAAACAGCGGTGTAGTAAGGGTTGTGAATGTCTTTGGCGGCACGCTCCAGCAACGTATCCCAGTTGGTGGTCATCACCTCCGCCCACGGCAAAACCAGCAAGTTTTCATATAGCCCACCCGGCCGCCAAGCTTCGTCCTCTATTTGATAGCGAATCTGGTCATTCAGGGCCGTCTGCCCAAAATAGGCTCGGTATTCCTCGGCAAGCCGCAAGGGGTCAGAAAAACTCAAATCCTTGTCGACGGGATTGAGTTCATCAGCTAGCTTTTTGCTGAACTCATTCCACAGAGGCAGCCTTTTTACGCCATCGACATGACGTGCTGCGCTACGGCTAAAGCCCGCCCCGACCAAGATGGCTGCACCGTGTTGATGCGCCTCCATATGCCATAGCGCAGCAGCCAGTTTCCGAATTGCTGGGTAATCAGGAAGATCGTTCAACTTCAACATTGTTGTTTCCCTCCGCTGGCTAGTCAGGGGCTACTGAGTCCGCCCATAACCCGTCACATTCGTACATAGCCTATCGAAACACATTCCTTGGACTTCAAGACCTCTCCATGGGTTTTGGCAACTTGCCCAAGACATCAGACTCTCGCTCTTTTTATCGTCTCTCCTCTCGAACTGAAGAACAAGATGGAAGACATATGACCTCAGCCGTGCGGGACAGAACTAGTCGGTCTCGGTCGGGGAAGGATTCGGCACCGCTGCCACCTGCAGGGCGGGCATGTTGCCGCGGCCGGCGGCACCGCCGGCCAGGTTCAGGTCAGGACGTCCGGGCGCTGGTCGCAAGGCCGGCGGCTTGAGCACGGCATACAGCTGCAGCACGGTGCGCACGTAATTCTGCGTTTCCCGGTAGGGCGGGATGCGGTTGCCGGCACGCTGCACCGCACCCTCGCCGGCGTTGTAGGCCGCCAGCGCCAGCTCGGGCTGCCCCGGGAACAGGGCCAGCAGGTCGCGCAGGTAACGCGTACCGACGCGAATGTTGGTGCGCGGCTCGGTGAGCTTTTGCGCCACCGGCGTCCTGGCATCACCGGCGACGCCATAACGCTGGGCGGTGGCCGGCATGATCTGCATCAGCCCCACCGCCCCCTTGGGCGAGACGGCATTGGCGCGAAAACCCGATTCGGTGGCGATCAGGGCCTGCAGCAAGGCGTAGTCCACACGGTAGTCACGCGCCGCCTCGCGCAGCAGGTGCTTGACCTGCTTGTAGCTGGGCGAGACTTCGAAAAAGGCGAGCAGCTTGGGCGCCACCGCGGGCACCGCCAGCGAGCGCAGGGCATCCCCCGCCGGCGCCTCGTCAGCCGGCCCGCCGGCCCGGAAGAACAGCTCATAGCGCTCGTCCAGCCGCTCGGCTGCGAAGTGGCCCCGGCCCTGGGCATCGATGTAGCCCCAGACGTCCGCATGCGCCGCTTGCTGCAAAAACAAGAGCACTCCGCACAGACAGGACAAGGCCAAAGACCTGATTTCCCTTGAAAAAAGCGTCGCCCTCGACATGCTGAATTCCATCAGATGTCGACCTCGACCGAATCGCCATGAATCTCCATGAGCTCACGGCGGGC
>CAZJKR010000007.1:13167-14693 GCA_964546615.1 uncultured Curvibacter sp.
CGCCCTTGCCCATGAGCTGGGTGATCAGGTTCTCGGTCTGCAGAAAATCCATCAGGCCCAGCTGCACGCGCAGCAGGCGGCGCGTGTCCGGGTTGAGCGTGGTTTCCCACAGCTGCTCGGCGTTCATCTCGCCCAGGCCCTTGAAACGGCTGATCTGGCAGCGCTCTTTCGCCACGCCGTCCTTGGCGCATTTGTCGAGGATGGCGGTGAGCTCGCCCTCGTCCAGCGCATAGGCCTTGGTGGCCGGCTTCTTGCCACGGGCGGGCACGTCGACGCGGAACAGCGGCGGGCGCGCCACGTAGACATGGCCGGCCTCGATCAGCTTGGGGAAATGGCGGAAGAACAGGGTGAGCAGCAGCACCTGGATGTGCGAGCCGTCGACGTCGGCATCACTCAGGATGCAGACCTTGCCGTAGCGCAGGCCGGACAGATCCGGCGTGTCATCGGGCCCGTGCGGATCGACACCGATGGCCACCGCAATGTCGTGGATCTCGGTGTTGGCGAACAGACGGTCACGCTCCACCTCCCAGGTGTTGAGCACCTTGCCGCGCAGCGGCAGGATGGCCTGGCATTCCTTGTCGCGCCCCATCTTGGCGCTGCCACCAGCCGAGTCGCCCTCGACCAGGAAGACCTCGTTGTGGCTGATGTCGCGGCTCTCGCAATCGGTCAGTTTGCCCGGCAGCACGGCCACGCCCGAGCCCTTGCGCTTCTCGACCTTCTGGCCGGCGCGCTGGCGCGTCTGTGCCGCCTTGATGGCCAGCTCGGCCAGCTTCTTGCCATACTCCACATGCTGGTTGAGCCACAACTCCAATGTCGGGCGCACGAAGCTGGACACCAGGCGCACGGCGTCGCGCGAATTGAGGCGCTCCTTGATCTGGCCCTGGAACTGCGGATCGAGCACCTTGGCGCTCAGCACATAGCTGGCGCGGGCGAACACGTCTTCCGGCAGCAGCTTGACGCCCTTGGGCAGCAGGCTGTGCAGTTCAATGAAGCTCTTGACGGCGTTGAACAGGCCGTCACGCAGGCCGCTGTCGTGCGTGCCGCCGGCGCTGGTGGGAATCAGGTTGACGTAGCTCTCGCGCACCGGCGTGCCGTCTTCGGTGAAGGCCACGGCCCAGGCCGCGCCCTCGCCTTCGGCGAAGCTGTCGTTGCCACCGTCGGCATACCCCTCACCGGTGAACAGTGGAATCACCGGGTCGGCATTCAGGCTCTGCATCAGGTAGTCGCCCAGACCGCCCTTGTACTGCCAGGTCTGGGTATCGCGCGTTTTCTCGTTGATGAGCGACACGCTGACACCCGGCATCAGCACCGCCTTGCTGCGCAGCAGGTGGGTGAGTTCGCCCATGGGCAAAGCGGCGGACTCGAAGTATTTGGCGTCGGGCCAGACGCGCACCGTGGTGCCCTGTTTCCGATCGCCCTCGCCGGCTGGCCGTGCCACCAGCGGCTGCGTGACGTCGCCGCCTTCGAACACCAGGTGCGCCACCTGCCCTTCGCGGTAGCTGGTGGCCTCCAGCCGCTTGGCCAGC
>CAZJKR010000007.1:14703-15287 GCA_964546615.1 uncultured Curvibacter sp.
CGCGTTGGTCACGGAAACGCCCACACCGTGCAGGCCGCCGGAGAAGCTGTAGGCGCCGCCCTTGCCCTTGTCGAACTTGCCGCCGGCGTGCAGCCGGGTGAACACCAGCTCGATCACCGGCGCCTTTTCCTCCGGATGCAGGCCGAACGGGATGCCGCGGCCGTCGTCTTCCACGCTCACCGAGCTGTCGGTGTGCAGCGTTACCTTGATCTTCTTGCCGTGGCCGGCCAGCGCCTCGTCGGCGGCGTTGTCCAGCACTTCCTGGATGATGTGCAGCGGGTTGTCGGTGCGGGTGTACATGCCCGGACGCTGCTTGACCGGCTCCAGTCCCTTGAGGACGCGGATGGAGCCTTCGGAGTAATCGGTGGTAGGTTTAAGAGCCATGGCGGGCAATTGTAGTCGCTCGCCATAAAAACAACTGGATACATGTACAGCCCGCCTCGGGAGTGACGGCACGCTCCGGGCAGATTGGCTACAGTTCAGGGATGAGTACCCACAACAAGAAACTCCCCATGGCCCAGGTGCTGATCTGCGGCGCGCTGATCGTCACCCTGTCCATGGGCATCCGCCACGGCTTCGGCCTG
>CAZJKR010000007.1:15297-17094 GCA_964546615.1 uncultured Curvibacter sp.
AACCCGTCACCCAGACCCAGGGCTGGACGCGCGAGACCTTTGCGCTGGCGATGGCGATCCAGAACCTGACCTGGGGCTTTGCCGGCATCTTTGCCGGCATGCTGGCCGACAAGTTCGGTGCCTTCAAGGTCATCCTCGGCGGCGCCATCCTCTACGCCCTGGGCCTGATCGGCATGGCCCACGCGCCGACCCCCCTGATGTTCGCCCTGACCTGCGGTGTGCTGATCGGCATGGCGCAGGCCGGCACCACCTACGCCGTGATCTACGGCGTGATCGGCCGCAACGTCAGCCTGGAAAAGCGCTCCTGGGCCATGGGCGTGGCGGCCGCCGCCGGCTCCTTTGGCCAGTTCCTCATGGTGCCAACCGAAGGCTGGCTCATCAGCAGCCTGGGCTGGCAGCAGGCGCTGGTCGCGCTGGGCATGGCGGCCCTGCTCATCATTCCGCTGGCCTGGGGCCTGCACGAGCCGGGCTTTGCCGCTGGCGCCACGCCGCCCAAGCGGGAACAGACCATCCTGCAGGCGCTGCGCGAGGCGTTTGCCTACCCCAGCTTCCAGCTGCTGATGGCCGGCTACTTCGTCTGCGGCTTCCAGGTGGTGTTCATCGGCGTGCACATGCCAAGCTACCTGAAGGACCACGGCCTGTCGCCCCAGGTGGCGAGCTACTCGCTGGCGCTGATCGGCCTGTTCAACGTCTTCGGCACCTACGCCGCCGGCGCGCTGGGCCAGCGCCTGGCCAAGAAGAAGATCCTGGCCTTCATCTACTTCGCCCGCTCCATCGCCATCACGCTGTTCCTGCTGACACCGCTCACCCCCACCAGCGTCTATGTCTTCTCGGCCGTGATGGGCCTGCTATGGCTGTCCACCGTGCCGCCGACCAATGCCATCGTGGCGCAGGTCTTCGGCGTGGCCCACCTGTCGATGCTGGGCGGCTTCGTCTTCTTCAGCCATCAGGTCGGCTCCTTCATGGGCGTCTGGCTGGGCGGCTACCTGTACGACCAGACCGGCAGCTACGACATCGTCTGGTACATCGCCATTGCCCTGGGGGTACTGGCCGCGCTGGTCAATCTGCCGGTGCGCGAAGCGGCCATCACCCGCCACCAGACCCACGCGGCGGCGCAGGCATGAAGACCCGGCAGCGCCCTTGGCAGAAATGGCTGGCGTATGCCGGCACGCTGCTGGCCTTGCTGGCGGTGTTCGCGCTCTACACGCGGCCGGATTTTCTGGTCACGCTGGCCGACCAGCTCTGGGCCTGTTTCTGAACCTTTTTGACCCCAAACCCTCACCAGGAAAGCGCCAACCGCTATGAAAACAATAGTGATCACGGGAGCCTCGGACGGCATCGGCGCCGAACTGGCACGCCAGCTGGCGCAGCGGCATGGTGGCGACGCCGCGCTGGTGCTGGCCGCGCGCAATGAAGCCGGCTTGCAAGAAGTGGCCAGCCAGTGCCGTGCGCAGGGCAGCGCCGTTCTGGTGGCTCCCACCGACGCCAGCGCAGTGCCGCGCCCTGGTCGAACGCAGCGTGGCCGAGTTCGGCCGTCTGGATGCCCTGGTCAACAACGCCGGCGTCTCGGCCCAGGCCCTGTTCGAGGAGGTGCAGCCCGACGACCTCGGCTGGTACGAGGACCTGATGCGCGTCAACCTGTGGGGCAGCGTCTGGTGCACCCACGCCGCCCTGCCGCATCTGAAAGCCAGCCGTGGCCAAGTGGTGGCCGTGTCCTCGCTGGCCGGCCTGGAGGTCACCGGCGCCACGCGCACCGGCAAGTTCCTCGACGTCGACGTCTCGGGCATCCACCTCGTG
>CAZJKR010000007.1:17104-23815 GCA_964546615.1 uncultured Curvibacter sp.
CGCACCTCAAGGCCAGCCGCGGGCAGGTGGTGGCGGTGTCGTCCCTGGCTGGGCTGGTGGGGGTGCCCGGCCGCACCGCCTACAGCGCCAGCAAGTTCGCCATGACCGGCTTCTTCGAGGCGCTGCGCGCTGAGCTCAAGGGCGCCGGCGTCGGCGTCACCACCGCCTACCCCGGCGTGGTGGCCACGCAGATCCGCCACCGCGGCTACAACGCAGCGGGCCAGCCGGCCGGTGCCAGCGGCCTGAAGGAAAACAAGGCCATGCCGGTGGAGGTCTGCGCGCGCCTGATTCTGGACGGCATGGCTCGCCGACAACGCGAGATCGTGATGGAGCCGCGCGCCAAGCTGGGCCGCTACCTCAAGCTGCTGGCACCGGGCATGGTGGAGAACATGGCGCTGGCCGCGCTCAAGGACGAGGTCAAGCCGCGATGAGCCCGACAGCGCACGGCCTGGAGGCGCCCTCCAGCTGGGTGCAACGCTGGTCGCACCTGGTGCGCCCGGGCGGCACGGTGCTCGACGTGGCCTGTGGCCATGGCCGTCACATGCGCTGGTTCGCCGCCCGTGGCCACCCGGTCACGGGCGTGGACCGTTCGGCCGACGCGATTGCCGCCGTGGCCATGCTGGGCGATGCCGTCGTGGCCGACATCGAGAACGGCCCCTGGCCGCTGCTGCAGGATGCCCGGCCGCGTACTTTCGACGCCGTGCTGGTGACCAACTACCTCTGGCGCCCGCTCCTGCCGGTGCTGCTGCAGAGCCTGGCGCCCGGCGGCGTGCTGCTCTACGAAACCTTTGCCGCCGGCAACGAAACCGTGGGCAAACCCTCGCGCCCGGACTTCCTGCTGCAGCCCGGTGAACTGCTGCGCGCCTTCGCGGCACTGCGCGTCGTGGCCTACGAGGACGGTTTTGTCGACGCGCCGGAACGGTTCGTGCAGCGGATCGCGGCGGTGCGGCCGGATGCCGCGCTGTCCACCTCTGCCGCGCCGGCGCGTTACAGGCTCTAGTTAGAATGCTTCTTTAGCCCGAACCTATTTCTTTGCGGACATGACATCCTCCTTCAGCCCAATCACCGGCAGCATCGTGGCCCTCGTCACCCCCTTGCATGAGGACGGTAGCGTCGACTACCCTGCGCTGCGCAAGCTGATTGACTGGCACATCGCCGAAGGCACCGACTGCATCGGCGTCGTCGGCACCACCGGCGAATCGCCCACCGTCAACGTGGACGAGCACTGCGAAATCATCCGCGTCTCGGTGGAACAGGCCAAGGGCCGTGTGCCGATCATGGCCGGTTGCGGCGCCAACTCCACGGCCGAAGCCATCGAACTGGCCAGGTTCGCGAAAAAAGTCGGCGCCGACTGCCAGCTGCAGGTCGTGCCCTACTACAACAAACCCACCCAGGAAGGCCAGTACCAGCACTTCAAGGCGATTGCCGAAGCGGTGGGCGACCTGCCGATGGTGCTGTACAACGTGCCCGGCCGCAGCGTGGCCGACATGGCGCACGACACCGTCTTGCGTCTGGCCCAGGTGCCGGGCGTGGTCGGCATCAAGGAAGCCACTGGCAACATCGAGCGCGCGCAGTGGCTGATCCGCGAAGCGCCCAAAGGTTTTGCCATCTACTCCGGTGACGACCCGACCGCCGTGGCCCTGATGCTGTGCGGTGGGCAGGGCAACGTGAGCGTGACGGCCAACGTGGCGCCGCGCCTGATGCACGAACTGTGCGTGGCCGCCATGGCTGGCGACGTCAAGCGCGCGATGGAAATCCAGTTCCGCCTGATGCCGGTGCACAAGCAGCTGTTCGTCGAGCCGAACCCGATTCCGGTCAAATGGGCCATGCAGCGCATGGGCCTGTGCGGCGGCACCCTGCGCCTGCCCATGACGCCGCTGACTGCGGCCAACCAGCCAGCGGTCGAAGGTGCCCTGCGCGCCAGCGGCCTGCTTTGAACCCCCGACTCCTGAGGACTATTCTGGTGAACCCTTCTTCCAAACTGGCGCTGCTGGGCTTGTCCCTGGCGCTGACCGCCTGCTCGACCACGCTGCAGGGCGACAAGGTCGACTACAAAAGCGTCGGCAAGGCCCCCACCCTTGAGGTGCCACCCGACCTGAGCCAGCTCTCGCGCGACAGCCGTTATGTCGTGCCCGGCGCGCCGGTGACCGCCAGCGGCTACCAGGCCGGGCAGATCACCCAGGTCGGGACTCCGACGGCACTGGCCTCGGTCGGCGATGTCCGGATCGAACGTGCCGGCACCCAGCGTTGGCTGGTGGTCAACCGCCCGGCCGACCAGCTGTGGGAGCCCGTGAAGGATTTCTGGCTGGAAAGCGGCTTCCTGCTCCTGATGGACCAGAAGGACCTGGGCATCATGGAAACCGACTGGGCAGAAAACCGCGCCAAGATCCCGGACGACTTCCTGCGCAACACCCTGGGCAAGGTTCTCGGCTCGCTCTATTCCACCGGCGAACGCGACAAGTTCCGCACCCGGCTGGAGCGCACGGCCAACGGCGGCACCGAAATCTTCATCAGCCACCGCGGCATGATCGAAACCTACGTCCAGGAACGCAGCGACGACACCCGCTGGCAACCGCGCCCGGCCGACCCGGAGCTCGAAGCCGAGTTCCTGCGCCGCCTGATGGTCAAACTCGGCGTCAGCCAGGAGCAGTCCAGGGCGCTGCTGGCTTCCGACGCCCCCAAACTCACCTCGCGACTGGCCAGCGTCAACGGCCTGCCGGTGCTGCAGATCGAGGAAGGCTTCGACCGGGCCTGGCGCCGCGTAGGCCTCTCGCTGGACCGCACCGGCTTCACGGTGGAGGACCGCGACCGCAACCAGGGCACCTACTTCGTGCGCTACGTCGAGCCGAATGCCGACAAGAGCGAACCCGGCTTCTTCGGCAAGCTGTTCGGCAAATCGGCCAAGACCAGCACGTTGCAGAAGTACCGCATCGTCCTGCAGAGCGAAGGCAACACCACCACGGTCTCGGTGCTCAATGCCGCCGGCGCGCCCGAAACCTCCGACAATGCACAGCGCATCGTCAAGGTGCTGGCCGACGACCTGAAGTAAACCCGCCGCTCTGCTGCAGGGCCTCCCCTTCGCAGGGCCTGCAGCAACAAAAAAGCCACCGCATGCGGTGGCTTTTTTGCTTGCGCAGGAAGAATTACTTCTTCTCGGGCTCGGCAGCCGGAGCGGCAGGCGCAGCAGCGGGAGCCGATGCGTCGGCAGCCGGAGCGGGTGCAGCGGCAGGCGCGTCAGCAGCAGGGGCAGCAGCCGGAGCGGCGGCGGGAGCAGCAGGCGCAGCGGGAGCAGCAACCGGCTCTTCCTTCTTGCCACAAGCGGCCAGAGCAGCAGCAGCGATCAGAGCAGCCAGAACGAGAGATTTGTTCATTTGGTTTACCTAATGAGTTGAGGAACAATTTCCGGAAATCGTCCATGCAAGTGACATGGGCCAAGTGGAACAGCTGACGCCGACTCCGCTTGGCCTTAGATTATATGAGGGAAAAAATCATCATGGATATCCCTTAGGTGAATTCCCGGCTCACAGCCCCAGGGTACTGGCCGGGAAACCGGCGCTGCTGTTGTGCCGCCACTCGTCCAGGACCTGCCGCAGGGCCAGGCGACGCGCGGCCGCGTTGTCGCAGACGAACACACTGCGCAGCGGGTCGTGGCGCTGCAGGACCCAGGCCGGGCTCCAGATGGCACTGGGGAAATCCTGCGGATCGGCCCCGCGGCACTGGCGACATTCGATGATGTGGTCCCAGGTCTGCCGCCAGCGCACGAAGCGGGGCTGCTGCCGCTGCACCACGTCGAAGTGCACAGCCAGCATGCGCAGTTGTCGCCCGCTGTGTGCCCAGGCCTGCAGCGACTCGACCACGGCACGCTCGTGCAGCGGCCAGTCGCCGAACGTCGCATCACTGAGGATGAGCTCACGCCAGCCCTCCCGTGCCGCGCAGGCCAGCGCATCCCGCACCGTCTGAGCAAAGGCTTCGCGGCCGGCAAAACGCCCCGTGGGCAGGGCACCGGACTCGCGCTGGCCGGCATCAGAGTCCATGGACCCACCCCGACTCGCACCAGGACAGCAAGAGTTCATGCGCTGCTGCGCTAGCGCGTGCCAGATCCTTCGCATCAAGGCGGCGCCGGTCGGCCAGCCGGCGCATCAAGGTCGCATCACGCCCCGCGGCCCGGTAGCCCTCGCCGTTGATGAAGATGTGATGCGCGTCGTACATCATGCGCGTGCGGCGGTCCAGCACCACGCCGGCGCTGAGGTCACCCGCCTCGCCCGGCTCGAACCAGACGCTGGATTTGGGTTCGGTCAGATGTTCCCCCAGCACCCGTGCCAGGGCGGACGGATCCTTGAGTGCCTGTTGTACAGCCTGGTGCGCAAAGTCCTGCAGGGCCGCGGGGATCGCTGCCGGGGTCGCGATGGCCACCTGGTGGGGGTCGCGGTAGCGTGTGTCGCCCCCCGCATCCCGCGCATCGTCCGCCAGGCGCTGTAGCAGTTCCTGCGCCAGCTCGCCGCGCGCCGGCGAACGAAAGCCGATGGAATAGGTCATGCAGTCCCCGCCCTCGGCGATGCCGTCATGCGCGTAGCGGTGCGGCAGGTAGAGCATGTCGCCCGGCTCCAGCACGAACTCCTGCTCGGGCTCGAAACGGGCCAGGATCTTGACCGGCACATCGTCGCGCAACGTCGCGTCGTAACGCTTGCCGATGCGCCAGCGCCGGCGCCCGTGCGCCTGCAGCAGGAAGACGTCGTAGCTGTCGTAATGCGGCCCCACGCCGCCGCCATCGCTGGCGTAGCTGATCATCAGGTCATCCAGCCGCGCATCGGGCACGAAGCGGAACTGGTTCATCAGCGCATGCGCGGCATCGACGTGCAGATCCACCCCCTGCACCAGCAGCGTCCAGGCCGGCGTCTTCAGCGCCGGCAGGTCGCGGCGCGCAAACGGGCCGTGGCGCAGGCGCCAGACCTCCTTGCCGCGCTGGCGCGTCATCGCGATCAGGCGGGACTCGACATCGTCCTGTGCCGCCAGCGCGAACAGCGCCGGGCGGCTCACCAGCGGCTTGAAGCCAGGGATGGCCTGCCGCACCAGCAGCGGCTTCTTGTGCCAGTAGCGCTTCATGAAGGTGGCGGGGCTCAGACCGCCCAGCAAGGCAAGGGGGTGATTTACTTCCATAGGGAGAAACTGTAATGGATGCGTACCGGCCCAGACCAGTAAACGCCGGGGAACCGGCTTTGCCGGGCCACTGGCATTGCCCCTTGAGGGGGAGCGCAGCCTGGGGCGAGCTATATTCTCATTATGGAAATCAATCAGCAATGCGTGGTCGCTCTGACCTGGACGCTCAAGGACACCCTGGGCGAAGAACTTGACGTGCTCGACGAACCGGTCGAGTTCCTGATCGGCGGCAATGACCTGTTCAAGAAGATCGAGGAGGCGCTGCAAGGTCACACCGTCGGCGCCACGGTGGCACTGCAGCTCGAACCGGAAGAAGCCTTTGGCGACTACAAGGAGCAGCTGGTGTTCCTGGAATCACGCCAGCTGTTCCCGCCCGAACTGGAAGAAGGCATGACGATCGAGGGCTCCGCCCTGCCCGCCGGCTGCAACCCGGATACGCCCAAGGACATGCTCTACACCGTGACCGAGCTCTACCCCGAGCATGTGGTGCTCGACGGCAACCACCCCCTGGCCGGCATTGCCCTGCGCCTGACGATGAAGGTCGAAGGCGTGCGCGAAGCCACGGTGGATGAAATCGGCCGCGGCTCCGCCGGCACCGGCTTCTTCCGCATCGCGCCTCCGCACGAGCAAGCCCCCAGCAACGGGCACCTCCACTAAACCCAACCCGCCTCAGAACAGGCCACCCAAACCGGGGAACCCCGCGGAACCGGCTCTGCCGGGCCGCTGGGGTTGTCCCCCTGAGGGGGAGAGGGGGCTACACGCAGTGAGCCCCAACAGGGGGTCAGCTCTTCCCCGTAGAGCCGTAGCCGCCCGCGCCGCGCTCCGTCGCGGCGGCGAACTCGTGCACCACGTTGAACTGCGCCTGCACCACCGGCACGATGACCAGTTGCGCGATGCGCTCCATGGGCTGGATGGTGAAGGCGATGTCGCTGCGGTTCCAGGCGCTCACCATGAGCTGGCCCTGGTAGTCGCTGTCGATCAGGCCGACCAGGTTGCCCAGCACGATACCGTGCTTATGGCCCAGGCCGGAACGCGGCAGGATCAACGCCGCGTAGCCGGGGTCGGCCAGGTGGATGGCGATGCCGGTGGGCACCAGCTGCCAGGCATTGGGCAGCAGCATCAGCGGCTCGTCGATGCAGGCACGCAGGTCGAGGCCGGCGCTGCCGGGCGTGGCGTAGGCGGGCAACTGATCCGCCAGGCGCGGATCGAGGATCTTGACGTCGAGTTTCATAGGGATTTCAAAGGCTTCATTTCAGATTTCTACGCCGCTACACATCACTCGCGGGGCACCAACAACCCTACCGCGGAACGCCGTGGAACCGGCTTCGCCGGGCCACTGGCGTTGCCCCCTGCAAGGGGGGCGCAGCGACACGCAGTGCGCGCAGCCTGGGGGTGTTCACTGCATTCGACGGGCAATCTCAGCCACCAGCTGGCGCGCCAGCGTCAGCTTGTCGGCGCGCGGTAACTCCACCGCACGGTGCTCGTCCACCAGCAGCAGGGCATTGTCGTCCTGGCCGAAGGTGGCCGGACCGATATTGCCCACCAGCAGCGGCA
>CAZJKR010000007.1:23825-32972 GCA_964546615.1 uncultured Curvibacter sp.
GCGTTCGCGTTTGACCTGGGCGTTGGCCAGCAGGTCGTGGCTCTCGGCGGCGAAACCGACGCAGTACAGCGCACCGCTCCTGGCGCGCTCGCCCTGCGCCACACCGGCCAGGATGTCAGGGTTTTCGACAAAGGCCAGCGCGGGCGGCTGGCCGGAGCCGTCCTTCTTGATCTTCTGCTCGGCCGCGTTGGCCGGACGCCAGTCCGCCACCGCCGCCGTCGCTATGAAAACAGTAGCAATCGACGCATGCTCCATGACGGCTTGCTGCATATTTTGTGCTGATCTCACGTCGATACGGCGCACACCGCGCGGCGTGGCCAGATGCACCGGCCCGGCCACCAGCGTCACCTCGGCGCCGGCTTCGCGTGCGGCGCGCGCAATGGCAAAGCCCATCTTGCCGCTGGAGCGGTTGGTGATGCCGCGCACCGGGTCGATCGCCTCATAGGTCGGCCCGGCCGTCACCAGCACACGCTGCCCCTGTAGCGATTTGGGCTGGAAGAAGGCGATCACCTCCTCCAGCAATTCGTCAGCTTCCAGCATGCGGCCGTCGCCTACCTCGCCGCAGGCCTGCTCACCGCTGCCGACATCGAACACCACGGCCCCGTCGGCCTTGAGTTGCGCCACGTTGCGCTGCGTGGCCGGGTGGGCCCACATCTCGCGGTTCATGGCCGGGGCGATCAGCAGCGGCACCTTGTCGATGGGGCGTGCCAGGCACATCAGGCTCAGCAGTTCGTCGGCGCGGCCGTGCAGCAGCTTGGCCATGAAGTCGGCACTGCATGGGGCAATCAGGATGGCGTCGGCCTCGCGACTGAGGTTGATGTGCGCCATGTTGTTAGCCTCGCGCGCGTCCCACTGCGAGCCGTAGACCGACCGGTTGGACAGCGCCTGCATCGTCACCGGGGTGATGAAGTGCTCGGCCGCCTCGGTCATCACCACCTGCACGGTGGCACCCGCCTTCACCAGGGCCCGGCACAGCTCGGCGGCCTTGTAGCAGGCGATGCCCCCGGTCAGGCCCAGGACGATGTGTTTTCCCGCGAGATCGTTCATCGCCCGCAATGTATCAGAGAGGAAGCCCAGGCTGGCCAGACCGGATGAGCTGCTAGGCGCGGACCGCGGCAAAGGCTCAGACGCCTTTGCAAGGTTCGCAACGCCCCAGATCGCCGGTATCGCCAGCCTGGAAGCCTATAATCTCGCTTTACCACCTCCTCGAACCCCGGCGTTCGACCCTGACATGACCAAATTTGTCTTCGTCACCGGCGGTGTGGTGTCCTCCCTGGGCAAGGGAATCGCCTCAGCGTCCTTGGCCGCGATCCTGGAATCGCGGGGCCTCAAAGTCACTCTGATCAAGCTCGATCCCTACCTCAACGTCGACCCGGGCACCATGTCGCCCTTCCAGCACGGTGAGGTGTTCGTCACCGACGACGGCGCCGAAACCGACCTCGACCTCGGCCACTACGAGCGTTTCATCGAAACGCGCATGAAGAAGGCCAACAACTTCACCACCGGCCAGATCTACAAGAGCGTGCTCGAGAAGGAGCGCCGCGGCGACTACCTGGGCAAGACGGTGCAGGTCATCCCGCACGTCACCAACGAGATCCAGGAATACGTCAAGCGCGGCGCGGGCTACGAGACGCCGGACGCGGTGGACGTGGCCATTGTCGAGATCGGCGGCACCGTGGGCGACATCGAGTCCCTGCCCTTCCTGGAAGCGGTACGCCAGCTCAGCCTGCGTCTGGGGCCGAACAACGCGGCCTTCGTGCACCTGACCTACGTGCCCTGGATCGCCGCCGCCGGCGAACTCAAGACCAAGCCCACGCAGCACACGGTGCAGAAGCTGCGCGAGATCGGCATCCAGCCCGATGCGCTGCTGTGCCGCGCTGACCGCCCGATTCCCGACGACGAACGCGAGAAGATCAGCCTGTTCACCAACGTGGCGCAATGGGGCGTGATCTCCATGCCCGACGTGGACACCATCTACAAGGTGCCGCGTGTGCTGCACGAGCAGGGCCTGGACGGCCTGATCTGCGACAAGCTGCGCCTGAACACCCCGCCGGCCAACCTCAAGCGCTGGGACGATCTGGTCTACGAGACCGAGCACCCGCAGGGTGAGGTCACCATCGCCATGGTCGGCAAGTACGTCGAGCTCAACGACAGCTACAAGTCGGTCAACGAGGCGCTGCGCCACGCCGGCATGAAGAACCACGTGCGCGTGAAGATCGAACATGTCGATTCGGAGACCATCACCGACGACACCGTCTCGCGCCTGGCCAAGTTCGACGCCATCCTGGTGCCGGGCGGCTTCGGCAAGCGTGGCATCGAGGGCAAGATCAACACCGCCCGTTTTGCGCGCGAGCACAAGGTGCCGTACCTGGGCATCTGCCTGGGCATGCAGGTGGCCACCATCGAATTTGCGCGCCACGTGGCCGGCTTGAAAGACGCCAACAGCACCGAGTTCGAACCCGACAGCCCGAACCCGGTGATCGCGCTGATCACCGAGTGGAAGGATGCCGACGGCACCATCAAGACGCGCGACGCCAACTCCGACCTCGGCGGCACCATGCGCCTGGGCGCACAGAGCTCCGACGTCGCCAAGGGCACGCTGGCGCACAAGATCTATGGCGACGTGGTCACCGAGCGCCACCGCCACCGCTACGAGGCCAACGTCAACTACCTGGACACTTTGCGCAAGGCGGGCCTGGTCATCTCCGCGCTGACGCAGCGCGAACACCTGACGGAAATCGTCGAGCTGCCGCAGGCCGTGCACCCCTGGTTCGTCGGCGTACAGTTCCACCCGGAATTCAAGTCCACGCCCTGGGACGGCCATCCGCTGTTCAACGCCTTCATCAAGGCTGCGCTGGAAAACCAGGCGGCCAGCCAGAAGAACCTGAAGGCCGTTGCCTGAGGAACCCACGATGAAACTCTGCGGTTTCGACGTCGGCCTCGACCGACGCTTCTTCCTGATTGCCGGCCCCTGCGTGATCGAGTCCGAAGCCTTGCAGATGGACGTAGCCGGCCAGCTGAAGGAAATCACCGCCTCGCTGGGCATCCCCTTCGTCTTCAAGAGCAGCTTTGACAAGGCCAACCGCTCCTCCGGCACCAGCTTTCGTGGCCCCGGCCGGGACAAGGGCCTGGACATCCTGGCCAAGGTGAAGCGTGAACTCGGTGTGCCGGTGCTGACCGACGTGCACACGGAAGATGACATCGCGGCGGCAGCGGCCGTGGTGGACGTGCTGCAGACCCCCGCCTTCCTGTGCCGCCAGACCGACTTCATCCACGCCGTGGCCCAGGCCGGCAAGCCGGTGAACATCAAGAAGGGCCAGTTCCTGGCACCCGGCGACATGAAGAACGTCATCGACAAGGCCCGTGCCGCCGCGCGCGAAAAGGGCCTGAATGAAGACAACTTCATGGCCTGCGAGCGTGGCGTGAGCTTCGGCTACAACAACCTGGTCAGCGACATGCGTGCGCTGGCCATCATGCGCGAGACGAACGCCCCGGTGGTGTTCGATGCCACCCACAGCGTGCAGCTGCCGGGCGGCCAGGGCACGAGTTCCGGCGGCCAGCGCGAGTTCGTGCCGGTGCTGGCGCGCGCTGCCGTCGCGGTAGGGGTCTCGGGCCTGTTCATGGAAACCCATCCTGACCCGGCCAAGGCGCTCTCCGATGGCCCCAACGCCGTGCCGCTCAGGCACATGAAGGCGCTGCTGGAGACCCTGGTGGCGCTGGACGAGGTGACCAAGAAGAACCCCTTCCTGGAGAACAGCTTCCAATGAGCAGCGGCTACATCATCGCCAACGTCACCGTCACCAATCCGCTGCAGTACGAGGAGTACAAGAAGTGGTCCTCGGAGGCCATGCGCGTGCACGGTGCCGAGGTCTGCGTGCGCGGCGGCCAGGTCGAGGTGCTGGAGGGCGACTGGTCGCCCGAGCGACTGGTCATCCTGAAGTTTCCGAGCGTGGCGGCCGCCAAGGCCTTCGACGCTTCGCCCGAGTACGGCCGCGCGCGCGCCGCGCGCCAAGGCGCGGCGATCATGCGCATGATCGTCGTCGAAGGTGTCTGACACCCCGAGTTTTCATTTTTAATCTGGAAAGAAGAAGCCATGAGTGCAATCGTTGATATCGTCGGCCGCGAAGTTCTGGACTCGCGCGGCAACCCCACCGTCGAATGCGACGTGCTGCTGGAATCCGGCGTCATGGGCCGTGCGGCCGTGCCGTCGGGTGCCTCCACCGGTTCGCGCGAAGCCATCGAGCTGCGCGACGGCGACAAAGGCCGCTACCTGGGCAAGGGCGTGCTCAAGGCGGTGGAGAACATCAACACCGAAATCTCCGAGGCCGTGCTGGGCCTGGACGCCTCCGAGCAGGCCTTCCTGGACAAGACCCTGATCGACCTGGACGGCACCGAGAACAAGAGCCGCCTGGGCGCCAACGCCATGCTGGCCGTCTCCATGGCCGTGGCCCGCGCCGCCGCCGAAGAAGCCGGCCTGCCGCTGTACCGCTACTTCGGTGGCATGGGTGCGGTGCAGATGCCGGTGCCGATGATGAACGTCATCAACGGCGGCGCCCATGCCAACAACAACCTTGATCTGCAGGAATTCATGATCCTGCCGGTGGGCGCCCCCAACTTCCGCGAAGCCCTGCGCTACGGCGCCGAAGTCTTCCACGCGCTCAAGAACATCCTGCACGACCGTGGCATGAGCACCGCGGTCGGCGACGAAGGCGGCTTCGCCCCCAGCGTCGCCAACCACGAAGCGGCCATTCTGCTGATCCTGGAAGCCATCGACAAGGCCGGCTTTACTGCCGGCGAACAGATCGCCCTGGGCCTGGACTGCGCTGCCAGCGAGTTCTACAAGGACGGCAAGTACCATCTGGAAGGCGAAGGCCTGGTGCTGTCCGCCGCCGAGTGGACCGACATCCTGGCCACCTGGTGCGACAAGTACCCCATCATCAGCATCGAAGACGGCATGGCCGAAGGCGACTGGGACGGCTGGAAGATCCTCACCGAGCGTCTGGGCAAGAAGGTGCAGATCGTCGGCGACGACCTGTTCGTCACCAACACCAAGATCCTGAAGGAAGGCATCGACAAAGGCATCGGCAACTCGATCCTGATCAAGATCAACCAGATCGGCACCCTGACCGAGACCTTCGCCGCCATCGAGATGGCCAAGCGTGCCGGCTACACCGCCGTCATCAGCCACCGCTCGGGCGAGACCGAGGACAGTACCATTGCCGACATCGCCGTGGGCACCAATGCCGGCCAGATCAAGACCGGCTCCATGAGCCGCTCGGACCGCATGGCCAAGTACAACCAGCTGCTGCGCATCGAGGAAGACCTGGGCGAAATCGCCGTCTACCCCGGCCGCGCTGCCTTCTACAACTTGAAGTAAACCGCTTCATGGGTTCACGCCTCGTCCCGGCCATTCTCATCACTCTGCTCGTGATCCTGCACGCGCAGCTGTGGTTTGGCCGGGGCAGCGTGCCCAGCGTGGCGCAGATGGCCACGGCACTGGAAGCCCAGAAGAAGCAGAACGCCCAGGCCCAGCTGGTCAACGACCGGCTGGCCGCCGAAGTGCGCGACCTGAAGGAAGGCCTGGAGATGGTGGAAGAAAAAGCCAGGCTGGAGCTGGGCATGGTCAAGCCCAACGAGATCTACGTCCAGATCGCCAAATAAACCCAGCCCTGCCGCGGACATGCGCATTGCCATTCTCGGCGCCCCGGCCAGCGGCAGAACCGACCTGGCGCAGGCCCTTGCGCTGCACCTGAACCAACTGCAGATCAGCGACAACCCGCCGCTGACCGAGCTGCTGGCGCAGCCTTTCGACCGCATCCTGCTCACCGGCCTCGATCTGCCGGGTGTCACCCCCGAACAGCGGGAGGCCGATGCGGCGCTGCGTGCCGCGCTGCAGCGCCTGGGCGTGTCTTACAGCGTGGTCTACGGCGCCGGGCCGCAGCGTCTGCGCGCCGCGATGCGCCTGATCACGCCGCCGCGGGACAGCCCCCCTCCGCGCTGGCGCGGCACATGCGATTGCGCCGACCCGGACTGTGAATTCCGGCTTTTTACTGGATTGACGCGCTCGAAGGCGGTTGCTCCCCCGCCGCGGTGAACAGCTGCGTGGCGTCGATGGCATCGAAGCGGTACTGCGCACCGCAGAACTCGCAGTCCACCATGATCACGCCGCGCTCGGCCAGGATCTCCCGGGCCTCGATCTCGCCCAGGCCCTGGATCATCCGCCCCACGCGCTCGCGGCTGCAGGTGCAGGCAAAACGCGGGCCGCTGTCACCGGCCAAGGGTTCGAAGCGCTGCAGCTTTTCTTCCCAGAACAGGCGGCGCAGGATGGTTTCCACGTCCAGCGTCAGCAGCTCCTCGCGCTTGAGGCTGGCCGCCAGGGTGGCGATGCGGTTGTAGTGCTCGAACATCTCCGCCTCGTACAGCTCGGCCTCGGCCGGGTTCTGACCGGCCAGATTGGCCATACCCGCGATCGGCAGGCGCTGGATCAGCAGGCCGGCGGCCACCTTCTCGTCGGCTGCCAGCACCAGCGTGGTCTCCAGCTGCTCGCTCTGGCGCATGTAGTGCTGCAGCGCGTCGCTCAGGCGGTCCATCTTGTGCCCCTGTGCATCCACCAGCGGCACCACACCCTGGTAGGGCTGCTGCCCGGGCAGACGGTCCTGCGGATCGAGCGTCACCGCACAACGACCGCGGCCATGCACATTGAGCATCTGGCTCAGGTCGGCTGTTTCCGGCACGGTGCCGAGGACCGTGGCGGTAGCGCGCAGGCGCATGTCGGACTGGATTTCCGCCACCGCCAGCTTGACCGGTCCGTCACCCTGGACCTGCAGAATCAGCGCGCCGTTGAACTTGATGTTGGACTGCATCAGTGCCCCGGCAGCAACCATCTCCCCCAGCAGGGCCTGCACCGGCTGCGGATAGGCACCGGTCTGGCTGCTGGCGCGGCGCTGCAGGATTTCGGTCCAGGCATCGGTCAGGCGCACGATCATGCCGCGTACCGGCAGACCTTCGAAAAGAAATTTGTGGAGTTCAGACACGTGAAAAACTTTGCTTGGCCGGTCGCAGGACTCAGCCGATTTTCTTGAAACCCTTGCGATAACGCTCGGCGTTCTCGACATAGTGCGCCGCAATGCGCTGCAGGCCGGCGATCTGCTCAGGGCTCAGCTGCTTGACGGCCTTGGCCGGGCTGCCCAGGATCATGGAGCCATCGGGAAATTCCTTGCCCTCGGTCACCAGCGCGCCCGCGCCCACCAGACAGTTCTTGCCGATCCTGGCGTGATTCAGCACCACGGCACCGATGCCGATCAGCGAACCGTCGCCCACCGTGCAGCCGTGCAGCATGACCTGGTGGCCCACGGAAACGTTCTCGCCCAGAGTCAACGGCACGCCTTCGTCGGCATGCAGCACGCTGGCGTCCTGGATATTGGAGTTGCGGCCGATGCGGATATGTTCGCTGTCGCCGCGGATGACGGTGCCAAACCAGACACTGACGTTTTCTTCCAGCGTGACCTTGCCGATGACCTGGGCGCTGTCGGCGACATAGGCGTTTTTGCCTATCGTTGGTGCTTGACCGTCGAGTTCGTAGATTGCCATTTTTTCTGCGCTTGCGAGGGGGATGGGGTCGATTGTAGAGTTCGCAGCTTTTCCTCCGCTGGCGGGGTGGTTTGTGCCGGGTCTCGCCCCGGCGGGCGACTCCCTTTTCTTGCGTCGCCAAGAAAAGGAAGCAAAAGAAGGCGAGCCGGATTCGTCGGCCCTCCGCTGCGCTGCGGGCAAGCTGCGTTGCTCGGGAGCGGCGGGAAGCGCAGAAACTCGCCCTGCGGGCTCAAACATCTGCGCTTCTGCTTCCGCCGCTCCCTGCGCTACTCGCCTCCTCATAACGGCGATGAAATCCGAAGACAACGAGGACGCGCCATGGCGCGTCCTCGTGGAATTCCGGCTATCGGGCTTTCCACTCCATTGTGGTTATGCCGAGAAGCGCAGCGGCAGGCGGATCAAGGGGCACGCATGTTTGATGCGCTAACCGAGTTTGCGCGACTCCCGCCTGACGCGAGCATGGCAGCTTGCCCCGGCGCAGCCGGGGTCACAGACACCAGGGTCACCTTTCTTTGGCGAAGCAAAGAAAGGTGACTCGCCCGCCGGGGCGAGACCCGGCAAAGCAGCCCCATCAAGGGCATCAGGCAAAGCGACTCATTCCGCCTGAAGGGCAATCAACTCCGCGTCCGAGAACCCCGCCGCCCGCCGCGCATCGAGATTGAACGGCTTCTTCAACTTCGGCGCCTCGTACTTCACCGTCAGTTCGGCATAGGTACGAACCGGGTCCAGCCCGCGCTGCGCGCACAGCCAGCCGTACCAGCGGTTGCCAATCGCCACATGGCCAATCTCGTCACGCAGGATGATGTCCAGAATTTCACCGGCCCGGTGGTCACCGATCGACACCAGCTTGGTCTTGACCGCCGGCGAGGCATCCAGCCCGCGCGCCTCCAGTGTGCGCGGCACCAGCGCCACGCGCGCCAGGATGTCATCGCGCGTGCGCTCGGCCATGGACCACAGGCCATCGTGGGCCGGGAAGTCGCCATAGTCGAAGCCCAGCGTCAGCAGATGCTCGCGCAGCAGCGTGAAGTGGTAGGCCTCCTCGAACGCCACCTGCAGCCAGTCGCGGTAGAAGGCCTCCGGCATCCCGGCAAAACGCCAGCAGATGTCGAGCGCCAGATCGATGGCGTTCTTCTCGATGTGCACGATGGAATGCAGCAGCGCCGCATGGCCGCGCGGTGTGGCCAGCGAACCCTTCTTGATGCTGGTGTGCGGCACCAGCGGCGGCCGCTCGCTGCGGCCCGGAATGCCGTCGATGGCTTCGATCTGCTCTTCAGTGTCAATCGGGCCATCGCGGTCCAGCGCCGTGACTGCGCGCGCCTTGGCCACCGGGTCGGTGATGGCGAGCAGTTGTTGGCATTGGCGACGGAGATTCATGACGGTGAATTATCCCGGACGCGCCATGGCGCGTCCTTGTGGTTTTCGGTATCCGGTTCCCTCGCCGTCATGAGGAGGCGAGTAGCGCAGGGAGCGGCGGATCAAGAAGCGCAGATGTTTGAGCGCAGCGAGTTTCTGCGCTTCCCGCCGGTCCCGAGCAACGCAGCGTACCGGCGCAGCCGG
>CAZJKR010000008.1:0-8064 GCA_964546615.1 uncultured Curvibacter sp.
TTTCTGAACAGTCAGCGATTATAGCCGAGAGGGGGATACCCCCTTGCCGTCCTGCGACTTGGTCGGCCCCACCCGAGTGCCGGCACCCGTGCTGCCGATCCGGGCATGCCGGGCGCCTCATGGTGCGAGCACAAATCGTTGCCCGGCATACCCGGACCGGCTAAGAAGCGTGTCTGCTGGCTGCGGCAGGAAAGAGGAACATGTGGGCTGACAGGGGTGGGGCTGGCAACGATTTGTGGCACACCATGAGGCGCCAGCCCCACCCCTGTCAGCCTGCCACCATGCTGGCTCGAAACGGATGAAGAGGTTTAGCCCGCAGCTGCAACGGCACTTGCGTGCAGGCAGATCGCCGCCGCGGCCGCCACGTTGAGCGACTCTTCGCCACCGGGCTGGCCGATGCGCACAGACAGCGCCGCAAGCACCATCAACTCCTCCCGCACCCCCTGCCCTTCGTGGCCCAGCGCCCAAGCACAGGGCCAGGGCAGGCGCTGGTGCTGGATCAGCTCACCCTGGTGCGAACTGGTCACCAGCAACGGCAGGCCCAGGGCATCAAGGTCGGCCAGTTCGCTCCCCTCCACCAGCCGCAGCGCGAAATGCGCCCCCATGCCGGCACGCAACACCTTCGGGCTCCACAACGCCGCCGTGCCCTTGAGCGCGATCACCTGCTTGAAGCCGAAGGCGGCGGCGCTGCGCAGGATGGAGCCGACGTTGCCGGCGTCCTGCACCCGGTCGAGAATGACCGAGGCCACGCCCGGCTGGACCACGGCCTCGTGCTGCAGGTCGAACACATAGCCCATGCCGGCCGGCGACCCCAGGCCGCTGATGCCGGCATACAGCGCATCCGGAACTACTATGGTTTTGATAGCAACCTGCGCAAGCTGTTCGGGCGCAGAAGGCCAAAAAGACTCTGAAAACACGGCAACCGCCGGCCGCCAGCCGCGCAGCAACGCGGCGCGGCACAGATGGTCGCCCTCGACCCAGAAGCGGCCCGCTTTGCGGTAGGCGGTGCTGTCCTGCGCGAGTTTGCGCAGCTCCTTGAGCAAGGGGTTGTCCTTCGAGGTGACATGCTGCACACCGGCCGGCAGGTTCATCGCAGCACTCCCGACACCGGCGCAAAGGATTTGCGGTGTTGCGGGCAGGCGCCGTGCTCACGCAGGGCCGCAATGTGCGCGGCCGTGCCATAGCCCTTGTGGGCGGCAAAGCCGTACTGCGGAAATTCGCGGTCGTATTGGGCGCACCAGCGGTCGCGGTGCACCTTGGCCAGGATGGACGCGGCCGAGATGGCCGGCACCTTGGCGTCGCCCTTGACAATCGCTTCGGCCAGCACGTCAAGCACCGGCAGGCGGTTGCCGTCCACCAGCACCTTGGTCGGCTTCAGGCGCAGCCCCTCCACCGCCCGGCGCATGGCCAGCAGCGTGGCCTGGAGGATGTTGAGGGTGTCGATCTCCTCCACGCTGGCCTCGGCGATCGAGCAGCACAGCGCTTTGGCACGGATCTCGTCGTAAAGCTGCTCACGCCGTGCAGGCGAGAGCTTTTTGGAATCAGCCAGGCCGCGGATGGGTTGGAGATCATCCAGGATCACCGCCGCAGCCACCACCGGACCGGCCAGCGGGCCTCGCCCGGCCTCGTCCACGCCAGCCACCAGGCCCGGCGTATCCCACAACAAAGGGGCCTGTTCAGCGTGCAAGAATGTCCTCGATCGCATTGGCGGCCAGCAGAAAAGTGTCACGCTGCAGTTCGTCATGCAGCGTCATGAAGCGTTGTTCCAAGGCACGGATTTTCTCCGGCGCGGCCAGCCACGCCAGCAGCGCCTGCGCCAGCGCGGATGGCGTGGCGGCCTCCTGCAACAGTTCGGGCACGACAAAGTCGCGACACAGAATATTGGGCAGGCCGACCCACGGCTGCAACATCTTGTGCTGCGTGATCTGCCACGACAGCCAGTTCATGTTGTAGGCAATCACCATCGGCCGCTTGAACAGCGCCGCCTCCAGCGTAGCGGTCCCACTGGCGATGAGGGTGACATCGCAGGCAGCCAGCACGGTATGCGACTGGCCCGTGACGATCTGCAGCGCCTCGCCCAGGCCCGCGGACCGGGCAATCTGCGCGATCTGTGCTTGCAGCGCCGGCACAGCCGGTACGACGAACTTGATGTCGGGGCGGCCACGTCGAATCAGTGCTGCGGCCTGGAAAAAGCGGGCCGCCAGATAGCGAACCTCGGAACGCCGGCTGCCCGGCAGGATGGCCACCACGGTGTCGCGCGCCTGCAGACCCAGCGCGGCGCGGGCGGCCGCCCGATCCGGTTCGCGCGGAATCACGCTGGCCAGCGGATGGCCTACGTAGGTCGCACCGATGCCGTGGCGTGCCAGCAACTCGACTTCAAAAGGAAAAATGCACAGCACATGGTCGACACTGCGCCGGATTTTCTCGACGCGGTCTGCGCGCCAGGCCCAGATCGAGGGGCAGATGAAATGCACCGTCGTCACGCCGGCCTGTTTCAGGCTCAGTTCGAGATCCAGATTGAAATCCGGTGCATCCACGCCGATGAACAGGTCCGGCCGTTGCGCCAGCAGTCGTGCCTGCAGCTGACGACGAATGCCGACGATCTCACGGTAGTGGCGCAGCACCTCGACATAGCCCCGTACCGCCAGCTTGTCGCTCGGCCACCAGGCCTGCAAACCACGGCGCACCATCTGCGCCCCCCCGATGCCCATGGTCTGCATGGCCGGCCAGCGCGCCTTCAGGCCATCCAGCAGCAGGCCGGCGAGCAGATCGCCCGAGGCCTCCCCCGCCACCATGGCCACACGCGGCGCCGCGATGGCAGGCGCGGCAGCCGCCACCGGGACTGCGGGGAGAGACACAGCCGCCATGGCGCTCAGCGAACGATGCCGCGTTGCGGCGAGGCCTGCGTCAGGAAGTCCTGCATCAACGCCACATCGGGCGCCGCCTCGGCATGGTGCTGTTTCAGGGCGGAGATCCGGGCCTGCGCCTGCTCCAGCGTCAGGCCGTCGCGGTACAGCGCCTTGTGCATGGCCTTGACGGCGGCAAGGCGCTCGGGCGAGAAACCGCGCCGACGCAAGCCTTCGTAGTTCATGGAGCGCGCCTGGGCAGGCTGCCCCTGGCACATCACGAAGGGCGGCAGATCGGCAAACAGCAGTGAACACATGGCCGTCATGCTGTGGGCACCGATTCTGACGAACTGGTGAACCACCGTGAACCCCCCCAGAATCACCCAGTCGCCCACATGCACATGTCCGGCGAGTTGCGAGTTGTTGGCAAAGATGGTGTGATCCCCCACCATACAGTCGTGCGCCAGGTGCAC
Organism: uncultured Curvibacter sp.; assembly: GCA_964546615.1. Classification (GTDB taxonomy): domain Bacteria; phylum Pseudomonadota; class Gammaproteobacteria; order Burkholderiales; family Burkholderiaceae_C; genus Hylemonella. The sequence goes on from CAZJKR010000008.1 coordinate 3,320, forward strand.
ATACGCCATGATCCAGTTGTCGTTGCCGACGCGGGTCACGCCGGCATCGCCGGGGGAGCCGATGTTGAAGGTACAGAACTCGCGAATGGTATTGCGATCGCCGATGACCAGTTCGCACGGCTCACCCGCGTACTTCTTGTCCTGCGGGATGGCCCCCAGGGAATTGAACTGGAAGATCCGGTTGTCGCAACCGATGGTGGTATGGCCCTCGATCACGCAATGCGCGCCGATGGTCGTTCCCGCCCCCACCTTCACATGGGGGCCGATCACGGCGTAGGGTCCGACGCTGACCGTGCTGTCGAGCTCGGCCTGCGGATCGACGATGGCCGTCGGATGGATGCGCGTCACGCCTGCACCCCGCTCAGGCGACGGTGCGCATGGTGCACATCAGTTCCGCCTGCACCGCCAGCTCATCACCGACACTGGCGCGCGCCTTGAACTTGAAGATGCCGGCCTTCATGCGCTCGAGCTCGACATCGAGCGTGAGCTGATCACCCGGCTCCACCGGGCGCTTGAAGCGCGCGCCATCGATACCGGCGAAGTAATAGACAGTGTTGTCATCGGGCACGCTGTCCAGCGTCTCGAATGACAGCAACGCCGCAGCCTGGGCCAAGGCCTCGAGCATCAGCACACCCGGCATCACCGGACGATGCGGAAAATGGCCATTGAAAAACTGCTCATTGATCGTGACGTTCTTCAACGCCTTGATGCGCTTGCCTTTTTCGACTTCCAGCACCCGGTCCACCAGCAGGAAGGGATAACGGTGCGGCAGTTTCTTGAGAATCTGGTGGATGTCCATCATGGTTTCTTCGTTTCTTTGATCTGTTGTTCCAGCCCCCGGATGCGCTCACGCAGGAGGTGAAGCTGCTTGAGGGTGGCGGCATTTTTTTCCCAGGACGCATTGTCGTCGATGGGAAAGAAGCCGGTGTAGTTCCCCGGTCTGAGAATGGAGCGCGTCACAAGCGAGAACGAGGAGATATGCACCCCGTCGGCGACGTGCAGATGACCGAGTACAGCCGCCCCGCCACCGATGGTGCAGTTGGCGCCGATGGTGGCACTGCCGGCCACGCCGACGCAGCCGGCCATGGCGGTGTTGCGCCCCACACGTACGTTGTGCCCGATCTGGATCAGATTGTCCAGCTTGACGCCATCCTCGATCACCGTGTCGGTCAAGGCACCTCGATCAATGCAGGTGTTGGCGCCGATTTCGACATCATTGCCGATGCGAACGCCACCCAACTGCTCGATCTTTTCCCAGCGCTCGCCATCCTTGGCGAAACCGAAACCATCGGCGCCGATGACCACCCCCGGGTGCAGGATGCAGCGCTCGCCGACCACGCAGTCTTCGCTGACCGTGACGCGTGACTTGAGCACCGAGTGCGCACCGATACGCGCACCGCGCTCCACCACGCACAAGGGGCCGATGCTGGCCGTGGGGTCAACCTCGGCTTCCGGATCGATGATGGCGGCAGGATGGATGCGGGGCCCGGAGGGCAAGCGATGAGCCCGACGCCAAAGCTGGGTCACCCGGGCAAAATACAGATAGGGTTGCTCCGTCACGATGCAATTGCCGCGGGCCTGTGCCGCTGCCTGCATCGACGGGCTGACGATGACACAAGCCGCCTGCGATGCGGCAAGTTGCTGCTGGTATCTGGGGTGGCTGAGAAAACTCAGGTGTCCGGACGCCGCGGACTCGAGAGGTGCCAGGCCATCAATCTGCAACTCGGGATCGCCATGCAGATCCCCGCCGAGCGCGTCAACTATGGAGCCTAGTCGTAATGCCACACGCGATCCGCCCACCCAGGATCATTTGGCCGTGTTCAGCGCCTTGATCACCTTGTCGGTGATGTCGTGCTTGGGGTTGACATAGACCGCTTCCTGCAGAACCAGGTCGTACTTCTCGGATTCGGCCAACTGCTTGATCACGCGGTTGGCGCGCTCGAACACCTGCTGCAACTCCTCGTTGCGCCGGGCATTGAGATCCTCCTGGAATTCGCGACGCTTGCGCTGAAAATCCCGGTCCTGCTCCACCAGCTGCTTCTGCCGTGCGGCACGCTGGCTCTCCGACAGGGTCGGCGCTTCGCGCTCCAGCTTCTCGGCGGCACTCTTGATACTGGCACCTTGCTCCTGCAACTCCTTCTCGCGGCGGGAAAACTCCTGCTCCAGCTTGGCCTGAGCATTCTTCGCCGGGGCTGCTTCGCGGATGATGCGATCCAGGCTCACGAAGCCGAGACGAAACTCCTGCGCATGCACGGGCATCGCTGCCAGCAGGAGCCCCAACACGAGCCCACAGCCCAGTTGACGGAAAAGTTGTTTCATTAGAAGGTGGTTCCGATCTGAAATTGAATGCTCTGGATTCTATCGTTATCGAACTTGCGCAGGGGCGTCGAAAACGCCAGGCGCAAGGGCCCCATGGGCGAAATCCAGCTGATGCCGACACCCGCCGAAGCACGGAACTGGTCGAACTGGATGGTTTCGTCGGCCCCAAAGACATTGCCCATGTCGACAAAGCCGTACATGCGCAAGGTGCGGTCATTACCCGCGCCCGGAAACGGTGCTTGCAGCTCCAGGTTGAAATTGATTTTCTTGGGGCCACCCAGCACCAGTCCGGTGGCTGCATCACGTGGCCCCAGGCTGCCGGCCTCGAAGCCACGCACCGAGCCCAGGCCACCCCCGTAGAAGTTCTTGAACAGCGGGTATTTCTTGCCTTCGGTTGCCTGCCCCAGTGCCACATCGCCGTTGAAGGCCAAGGTGTATTGCTTGCTCAGGGGAACGTATTGCTGGTACTGGTAGGTACCCCGGATGTAGCGCACCTCGCCAGCCACGCTCCATTCGGCAGTGGCGCGCTGGAAGCTGCCGGAGGTCGGCACCAGGGCGCTGTCGCGGTCGTCGCGCGCCCAGCCTACCGTCAGGGGAAGGCCGGTGCTGGCATAGCCAAATTCGTTGGCATAGTCCGAATAGGCGGTCGGCAGGTAGGTCCCGGGCACGATGGTGGTGCGCTCGACGCCACCGCCCAGGTACACGGTGTCACGCTCGGTCAGCGGCACGCCGAAACGCAAGCCGGCGCCTGTCGTTTCCAGCGAATAGGAATCCTGGTCCAGGTAAGGCCGGGACACCCGGTGGTAGACATCCACCGTACGCGACACCCCGTCCTGGGTGAAATACGGGTTGGTGGTGTTGATCACCAGGATCCGGTTGATGCGACTGGTATTGACCTGCAAGCCCAGTGAGTTGCCGGAGCCGAAGACGTTCTGCTGATTGATGCCGAACGACAATCCCAGGCCATCGTTGCTGGAAAAACCGGCGCCCAGTGTCAGGCTGCCGGTGGGTTTCTCCTCCACCTTGAGATTCAGGTCGACCTGATCGGGTGAACCGGGCACATCACTGGTCTCGAACGAGACGTTGTTGAAGTAGCCGAGCCGGTCAACGCGGTTGCGCGACAGCTTGATCTTTTCGCTGTCGTACCAGGACGCTTCAAACTGGCGCAGTTCGCGTCGAATCACTTCGTCGCGGGTCCGGTTGTTGCCCGCCACGTTGACGCGCCGGACATAGGCACGACGCGAAGGGTCGGCCTGCAGCACCAGCATGACCTGGTTGGTGCTGCGGTCGATGTCCGGCAGCGACTGCACGCGTGCAAAGGCAAACCCGAACTTGCCGAAATAGTCGGTGAAGGCCTTGACGGTCTCAGCCACCTGGTCGGCGTTGTAGGCCTGGCCAGGCCGGATGGCAACCAGCGCCTTGAACTCGTCGTCGCGCCCGAGGTAATTGCCCTCGAGCCGCACGCCGGAGACGACAAAACGCGCGCCTTCGGTCACATTGATGGTGATGGAGATGTCCTGCTTGTTGGGCGAAATCGCCACCTGAGTGGAGTCGACGCGAAACTCCAGATAACCACGCGACAGGTAATAGGAACGCAAGGTTTCGATATCCGCGTTGAGCTTGGCACGCGAGTAGCGGTTCGACTTGGTGTACCAGCTCATCCAGTTGCCGGTGTCCAGATCGAACTGATCGCGCAAGGTGGATTCGGCAAAAGCCTGGTTGCCCACGATGCGAATCTCGCTGATCCGGGCCGGCTCACCTTCGCTCACCGTGAATGTCAGGTTCACGCGGTTGCGCTCGATCGGGGTGACCGTGGTCACCACTTCTGCCGCATACAGGCTGCGATTGATGTACTGGCGCTTGAGCTCCTGTTCAGCACGGTCCAGCAGCGCCTTGTCGAACGGCCTGCCGTCGACCAGGCCGACATCACGCATGGCCTTCTTGAGCACGTCCTTGTCGAATTCCTTGGTGCCGACGAATTCGACATCGGCCACCGTAGGCCGCTCCTCGACGATCACCACCAGCACATCACCATTGACCTCCAGACGGACGTCCTTGAAAAGTCCCAGCGCAAACAGGGCCCGAATCGCCGACGCGCCCTTGTCATCACTGTAGGTGTCCCCCACCCGCACCGGCAGGGAAGCGAACACCGTACCAGGCTCCACCCGCTGCAGGCCCTCGACACGGATGTCGCGCACCTTGAACGGCTCGACGGCCCACGCCGCGTGAATCGCAAAAAACAGGGCCGCCACGGCGGCACTGGTACGCAGGCCAAAGCGCTTGATATGCATTTTTGTGTCTTGAATGATTAATCCGGTCTTCGCCGACGACTGTACGGGCGTCAGCCCAATATGCGGGCGAGGTCGTTGAACATGGCGATCGACATCATGAGGACCAGTATCGCAATCCCACCGCGCTGCAACCAC
>CAZJKR010000008.1:8074-11091 GCA_964546615.1 uncultured Curvibacter sp.
CAGACCTTCCCAAAGATAATACATCAGGTGCCCGCCATCGAGGACGGGCAGAGGAAGCAGATTCAGCACCCCCAGGCTGACGCTGATCAAGGCCAGGAAGGTCAGGTACTGGGTCAAGCCCATGCTGGCCGAGCGGCCCGCATAGTCCGCGATGCTCAGGGGTCCGCTGAGATTTTTCAGCGAAGCGTCGCCGATCAGCATCCGACCCATCATGCGCAGCGTCAGGACCGACACATCCCAGGTGCGCACCACGCCAAGCCAGACGCCCTGCACCAGCCCATGGCGCACCGTGACCATCTCAGGCGCCGACCCCACGAAAGCGCCGATCCGGCCCACCTTTCGCGCCCCTTCGTCAACCACATCGGGGCTGACCGGCAACTCCAGCAGTTGTCCCGCACGCGCTATGCGCCATGTCGCAACCATCGGCTCATCGTCGCGCACCGAGGTCCGGATCAATTCGCGCAGGCGCGCGCCATCCCCGACTGCCTCCTGCCCCACTTGCAGGACGAGATCGTCCGGACGCAAACCGGCGCGCTGCGCCGCCCCGCCGTCCATGACCTCACCGATGACGGCGCGACTGAAGGGCGCCACGATGCCGATCCGCCGAAGCAGGGCAGCATCGGCATCCCGAGCCTCCAGTTCCGCCAAGGGCAAGGTCAGTTCCCGCTCCTGCGCGCCTGCGCCCGACCCCGACAGGGCCAGCCGGACATCGCGCCGCTCCAGCGCCCCGCGTGTCAGCCACCAGCGCACATCCTCGAACGAATGCACCGTTTGCAGCGCATCGCTGTCAAAGCCCGCCCGCACCACCCGCTCGCCGGCCTGCACGCCGGCGCGTTCCGCCACCGAGCCGGCCACCGGGCTGCCCAGCAGGGCTGCCGGCAGCTGGACGCCGCTCCAATTGACCACCGCGTACAGGAAAACCGCCAGCAGCAGATTGGCCACCGGCCCGGCCGCCACGATCAGTGCGCGAGCGCGCAAGGGCTGGGTATTGAAAGCCCGATGCCGCTCATGCTCAGCCACCGGCGCCTCGCGCTCGTCGAGCATGCGCACATACCCGCCCAATGGGAACACGCCCAGGACGAACTCTGTCTCCGAACCGCGCGGCTGCCAGCGCAGCAGGCTGCGACCAAAACCGACCGAAAAACGCAGCACCTTGACGCCACAGGCCACCGCCATGCGGTAATGGCCGTATTCATGCACGGCAATCAGCAGGCCCAGGGCCAGGACAAAAGCGACCAGGGTCAACATGTCGTGCTTCCGCCTTCAGACACCTAGGCGTGCGACGACCTGCCCGGCCACAGCACGCGATTCGGCGTCGAGCGCCAGCAGGTCGGACAGCGACTGCGGCCCGGTCGTCGTCACCGCCGCCAGCGTCGCCACATTGACGGCATGGATCTGGTCGAAGCGGATGCGCCGCTGCAGGAAGGCGGCTACCGCCACCTCGTTGGCCGCATTGAGCACGGCCGTGGAACCGAGCGGGCCATTCAGCGCTTCCCAGGCCAGCCGGATGCCGGGGAAACGCCCGGGGTGGCCGCGCGTTTCCAGCGATTCGAAGCTCATCTCGCTCAGAGCCCTGAAATCGAGTGCCTCGGCGCCCGAACTCATGCGCTCGGGCCAGGACAGACCGTAGGCGATCGGCACCCGCATGTCGGGCGTTCCGAGCTGCGCCACCACCGAGTTGTCCTTGTACTGCACCATGGAATGGATGACGCTCTGCGGGTGGATCACCACCTCCAACTGCTGCGGCGCCAGGGCAAACAGGTAGCGCGCCTCGATCACCTCCAGCGCCTTGTTCATCATGGTGGCCGAGTCGACCGAGATCTTGCGCCCCATCACCCAGTTGGGATGGGCGCAGGCCTGCTCCGGCGTCACGTCGCGCAGGGTGGCCGGGTCGCGTGTGCGAAACGGGCCACCGGAGGCGGTCAGGATGATCTTGTCGACGCGGCGCGCCCAGGTAGCGGGGTCCTCCGGCAAGGACTGAAAAATGGCCGAATGTTCACTGTCGATCGGCAGCAGCGTGGCCCCACCCTCGCGAACCGCACGCATGAAAACCTCGCCGCCAACCACCAGCGCTTCCTTGTTGGCCAGCAGCAGACGCTTGCCGGCACGCGCCGCCGCCAGACAGGGCGCCAGGCCGGCGGCGCCGACAATGGCCGCCATCACGGCGTCAACCGCCTCATGCGCAGCCACCTCGACCAGAGCCGCTTCACCATGCAACACACGTGTGGCCGAGCCATGGGCGGCCAGCTGTGCTGCCAGCTGTTCGCCGTGGGGCGGGCTGACCATGACGGCAAAACGCGGCTTGAATGCCAGGCATTGCTGCAACATCAGATCGACCTGCGTCGCCGCCGTCAGCGCAAAAACCTCGAATCGATCAGGGTGGCGTGCCACCACGTCCAGGGTGTTGGTGCCGATGGAGCCGGTCGACCCCAGGATCGCCAGACATTGCTTCATGGACGGGCAATGGAAATCAGCATCATGGCCAGCGGCAGGGTTGGCAACAGCGCATCGACCCGGTCCAGCACGCCACCATGGCCCGGCAGCAGACCACTGCTGTCCTTGACCCCCGCGCTGCGCTTGATCAGCGACTCCACCAGGTCGCCTACCACGCTCATGGCAGCCAGGAACAGCACCGCCAGCCACAGGAACCAGTCGCCCTGCTGCCCCAGACGGCTGTAGAGACTGGGCACCTGCAACTGCCAGGCCTGGTCGACCCAGCGCCAGATCAATGCCAGCAGCACTACGCCGACCATGCCGCCCCAGACCCCCTCCCAGCTCTTGCCCGGGCTGATGGAGGGCGCGAGTTTGCCGCGACTGAAACGGCCACCGAAAGCCCGCCCGGCGAAATAGGCCGCAATGTCCGCCACCCAGACCAGCACCAGGATGGAGAGCAGGAAATTGACGCCGATGACACGCGCCTGCGCCACCGCCAGCCAGGTGGCCCACAGGGCAGCAATACCGCCCGCCCAGCGCAGTCCCGCCGGAACGGACGACCAGACCGGCACCCCGCGGCGCAG
>CAZJKR010000008.1:11101-15244 GCA_964546615.1 uncultured Curvibacter sp.
CCCCGGCGAGCACCCACAAACCACCGGCCACCGTCCAGATGGCAGGCACAGGACGCTGCAGCAAGCCCAGGCTCCAGGTCAGGGCGCACAGCAGCACGCAGATCGAAGCCCCCAGCAGCGAAACGGTCTGGCTGCAGCTGTTGAGACGGCCCCATTCCCAGGCTGCGGCAGCAATCAGGATCAGGGCGGCAATGCAAAAGGGTTCCGGCGCCGGGTAGAACAAGGCCGGCAGCAGGATCAGCAGCAGGACAAGGGCGGTGATGATGCGCTGCTTGAGCATGGGAGGCGTGCCTCAGGCCGCTTTCTGACTGTCACCGGCCACCTGGGCCGAGGTCTGGCCGAAACGCCGTTCTCGCCGGCCGAATTCGGCGATGGCGCGGTCCAGTTCGGCTTCGTCAAATTCCGGCCAGAGCTTGTCACTGAAAAAAAGCTCGGCATAAGCCGCCTGCCAGAGCAGGAAATTGCTCAGGCGCAATTCACCGCCGGTGCGGATGATGAGATCAGGATCTGGCACATGGGCCAACGCCAGGGCGCCATTCAAGCTCTGCTCGGTGATCGGCTGGCCGGTGGCAGCCAGCTTGGCAGCGGCTTGGGCGATGTCCCAACGTCCGCCGTAGTTGAAGCAGACGTTGAGGATGAGTTTGTTGTTCGATGCGGTGGCCGCTTCGGCCTGGTCCAGGCCGGCACGCACCTTGTCAGACAGGCCGGTGCGCTCACCGACGAAGTGCAGGCGCACGCCGTCCTTGCGCAGTTGCGGCACCTCTTTGGCCAGCGCCGAGGCCAGCAGCTCCATCAGGCCGGAGACTTCATCCGCAGGGCGATTCCAGTTCTCCGACGAAAAGGCGAACACCGTCAACACCGCCACGCCGCGGTCGGCACAGGCACGGATACAACGGCGCAGGCTTTCCATGCCCTGGCGGTGACCGGCCAGGCGCGGCAGGAAACGCTTGGCCGCCCAGCGGCCGTTGCCGTCCATGACGATGGCAATGTGGCGCGGAGCCCCGCTGGCTGACGACATGGATGACCTCGGGACGATGACCGTTTCAGACGGCCATCACGTCCTGTTCCTTGGCTGCCACGAGCTGGTCGATGGTCGCCACATGCTTGTCGGTCAGTTTCTGGATATCGGCCTCGGAGCGCTTCTGATCGTCCTCGGAGGCCAGCTTGTCCTTGACCAGCTTCTTGACCGCCTCGTTGGCGTCGCGGCGCAGGTTGCGAACGGCGATCTTCGCGTTCTCACCCTCATTGCGCACCAGCTTGGTCATCTCCTTGCGACGCTCCTCGCTCATGGGCGGCATCGGCACGCGGATCAGGTCGCCCATGGAGGCCGGGTTGAGGCCCAGGTCGCTCTCCCGGATGGCTTTTTCGATCTTGGCGCCCATGCCTTTTTCCCAAGGCTGCACGCTGATGGTGCGCGCATCCAGCAGGTTGACGTTGGCCACCTGGCTGAGCGGTACCATGGAGCCGTAGTATTCGACATGCACCGCGTCGAGCAGCGACGGATTGGCGCGGCCGGTACGGATCTTGGACAGGTTGTTCTTCAGCGCCTCGATGGACTGGTCCATCTTGGCTTCCATGGTCTTCTTGATGTCTGCGATCGTCATTGTTCTCTCCTGTGCTGCATCCTCAGGCCCGCTCAGGCATAGACCAGCGTGCCCTCGTCCTCACCCATCACCACGCGCTTGAGAGCGCCATGCTTGAAGATGGAAAAGACCTTGATGGGCAACTTCTGGTCGCGGCACAGCGCAAACGCCGTGGCATCCATGATGCCCAGGTTCCTGACCATGGCCTCATCGAAAGTCAGCTTGCTGTAGCGCGTCGCCGCCGGGTCCTTCTTCGGATCGGCGGTGTACACCCCATCCACCTTGGTGGCCTTGAGTACCACTTCGGCGCCGATTTCGGCGCCACGCAGCGCGGCAGCGGTATCGGTGGTGAAGAAGGGATTGCCAGTGCCAGCGGCGAAGATCACCACCTTGCCCTCTTCCAGGTACTGCAGCGCCTTGGGACGTACATAGGGCTCGACCACCTGTTCGATGGCAATGGCCGACATGACACGCGCCGTCAGACCGGCCTTGTTCATGGTGTCGGCCAGCGCCAGCGCGTTCATCACCGTCGCCAGCATGCCCATGTAGTCGGCGGTGGCCCGGTCCATGCCGACCGAGCCGCCGGCCACGCCGCGGAAGATATTGCCGCCACCAATGACAACGGCCACCTCCACGCCCAGGCGGGTGACTTCCGCCACCTCCTCCACCATGCGCTGGATGGTCGCATGGTTGATGCCGAAGGCATCGTCCCCCATCAGGGCTTCACCGGACAGCTTCAGCAGAATGCGCTTGTGGGCCGGTTGGGCGTTCGACATGGGGACTCTCCTGGAAACGATGGTGGTCGGACTTTACGGAAATTTCAGGCGGACGTCAGCCAGCCTGCTGGGCCGCCGCCACCTGGGCCGCCACTTCGGCTGCGAAGTCGTCGACCTTCTTCTCGATGCCCTCGCCCACCACGAACAAGGTAAAGCCCTTGACCGTGGTGCCGGCGGCCTTGAGCATCTGCTCGACGGTCTGCTTGTCGTTCTTCACAAAGGACTGGTTGAACAGCGACACCTCCTTGAGGTACTTCTGCACCGAGCCTTCGATCATCTTGGCGGCGATGTCGGCCGGCTTACCGGATTCGGCGGCCTTGGCGGTGGCAACCGAACGCTCACGCTCGATCAGCTCGGCCGGCACGTCCGCGCTGGTCAGCGACACCGGCTTCATGGCGGCCACGTGCATGGCCACGTCCTTGGCGGCGGTCTCGTCACCTTCGAATTCGACCAACACCCCGATACGGGTGCCGTGCAGGTAGGCGGCCAGCTTGGCACCGGAGGCAAAGCGCTTGAAGCGGCGGAAGCTCATGTTCTCGCCGATCTTGCCGATCAGGCCCTTGCGCACGTCCTCCAGGGTGGGGCCGAAGCCGTCCTGGCTGTAGGGCAGCGCGCCCAGGGCGGCCACGTCAGCCGGGTTGTGCTTGGCGATCAGCTCGGCCGCGGCCTTGGCCAGGCCCAGGAAGCTGTCGTTCTTGGTCACGAAATCGGTTTCGCAGTTGACCTCGATCAGGGCGCCGGTGGTGCCATCGATGAAGCTCGCCACCACGCCTTCGGCGGTCACGCGCGAAGCCGCCTTGCCGGCCTTGGTGCCGAGCTTGACGCGCAGCAGTTCCTCGGCCTTGGCCATGTCGCCATCAGCCTCGGTCAGAGCCTTCTTGCATTCCATCATCGGGGCATCGGTCTTGGCGCGCAGTTCGGCGACCATGCTAGCGGTAATTGCAGCCATCTTGTTTCTCCGTGTGCAGTTCAGTTGAATTCAAACAGGGGCTAAAAAAAAGGGGCACAGCGCCCCTTTCTTCGGGCCGTGACCGACTCAGGCGGACGCCTCGCTCACTTCCACAAACTCGTCGCCGCTTTCGGACGACACGGCCTTGACAACGTCGTCCACGGCATTGGCGCGGCCTTCGAGGATGGCGTCGGCAATGCCACGGGCATACAGCGTCACCGCCTTGGACGAGTCATCGTTACCCGGAATCACGTAGTCGATGCCTTCGGGCGAGTGGTTGGTATCGACCACGCCGATCAGCGGAATGCCCAGCTTCTTGGCTTCGGCAATGGCAATCTTGTGGTAACCGACGTCGATCACGAAGATCGCGTCCGGCAGGGTGTTCATGTCCTGGATGCCGCCAATATCCTTCTCCAGCTTCTCCAGTTCGCGGGCGAACATGAGCTGCTCTTTCTTGCTCATGGCGTCGAGGCCGGCTTCCTGCTGCGCCTTCATGTCCTTCAGACGCTTGATGGAGGTCTTGACGGTCTTGAAGTTGGTCAGCATGCCACCGAGCCAACGCTGGTCGACAAAGGGCACACCGGCGCGCTGGGCTTCGGTCGCGACGATTTCGCGCGCCTGGCGCTTGGTACCCACCATCAGGATGGTGCCGCGCTTGGCAGCCAGCTGCTTGGCGAACTTGGCCGCCTCCTGGAACATCGGCAGCGATTTTTCCAGGTTGATGATGTGGATCTTGTTGCGATGGCCGAAAATGAACGGGGCCATCTTGGGATTCCAGAAGCGGGTCTGGTGGCCGAAATGGACACCGGCTTCCAGCATTTCGCGCATGGTTACG
>CAZJKR010000008.1:15254-18192 GCA_964546615.1 uncultured Curvibacter sp.
ACATGAGATTAACTCCAAAGGTTGGGTCTAAAATCCGGCCCACTCATCGCAACCGGGTCGACGCACCTCGGCGCATCAGACCCGGCCGCAACACCTGGATGGGGCCGGTTTGCGATTTGCCCGCCAGCGAGCCAGGACAGCCCGCCAGCAAAACCCAAAGAGTATAGCACAACCACCCTCTGAATCCATGCTTGCAGACCTCCACAGCACCCGCCAGCGCCTGCTGGCCGGCCAGACCCGCGCAAGCACCGAAATCGAGTACGCGATTGCCCTCGCGCAGTCGCCCCGCTGCCGGTACGCCTTCCTGCAGACCGACTTCGACACCGCACGTGCCGCTGCCGCGGCGGCCGACCCGGCGCGCCATCCGCTGGCCGGCTTGGCCGTCTCGGTCAAGGACCTGTTCGACATTCAGGGCCAGGTCAGCCGCGCCGGCTCGGTGGCGCTGGCCGATGGACCGCCAGCACCCCGGGACGCCCTGGCCGTGGCGCGGCTACGCGGGGCTGGCGCGGCCCTGATCGGTCGAACCAACATGACCGAGTTCGCCTTCTCCGGTGTCGGCGTCAATCCCCACTACGGCACGCCGGCGAACGTCGCAGCCACCGATGTACCACGCATTCCGGGTGGTTCCTCCAGTGGTGCGGCGGTGTCGGTCGCCACCGGCGCCGCCTTCATCGGTCTGGGCTCGGACACCGGCGGCTCGATCCGCATCCCGGCCGCGCTGCAGGGCCTGGTCGGCTTCAAGAACACACAAGCGCTGGTGCCCCTGGATGGGACCGTGCCGCTGTCGTTCACGCTGGACACCGTCTGCGCCCTGACGCGCTCGGTACGCGATGCCATCCTGGCGCACGAGATCCTGGCAGCCAGGCGCGTCATCCGCAGCAGCGCCCCCATCACAGGCTATCGGCTGGCCGTACCCCGGACCGTCATGCTCGATGAGATGGATCCCACCGTGGCCGGGGCCTTCCAACGCACACTGGAAACCCTGCGCGCCGCTGGCGCCGTGATCGAAGAGATTGGTTTGCCCGAACTGGGCGAACTGGCCGGCATGCAGACCCATGGCAGTTTTGCCGCCGCGGAAAGCCATGCCTGGCACCGACGCCTGCTGTCGCAGCGGGCAGACCAGTACGACCCGCGTGTGGCCAGCCGCATCCAGCGCGGCGCCGGCATGAGCGCGGCCGACTACATCACGCTGCAGCAGGCTCGCCGCGACTGGATCGCCCGCGTTGAAGCCGCCCTGCAGGAATTCGACGCCCTGCTGTCGCCCACGGTGCCGATCGTGGCGACGCCCCTGGCCGAGGTGGTGCCGGGCGAGGGCCGGGATGCGGCAGTCGACGCGGCCCGCGACGAAGCGTTCTTCCGCGTCAACGGCCTGCTGCTGCGCAACCCGAGCGTGGTTAACATGCTGGATGGCTGCGCCGTCTCGCTGCCATGCCACAGGGCCGACGAACTGCCGGTCGGCCTGATGGTCTGGCACGGCGCCATGCGCGATGATGCGGTATTGAACATCGCCCAGCAGATCGAGAATCTGCTACAAAAACAATAGCTGCTTGCGCCTGTGTCGCAAGGGCCGAGTCCGGAAAACAACAGGAATACATGAAAATTGCAGTCATCGGCGCCGGCATCATCGGCGTCACCACCGCCTATGAGCTGGCGCAGGACGGGCATGAGGTCACGGTATTCGAGCGCCGCCTGGCGGCCGCCGAAGAAGGCAGCTTTGCCATTGCCGGTCTCGTGGCGCCGGCCTACACCACGCCTTGGTCGGCCCCCGGCATGCCCTTCAAGATCATCCGCCACCTGCTCAGCCGCCACGCCCCGGTGCGCATTCGCTGGCCGCTCTCGCGTGCCGAGCTGGGCTGGATGTGGAAGAGCTGGCGCGCCTGCCAGCCCGACAGTTATGCCGCCAACCGGGGCCGCATGCAGCGTCTGGCGGGTTACAGCCGCGAGCGGCTGCACCAGGTCAGCAGCGATCTGCAGCTGGAGTTCGACCGCAGCAGTGGCCACCTGGTGCTGCTGCGCTCGGCCAAGGATCACGCCCTGATGCAGGCCAGCCTGCAGGTGCTGCGCGAGGCCGAAGTCCCGTTCAAGGAGCTGAGTCCGGAAGAGGCGCGCAAGATCGAACCGGCGCTCAACCCCGACACCGCGTTTCACGGCGCCATCCATCTCCCCCAGGACGAAGTCGGCAACTGCCGCCAGTTCGCCCTGCTGCTCAAGAACGAGGCCCAGCGACTGGGGGTCACTTTCACCTTCAGCACCCCGGTGGCGGCGATCGAGTCCGGCACCGGCACAGCCTCTTCCGGCATCACGTTGCGCCTGTCCGAGACAGCCGAACCACCGCAACACTTTGATGCCGCGGTGCTGTGCGCAGGCGTCGACTCGGCCTGTCTGCTGCGTCCGCTGGGCCTGAAGATTCCGCTGGCGGCCGTGCACGGCTACTCGGTCAGCGCGGCCATCCGCGAGCCGCTCAACGCGCCGCGCAGTGCCGTCATGGACGAACGCTACAAGATCAACATCGCCCGCCTCGGCCACCGGGTACGGGTGGCCGGCACCGCCGAGATCGGGGGTACCCCGGACCAGCAACGCGCCGGGACCATCCAGACGCTGTACAAGGTGCTGCATGACTGGTTTCCAGGCGCCGCCCAGACCAGCAGCGGGGTCCAGGTCTGGAAAGGTGCGCGCCCGATGCTGCCCGATGGCCCCCCGCTGCTGGGTGCCAGCGGGATCCCAGGCCTGTGGCTGAACCTGGGGCACGGCGCCAGCGGCTGGTCGCTGAGCTGCGGGTCGGCCCGAGCCCTGGCCGACCTGATCGCCGGACGTCCGCCGGAGATCGATCTCGAAGGCCTGGACCTGCAGCGACTCAAGCCCTGAACGGGGCTATGAACGGCCCCCTGGGGCCTCTGAACGGCGCGGGAGGAGGGCCATGATTCAGGTACATTCGGCG
>CAZJKR010000008.1:18202-32825 GCA_964546615.1 uncultured Curvibacter sp.
CCCTCCATGAGTCCTGAACTGTCCCTGCGCCTGGCTGCCGCCGTCGACGAGATGCCGGCCTTTCCGAAAAGCGTGCAAAAGATCCTGGATCTGACCCGGGACGTGGACTGCACGCCCAAGGACCTGGTGCAGGTGATCGACAAGGACCCGGTGCTGACGGTCAAGATCCTGAAGGTCGTCAACTCGGCCTACTACAGCCTGCCCAAGCAGGTCACCTCGATCAACCACGCCGTGGTCTTCATGGGTTTCAACACCATCAAGAACCTGGCGCTGGGCATCGCCGCCATCGGCATGCTGCCCAAAAGCAATGCAGCCGGCTTCGATGTGCAGCAGTACCTGCTGCACTCGCTGGCCACAGCCGGCATTGCCAAGCAATTGGCCTCCGACCTGGACAATGCCGATCCGATGGACTGTTTCATCGCCGGCCTGCTGCACGACTTCGGCAAGGTGGTGTTTGCCCAGTTCATGCCCGATGAATTTCGCCAGGCGCTGGAGCACAGCCAGCGTGACGGCAGCTCACTGCATCAGGCGCTGCAACAGATCATCGGCGCCGACCATGCGCTGGTGGGCGCCATGCTGGTGGAAAAATGGCGCTTTGCGCCGCCGCTGGTGGAGACCATCCGCAACCAGCACGGCAGCGAGCTGAAGGACACCGACATGATCGCCTGCGTCTTTGCCGCCAACCAGATCAGCAAGAAGCTGCAGTTCGGCTTTGGCGGCAATGCCTGCATCGAGGCGCTGCCGCCGGCCATGGCCCGCCGCCTGGGGGGCGACCTCGACACCATCATTGCCCGGCTCGGCGACCTCGATGCCCTGTTCGAAGAGGCGCAGATCTTTTCCCGACTCGAGGGCTGAACATGAAAGTCAAGTTCTGGGGCGTGCGCGGCTCCATCGCTTCCCCAGGACCGCACACCGTGCGCTACGGCGGCAACACCACCTGCATCGAGGTGCGTACCGATGCCAACGAACTGATCATCCTGGACGCCGGCACCGGCATCTTCCCGCTGTCGCAGACGCTGCTGGCCGAGCTGCCGGTGCAGGCCAATGTGCTCATCACGCACTCGCACTGGGACCACATCCAGGGCCTGCCCTTCTTCATTCCCAACTTCATTCCCGGCAACCTGCTGCGCCTGCACGGCGCCTTCGATCCGGTGTCTGGCAAGGGTGTGGAGCAGGTCATGTCGGTGCAGCTGCAGTACAGCTATTTCCCCGTGCGCGAGGCCGAGATGAAGGCGCGCATCGAGTACGTCACGCTGGCGCCGGAGCAGACCATCCAGATCGGCAGCGCCTCCATCACGCCCTACCTGCTCAACCACCCGGTGATCAACTTTGGCTACCGCATCGAGGCGAATGGCAAGTCGGTCTTTTTCACCGGCGACCATGAGCCGCCCTACAACATCTACGAGCCGGGTGACGCCGAATACACGGAATACCAGGGCTTTGTCGACGAGAAGGAAACCGCCATCCAGGCTGCCATCCGCGGCGTCGACGTACTGATCGCCGACACCTCCTACACCGCCGAGGAGTACCCGGCCAAGAAAGGCTGGGGCCACGGCACCTTCGACAGCAGCATCCGCGCCGCGCGCCAGGCCGGCGCCAAGGTGCTGTATTGCACACACCACGAGCCGACGCGCAGCGACGACGCCCTGGAAGCCGCCTTCGCCCAGGCGCTGACCGACAACCCGGCCCCACCGGGCGACCGGCTGGACATCCGCCTGGCGCGCGAGGGCGACAGTTACGAGTTCTGAGCCGACAGGCCACGCAGCATGGACAAGATCGACCCCCGCCTCCCCTATCCGCTGCACCAGGTCGCCACCACGCGCCAGCTCGAAACCGTGCTGGCGGTCGGACTGCCTGCCCACACCCTGATGCAGCGCGCCGGTCTGGCCACGGCACAGCTGGCGCTGGCACTGGCGCCGCACGCCAAGACGTTCTGGATCGCCTGCGGCCCAGGCAACAACGGTGGTGACGGGCTGGAGGCCGCCATGCACTTGCAGCAGTGGGGCAAGACAGCGCTGGTGAGCTGGCTTGGCACGCCGCAGGATGCACCGACCGACGCCCGCGCGTCCTACGCACGCGCTCAGGCCGCCGGTGTGCGCTTCCTCGATACACCGCCTGCCGCGTGCGACTGCTGCATCGACGCCCTGCTCGGCATCGGCGCCACGCGTCCAGCCGAAGGCCGGTTGGCCGAGTGGATCGAGCACATCAACACCCTGCGCGTGCCGGTGCTGGCGGTGGATCTGCCCTCGGGCCTGAATGCCGATACCGGCGCCAGCGACGGCCCTGGTGTGCGTGCCACGCACACCTTGAGCCTGCTCACGCTCAAACCCGGACTGTTCACCGGGCAAGGACGTGACGCAACGGGTGAAATCTGGTTCGAGCCGCTCGGCGCAGAAGCCGTCACGGCCCCGCCGGCTCAAGCCACGCTGTCCGGCGCACCGCAGCACAATGCTCGGCCGCACGCCTCGCACAAGGGCAGCTATGGCGATGTCGCCATCATCGGCGGTGCCCCGGGCATGACCGGCGCCGCACTGCTGGCGGCTTGCGCGGCCTTGCACCAGGGGGCCGGGCGGGTGTTTGTCGGCCTGCTCGACGGTGGCAGCCTCGGCGTTGACGCCAACCACCCCGAACTGATGTTTCGCCCCCTTGCGTCGCTGGAGCCGGCACAGCTGACGGTGGTCTGTGGCTGTGGCGGCGGCAGTGCTGTCACCGCCCAGCTGCCCCGCCTTCTGTCGACAGCACCTCTTGCCGTCATGGACGCAGACGCGCTCAATTCAATCGCAAATGACAGCCAGCTCCAGCAATTGCTGCGTGCTCGTCACGCGCGCGGCCGGCAAACGGTGCTGACGCCCCACCCGCTGGAAGCCGCGCGCCTGCTCGGCTCGACCACAACCGAGGTGCAACGCGACCGGCTGGCAAACGCACAGCAACTCGCGCAGCGTTTCCATTGCACGGTGGTATTGAAGGGTTCGGGTACGGTGATTGCCACACCGGGCATTCCGCCGGTGATCAACCCGACGGGCAATGCCCGCCTGGCCACCGCCGGCACTGGGGACGCACTGGCCGGCATGATTGGCGCACGCCTGGCCAACGGCCTGCCGGCTCTCCAGGCGGCCTGCGAGGCAGTCTGGTTGCATGGACGCGCCGCTGACACCTGGCCACTCGACCAGGCCCTGACAGCCAGCGCGCTGGCGCAAGCCAGCTCTGTTCACTAGGGCCTGTTCACACCAGCTTCTCAGGTACGAACAGCCCAAGGCCTATTTGCGCCGGCTCTTGCGGCTCTTGCTCTTGGCGGCCACTTTCTTCACCGCCGCCTTGAGCGCCTGGATCGGGGACGGCAGTGCACGTGACTGCGTGGCTGACGCCTTCTTCGCCGCGCGCTTGGCCGACGTCTTGGCAGACGCTCCGTCCATGCTGCGGCCTTCGTGGGCCAAGCCTTTGTCCTTCATGGCGCGTGCCATGAACTCCTCGCCCTCGCGCACCAGGCGGAAGTCGATGCGTCGGCCGTCCAGATCAACACGGCTGACCTGCACCCGCACCCGCGTGCCGATGGCATAGCGGATGCCGGTGCGCTCGCCGCGCAGTTCCTGGCGCGCCTCGTCGAAGCGGAAGTACTCGCCGCCCAGTTCGGTGATGTGCACCAGCCCTTCGACGTACATGGCATCCAGCGTGACGAAGATGCCGAAGCTGGTCGCCGCGGTCACCACGCCGCTGAACTCCTCGCCCAGGTGCTCGCGCATGTACTTGCACTTGAGCCAGGCCTCCACGTCGCGGCTGGCTTCGTCGGCACGGCGTTCGTTGGCGCTGCAGTGCAGGCCCGCGGCCTGCCAGGCCATCAGCTCGGCGCTGACCTTCTTCGGCTTCTCGCCGGAGATCTTCATCTTGGCGGCATCGCTCTTTTCGATGCGGCGCGACAGCTTGGCGTGCGCCTCGCCCGGGGTCGGCAGCACCGGCAGGTGGTAGCGTGTCTTGCCCAGAATGGCCTTGATCACGCGGTGCACCAGCAGGTCGGGGTAGCGCCGGATCGGGCTGGTGAAGTGCGTGTAGGACTCGAAGGCCAGGCCGAAGTGGCCGCTGTTGTGCGGCGTGTAGATGGCCTGCTGCATGGAGCGCAGCAGCATGGTGTGGATCTGCTGCGCGTCCGGGCGCTCCTTGGTGGCCACGGCGATGGCCTGGAACTCCGCCGGCGAGGGGTTTTCGCTGATGGTCATGCCCACGCCGGTGGCCTTGAGGTAGTTGCGCAGCAGCTCGTTCTTCTCCGGCGTCGGCCCCTCATGCACGCGGAACAGGCCGGCGTGCTTGCTCTGACCGATGAAGTCGGCGCTGCAGACATTCGCAGCCAGCATCGCCTCTTCGATGAGGCGGTGCGCCTCGTTGCGCACACGCGGCACGATCTTCTCGATGCGTCCGCTGTCGTCACAGATGATCTGCGTCTCGGTGGTCTCGAAATCCACCGCACCGCGCTTGGCCCGCGCGGCCAGCAAGGCACGGTAGACGTCGTCCAGGTTCAGCAGATCGCCTACCAGCGCCTTGCGCCGCTGCGCTTCCGGGCCGTTGGTGTTGGACAGGATGGCCGCCACCTCGGTGTAGGTCAGACGCGCATGGCTCCACATCACCGCCGGGTAGAACTGGTAGGCCGTGATCTCGCCTTCGTGGCTGATGAACATGTCGCACACCATGCACAGACGTTCGACCTCGGGATTGAGCGAGCACAGGCCGTTGGAGAGCTTCTCCGGCAGCATCGGGATGACGCGACGCGGGAAATAGACGCTGGTGGCGCGGTCATAAGCGTCAACATCGATCGGCGAGCCGGTCTCCACGTAGTGGCTGACATCGGCGATCGCCACCAGCAGACGCCAGCCGCGCACGGTGCTCTTGCCGCGGCCCTGGGTGGCGGGTTCGCAGTAGACGGCGTCGTCGAAGTCGCGCGCATCCTCGCCGTCGATGGTGACCAGCGGCACGTCGGTCAGGTCGACGCGGTGCTTCTTGTCCTGCGGTCGCACCTTGTCCGGCAGGCTGCGCGCCTGGGCGATGCAGGCCTCGGAGAACTCGTGTGGCACGCTGTACTTGCGCACCGCAATCTCGATTTCCATGCCGGGGTCGTCGATCTCGCCCAGCACCTCCTTGATGCGGCCGACTGGTTGCCCGAACAGTGCCGGCGGCTCCACCAGTTCCACCACCACCACCTGGCCGGGTTTGGCCTGGCCGGTGGCGCCCTTCGGTATCAGCACGTCCTGGCCATAGCGCTTGTCCTCGGGCGCCACCAGCCAGACACCGCTTTCCTGCAACAAGCGACCGATGATGGGCTGTGGTGGACGCTCGATGATCTCCAGTACACGCCCTTCGGACCGACCCTTGCGGTCGAAGCGCACGATGCGCGCCTTGACGCGGTCCTTGTGCAGCACGGCGCGCATCTCGTTGGGCGGCAGGTAGATGTCGGCCTCGCCGTCGTCACGCACCACAAAGCCATGACCATCACGATGGCCCTGGACGCTGCCTTCAATTTCTTCCAGCAGTGAGCCGGATTTCTCAAAATTTTTGATATACTTCTCTCTTTCCTGAAATGCCCAGGTGGCGGAATTGGTAGACGCACTAGTTTCAGGTACTAGCGAGTAACATCGTGGGGGTTCGAGTCCCTTCCTGGGCACCAATATAAAGCAGAACCGTTTCGGTTTTGCGAACAGAAAGCCGCTGAACCCTCAGCGGCTTTTTTCTTTGCAGCGGCCGGCGCGTCAAACCGGCACCGCCACCAGATCGTGGCCCTGCGTGCCGACGATGCGCGCACGCGTGAACTCCCCCACCTTCAGCGTCTTGCTGATCTTCTCCGGCGGCAGCAGCTTGACCACGCCATCAATCTCCGGTGCATCCGCATAGCTGCGCCCCACGCCGCCCTTGCGCCCCAACGCCGGCGCCGAGTCCACCAGCACCTGCATGATGGCGCCCACGCGCTGCTGCAGCCGGGCGATGGACACCTCTTCCGCCACGGCCATGAAGCGGGCACGGCGTTCCTCGCGCACCTCCGGCGGCAGCATGCCTGGCAGTTCGTTGGCCGCAGCCCCAGCGACCGGGCTGTAGGCAAAGCAGCCGGCCCGATCAATCTGCGCCTCGCGCAGGAAATCGAGCAGGTGCTGAAACTCCTCTTCCGTCTCACCGGGAAAGCCGGCAATGAAGGTGCTGCGGATCACCAGCTCCGGGCACATCTCGCGCCAGCGCTGGATGCGCTCCAGGTTCTTCTCGCCGCTGGCCGGCCGCTTCATGCGCCGCAGCACCTCGGGATGGCTGTGCTGAAACGGCACATCCAGATACGGCAGCACGCGGCCGGTGGCCATGAGCGGGATGATCTCGTCCACATGCGGATAGGGATAGACGTAGTGCAGGCGCACCCAGGCACCGTGCGCCTCAGCCAGGTTGCCCAGTGCCTGCACCAGCTCCAGCATGCGCGTCTTGACCGGTTTGCCGTCCCAGAAACCGGTGCGGTACTTCACATCGACGCCATAGGCCGAGGTGTCCTGGCTGATCACCAGCAACTCCTTCACGCCGCCTTCGAACAGCGCTTTGGCCTCCTTCAGCACGTCACCCACCGGCCGGCTGACCAGGTCACCGCGCATGGAGGGGATGATGCAGAAGGTGCAGCGGTGGTTGCAGCCCTCGCTGATCTTCAGGTAGGCATAGTGACGCGGCGTGAGCTTCAGACCGGCTTCGCCGAAGGCGCCGGGCACCAGGTCGATGAAGGGGTCGTGCGGCTTGGGCAGATGCGCATGCACCGCGTCCATCACCTCCTGGGTGGCGTGCGGACCGGTGACGGCCAGCACGCTGGGGTGCATCTGCCTGACCAGATTGCCGCCGCCCTCCGCCGCCTTGGCGCCCAGGCAACCGGTGACGATGACCTTGCCGTTCTCGGCCAGCGCCTCACCGATGGTGTCCAGGCTCTCCTGGACCGCCTCGTCGATGAAGCCGCAGGTGTTGACGATGACCAGATCGGCCCCCTGGAAGGTCTTGGAGGTCTGGTAACCCTCGGCGCTGAGCTGCGTGAGGATGAGCTCGGAGTCCGTCAGCGCCTTGGGACAACCCAGGCTGACAAAACCGATCTTGGCGGACTTGATTTCAGTGTTCATGTAGCAGAGATCTCGTTGACGATGACGTCAACGATCAGAAAATAAAAAGACAGGCGGCGCGTTCGGCAGGCAAGGGGCGCGCCCGGTACAGTCAACGTCAGATCCAGGGCCATTGCAACTCAGCGCAGGCCGGCTGCCAGCATCTGGTCGATTGTAGAGACCTGGCGCCGGCAACAGGCCGCACGCCCAGGCACCTCGGCAGACCGGCCTTGCACTCAGGCGGCCGCGTCACGCGCGGCCGCCAGAAAGGCCTCCAGCAGAGGGGTGCAATCCAGCAGCGCCTCCTCGGCCGACTTGCCGTGGAACTCGGGGTGCCACTGCACCCCATAGACGAAGCTGTCACCGTTCCAGCGTATCGCCTCGATGATGTCGTCGTCGCTCGCTGTCGCCTCCACCACCATGTCGCGCCCCAGTCGGTTGACGGCCTGGTGGTGGATGGAGACGACGTTGCCGCCGGTAGCGCCATTGAACCATTGCGTCAGCTGGCTGCCCTCGACGAAGCTCACGCGGTGCGCATGCTGGTCGTACTGGCCGCTTTCATGATGGACCATGCCAGGGCGCTGCGTCGGCAGATCCTGGTAGAGCGATCCCCCCAGGGCCACGTTCAGCAACTGCATGCCGCGGCAGATGCCCAGGATCGGCTTGCCCGCCTCCATGAACTCGTGCACCAGTTCCAGTTCGTAGGCATCGCGCACGGCGTCACCGCCCCATTCCGGACGCAACGGTTCCTCACCATAGCTGCGCGGGCTGACATCGGCTCCACCCTGCAGGATCAGGCCGTCCAGGTACTCGGCATAGTCGCGCAGCCGGATGTTGCTGCGGATCAGCTCCCCATCCTGCACCACCGAAGGCACCATCAGCAGCAGCACGTCGCGTGTCATCGCCCACTGGGCAACCGACTGCTCCAGCACCAGCAGGGTCTTGGTCTTGATGCCGCTGGCACCGGGCTCGGGATGAAATATCCGGGCCGACAAGCCGATGCGCAAGGGCGGGCGTCGTCCGGTCAAACGCCACCTCGTCGAAGCGGGAAAGAACTCATGGCCTGCATTGTCCCAGCATTCGCCGGGATGCGCCCGCTCAGGGCTTGAGCCCGAAAGCGCCGAACATCTGCTCGGTCTGCTTCTGCATCTGCTCCTGCATCTGCACGAACATGTTCTTGGACTGCTCCAGATTGCTGTTCATCAGCCCCTGCATCATCGGCGCCTGCATGGCCATGAATTGCGTCCACATCTCGGGGCTCAGCCCCTTGGACTGCTCGGCCAGCTTGGTCTGCATGTCCTGCAGCGACTGGATATTCTTCTCCAGGAAGCCGCCCATGAAGCCCTGCATGGCATGGCCGTAGAAACGAATGATGTTGGCCAGCACCGAAGCGCTGAACATCGGCGTGCCACCCGCCTCTTCTTCCAGAATGATCTGCAGCAGGATGCTGCGCGTGAGATCCTCGCCCGTCTTGGCATCGCGCACCACGAAGGGCTCGCTGCCCATGACCAGCTGCTTGATCTCGGTCAGCGTGATGTAACTTGACGTCTTGGTGTCGTACAGGCGACGGTTGGGGTATTTCTTGATCACCCGCTCAGCGCCGGCAGCGGTGTCGCCCTTGTTGTCTTTCATGACCGGAATCTCCTCTCCACGATCCAGGCTGGATCAGCTTCATGCATTGCGCTGCAAGACATTCTAGGAAGAGTCGAGCACAAACGCCCCAAGGTTTACCCTGAGGCAGGAATGAAAGGATCCGGGGGTTGAACGGATGATTTGGTAGGCGCGATTGGACTCGAACCAACGACCCCCACCATGTCAAGGTGGTGCTCTAACCAGCTGAGCTACGCGCCTAAATCGTTCGAGAAGCGAGAGTATAGCAGCAATCCCGCCGCGCTCATGGCGCGGACGGAAAAAACTTCGGTCGCGTCATGCGGCTGTCATGCGCTGCGCCATAATTGACGTTTACGTAAACGTCAACCAACACACTGGAGATCGACATGCAGATTGCAGGCAAGGTATTCATCGTCACCGGCGGCGCCTCGGGTCTGGGCGAGGGCACGGCGCGCATGCTGGCCGCCAACGGCGGCAAGGTCGTCATTGCCGACATGCAAGCGGAAAAGGGCGAGGCCGTGGCCAAGGACATCGGTGGCGCCTTCGTCAAGTGCGATGTCAGTCAGGAAGCCGACGCCCAGGCCGTGGTGGCCAAGGCCGTCTCCCTGGGCAAGCTCATGGGTCTGGTGAACTGCGCCGGCATCGCGCCGGCCGAAAAGACCGTGGGCAAGAACGGCGCCCACGCGCTGGCCACCTTCAGCAAGACCATCATGGTCAATCTGGTGGGCAGCTTCAACATGATCCGCCTGGCCGCCGACGCCATGAGCAAGAACGAGCCCGAGTCCACCGGCGAGCGCGGCGTGATGATCTCCACCGCCAGCGTGGCGGCCTACGACGGCCAGATCGGCCAGGCCGCCTACAGCGCCTCCAAGGGTGGCGTGGTCGGCATGACGCTGCCGATCGCGCGCGACCTGGCGCGCAACGGCATCCGCAACATGACGATTGCCCCCGGCATCTTCGGCACGCCCATGCTGTTCGGCATGCCCAAGGAAGTGCAGGATGCACTGGCCGCCAGCGTGCCCTTCCCCAGCCGCCTGGGCACACCCGAGGACTACGCCAAGCTGGCCAAGCACATCTTCGAGAACGACATGCTCAACGGCGAAGTGATCCGCCTGGACGGCGCCATCCGCCTGGCACCGCGCTGACCTCACGCGCTCAGATCGCGCGGGATAGCCGGCCGCCCTGCCCGGGGCGGCCGGCTTTTTTGTCGGCTGCCCGGAATCCCTGTCTCTACAATCGACCGCATGGCCATCCCCGCCTCCTTCATCCAGGAACTGCTTGCGCGCGCCGACGTCGTCGAGGTCGTCGGCCGCTACGTGCAGCTGAAGAAGGGTGGCGCCAATTTCATGGGCCTGTGCCCGTTCCACGCGGAGAAATCGCCCTCCTTCACGGTCAGCCCGACCAAGCAGTTCTATCACTGCTTCGGCTGCGGCAAGCACGGTGACGCCATCAACTTCCTGATGGAGCAGACCGGCATGAGCTTCATCGAAGCGGTGAAGGACCTTGCCCAGCACTACGGTCTGCAGGTGCCGGAGGACGAAGCCAGCCCGCAGGACCGCGCCCGCGCCGCCGAACAACGGCAGAAGCAGGCCACGCTCTCCGACGTGCTGGAGAAGGCCGGCGAGGCCTGGCGCAAACAGCTGAAGAACGCCCCGAAGGCGGTGGCCTACCTCAAGGGCCGCGGCCTCTCGGGCGAGATCGCCAAACGCTTCGGCCTGGGTTACGCGCCGGAGGGCTGGCGCAGTCTGGCCAGCGTGTTCCCGCAGTACGACGACCCGCTGCTGGTGGAGTCCGGCCTGGTGATTGCCAACGCGGAGGACGGCGGCGAGGAAAAGCGCTACGACCGCTTCCGCGACCGCATCATGTTCCCGATCCGCAACGTCAAGGGCGAGTGCATCGGCTTTGGCGGGCGTGTGCTGGGCGATGAAAAGCCGAAATACCTGAATTCGCCCGAAACCCCGGTGTTCAGCAAGGGGCACGAACTCTACGGCCTGTTCGAGGCCCGCAACGCCATCCGCGACGCCGGCTACGCGCTGGTGACCGAGGGCTACATGGACGTGGTGGCGCTGGCGCAGCTGGGTTTTCCCAACGCCGTGGCCACGCTGGGCACCGCCTGCACCACCGACCATGTGCAGAAGCTGTTCCGCTTCACCGACGCGGTGGTGTTCAGCTTCGACGGCGACGCCGCCGGCCGGCGTGCGGCACGCAAGGCGCTCGACGGCGCCCTGCCCTATGCCACCGATGTACGTTCGATCAAGTTCCTGTTCCTGCCGGCCGAGCACGACCCCGACAGCTACGTCCGCGAGTTCGGCCGCGAGGCCTTTGCCCGCTGCATCAGCGAAGCGGTGCCGCTGAGCCGCTTTCTGATCGAAGCGGCGCGCGAAGGCTGTGACCTGTCCAGCGCCGAAGGCCGCGCCCACCTGGCCAGCAATGCCAAGCCGCTGTGGAGCCAGTTGCCCGACGGCGCGCTCAAGCGCCAGTTGCTGGGCGAGATCGCCGATCTGGTGCAGCTCAGCAGCCAGGA
This sequence comes from uncultured Curvibacter sp., assembly GCA_964546615.1. Classification (GTDB taxonomy): domain Bacteria; phylum Pseudomonadota; class Gammaproteobacteria; order Burkholderiales; family Burkholderiaceae_C; genus Hylemonella. Next base: position 29,432 of record CAZJKR010000008.1, read on the forward strand.
ATTGAACGAACTGTGGCACCCACCGGCGCGCAGCAGCGACCGCGCCGCCCCCAAGCGCTCTGAAAATGAGAGCGGTTGGCGCAAGAACGGCGAGGGCTACAGCGGGAAATCGTCTAAAAACTGGGCACCCCGGCCGCCCCGCGTGCGCGCCCAGCTGGTCAACCGGGCCGACCACGCCGCCCGCCTGCTGCTGGCGCACAGCGGCATCTGGGACAGCCTGTCCAGCGAGGACCATCACCTGCTGTGCGAGTTGCCCGAACCGCATGGCCCGCTGCTGAGCTGGCTGGAAAGCCAATTGCACGAGCATGGCCCGCAGCCCTGGGCCGCGCTGCGCGAAGCCCTGCGCGAACACCCGTCCGAAGCGCTGGCGCTCAAGCTCATGACCGGCTCCGACCTGAGCGCCGGCGACGACCACGGCGAAACCCGGGTCGAGCTGCGCAACCTGCTCAACCGCATTCTGATCGACCACCTCAAGGTGCAGGAGACCGAGGCCATCGAGGCCTCGCGCAGCAACCCGGCGGCGCTGGAGCGCTACCGTGAGCTGCAGGCGCGGCGGCGCGCGCTGGAAACAGCTTCCGCCAGCTCTTCGGTCTAGCGTGTCCCGGACGCCCGGCAGCCGCCCTGGCTGCGCCCACATTGAATTTTTGCCCGCCCCGGCTATAATCCACTTCTGATTTTTCGGCAAGAGCGACAGCAGCACCTCCGGGCCAGGCCAACCGTAGCATCGATTGCACGACCGGCCATCTCACCGCAAGGACTGCATTCCAAATGATCGCCCTCCCATCTTGCCTCTGAGGATACCCTCCTCTGTCCCCCAACTGCGCCGGTCGTTTTCGGTGCCTGTGTTTGTTTCTTTGTGTCCGTTTTTGATGTCCCGAGGTTGATTCATGCCCGCTCAAAAGTCCAAGAAGCCTGCAAAGCCCGCCGCAAAACCCGTCGCCAAGGCTGCCCCCAAGCCCGCCACGAAAGCCAAACCTGTGCCCGCTTCCAAGATCCCTGCCAAAACCACCAAAGCCGCCGACAAGCCGACCGCGGCCGAACTGAAGAAGACTGCTGCTGCCACCGAAGAAGTGGTGGTGAAGAAGAAACCCGGCCGCCCGCCCAAGGCCGCCTCCGCCGACGGCACGGCGCCCAAGACCGGCGCCAAGCGCGGCCGCAAGCCCAAGAACGCCGCAGCGGCCCAGCCGGCTGAAGACCTGGACCTGTCCGACATCGAAGCCGAGTTCGCCGAGGAACCGGCCGTTGCACCGGGCGAGAAGGTCAAGCCGCTGCGCATGAAGATCAGCAAGGCGAAGGAACGCGCCTTGATGAAGGAATTCGGCCTGGACGAGACCGTGCTGTCCGAAGAGGACATGCAGAAGCGCCGCCAGCGCCTCAAGCTGCTGATCAAGCTGGGCAAGACGCGCGGTTACCTGACGCACGGCGAGATCTCCGACCACCTGCCCGACAAGCTGGTCGACGCCGAGACGCTGGAAGTCGTGATCTCCATGCTCAACGACATGGGTGTGGCGGTGTACGAGCAGACGCCGGACGCCGAAACCCTGCTGCTGAACAACACCGCCCCCTCGGCCGCCACCGAAGAAGAAGCCGAAGAAGAAGCCGAAGCCGCCCTGTCCACCGTGGACAGCGAATTCGGCCGCACCACCGACCCGGTGCGCATGTACATGCGCGAAATGGGCACGGTCGAGCTGCTCACCCGCGAGGGCGAGATCGAGATCGCCAAGCGCATCGAAGGCGGCCTGATGGCCATGATGGAGGCCATCTCGGCCTCGCCCGCCACCATTGCCGAAATCCTGCGCCTGGGCGAGGAAATCCGCGAAGGCAAGGTCGTCATCTCCACCATCGTGGACGGCTTTTCCAACCCCAATGAGGCCGACGACTTCGTGGCCGAGGAAGATTTCGACGAGTACGACGAGGCCGACGACGACGACGGCAAGGGCGGCTCCAAGGCCCTGACCAAGAAGCTCGAAGAACTGAAGAACCAGGCGCTGGAACGCTTCGACCGCCTGCGCACCCTGTTCGAGAAGGTGCACAAGGCTTACGACAAGGAAGGCTACGGCACCCCGGCCTACCACAAGGCCCAGAAGGCCCTGTCCGAAGAGCTGATGACCATCCGCTTCACGGCCAAGACCATCGAGAAGCTGTGCGACATGGTGCGCGGCCAGGTGGACGACGTGCGCAAGAAGGAGCGCGAGCTGCGCCGCATCATCGTCGACAAGTGCGGCTACCCGCAGGAAAACTTCATTGCCGACTTCAGCGGCCGCGACAAGCACGGCAACCGCGTGGCCTCCAACCTGCTCAACCTCAAGTGGATCGAGAAGCAGGCCGCTGCCGGCAAGCCGTGGAGCGCCGTCATGGGCCGCAACATCCCGCCGGTGCAGGATCTGCAGCAGAAGCTGATCGACCTGCAGGCTCGCGTGGTGGTGCCGCTCGACGAACTGAAGGACATCAACAAGCGCATGAACGAGGGCGAAGCGTCCTCGCGCGGCGCCAAGAAGGAGATGATCGAGGCCAACCTGCGCCTGGTGATCTCCATCGCCAAGAAGTACACCAACCGCGGCCTGCAGTTCCTCGACCTGATCCAGGAAGGCAACATCGGCCTGATGAAGGCGGTGGACAAGTTCGAATACCGCCGCGGCTACAAGTTCTCGACCTACGCCACCTGGTGGATCCGCCAGGCCATCACCCGCTCGATTGCGGACCAGGCGCGCACCATCCGTATCCCGGTGCACATGATCGAGACCATCAACAAGATGAACCGCATCAGCCGCCAGCACCTGCAGGAGTTCGGCTTTGAGCCCGACGCCGGCATCCTGGCCGCCAAGATGGAGATCCCGGAAGACAAGATCCGCAAGATCATGAAGATCGCCAAGGAGCCGATCTCGATGGAAACCCCCATCGGCGACGACGACGACAGCCACCTGGGCGACTTCATCGAGGACAGCGCCAACACCGCGCCGGTGGACGCCGCCATGCAAGCCGGCCTGCGCGAAGTGGTGAAGGACATCCTCGACAGCCTGACGCCGCGCGAAGCCAAGGTGCTGCGCATGCGCTTCGGCATCGAGATGACCAGCGACCACACGCTGGAAGAGGTGGGCAAGCAGTTCGACGTGACGCGTGAGCGCATCCGCCAGATCGAGGCCAAGGCACTGCGCAAGCTCAAGCATCCTTCGCGTTCGGACAAGCTGCGCAGCTTCACGGACAGCCTCTGATCGGCTGTCTTGCTCGGCAACGGAAAGGCCCGCTTCTTGCGGGCTTTTTTGTGCTCTACGCCTGATGGATATTGCGCCGCCAGCTACTGAATTTGTAGCAATTGGCGTTGTTCTGCTGTGCCTGACTGGGCAGCTGTGCCGGGTCTCGCCCCGGCGGGCGACTCACTTTCTCTTGCTTCGCC
>CAZJKR010000009.1:0-3629 GCA_964546615.1 uncultured Curvibacter sp.
GCGCCGTCACCAGCCCCGCGACCTCACCCCGCAGCGCGGCCTGCGCCGCCCAGATGACACAGCGACCCGCCAGCCGCCCGGCCTCGGCACTGATGCGGCCAAACGGCACCGGCGCCGCCAGCGCCTCGACCTGCAGCACCGGCAGACAGTTCGGCGGCACCGCCAGCGCCTCGGCCGCGCTGTCGAGCTGCAGCAGCGGCTGCACCACTTCACCCTCGCGGCGGATCAGTTGCGTGGCGCGCCGCAGCGTGGCAACATCCCCCGCCACGAAGCAGCCACGCGTCACATTCGGCGCATCGCGAAACGCCTTGGCGATGATCTCGGGGCCGATGCCGGCGGCATCACCCATGGTGATGGCCAGCGGCTTATCCAGGCGCGTGTCAGGCCGGGTTGTCGATGTCGATGAATTCATGGGTCAGCCCAAATTGGTCCGCCACATGGGCGGCCACCGCCGGTGCGCCATAGCGCTCCGTCGCATGGTGCCCGCAGGCCAGGTAGGCCACCCCACATTCGCGCGCATAGTGCGCCTGCGGCTCCGAAATCTCGCCCGTGAGGAAGGCATCCGCCCCGGCCGCGATGGCCGCCTCGAAATAGCCCTGCGCGCCGCCACTGCACCATGCTATCTTTTTTATAGCTTTAGGCGTTTGGCCGACGAGGGTTACATCGCGATTTAATGCATTTTCAACGTGCCCAGCCAGTGCTTCGGCAGTCGCAAAACCGTCCCCCTGGACGGTGGCGCCGAGCAAGCCCAATTCCTGTTCGCCAAAGCGTGTTTCTGCCCGCAGGCCGAGTTGCCGCCCGAGCTGGGCATTGTTGCCGAGCTCGGGATGTGCATCCAGCGGCAGATGGTAGGCATAGAGGTTGACATCGTGTGCCAGCAGCAGGGCCAGGCGCTGCTTCATCCAGCCGGTCACCCGACCATCCTGGCCACGCCAGAACAAGCCATGGTGGACGAAGATGGCATCAGCCTGGGCCGCGATGGCCGCCTCGATCAGGGCGCGGCTGGCGGTGACACCCGAGACGATCTTGCGCACCTCGCGGCGGCCTTCGACCTGCATGCCATTGGGGCCGTAGTCGCGGAAACGCTCGGGCTGCAGCAGCACATCGAAGGCCTGGAGAAGCTGGTCGCGGTCACTCATGGCCTTGATTGTCGGTCAGATTCGGCCTCCACGGCCGTCTGCACCTCCAGGCTGCTGTCGCAGCCTTGGCCAGCAGCAATCCAGCGGCGCACCATACGGGTCAGCAGCGGCACCAGCAGTACCGCCCCCAGCCCAGCCAGACGTGGCGGCAAGGCCTGGCGCAACACGTCCTGGGGCGCGGTCATGGCGCCGCAACGGTACTGGCGCAGCTGCGCCTCCCAGCGCAAGGCCATGCATGCGCCGCTGCGTCGGCGCGACAGCAGCATACCGAGTGGGCAGGGCTCGCTCAGGCAGCAAATGCCGCAGCCGTTGCAGGGTGCGCCCGGCGCCGGTTTTGGCGCCGCATGCGGCTGGACGTGGATGACGAACTGCGGCTTCACAAGCCACACTCTACAATTTCTCCATGAAACGTTACTGGTTGCTGTTTTCCCAGGTCGTCACCGTCCTGCTGGCGCTTTACTTCGTGCTGCTGACGCTCAAGCCCGACTGGCTGGGCAAGCCCCTCTCCATGCAGGGCGCCATCGCGCTGCTGGAGGCGCCAGCCCCTGCGCCGGACAGCGTACCGGCCGGCAGCTTTCGCATGGCGGCGCAAAAGGCCTCGGCGGCGGTGGTCAGCATCAGCACCAGCAAAGCCCCGAAGAACCACCCGCAAAGCAACGACCCCTGGTTCCGCTTTTTCTTCGGCGACCCGGACAACGAACCCCAGGTCGGCCTGGGCAGCGGCGTCATCGTCAGCCCCAGCGGCTACATCCTGACCAACAACCATGTGGTCGAAGGGGCAGATGAAATCGAAATCATCCTCAACGACAACCGCCAGGCCCGGGCCAAGATCATCGGCACCGACCCGGACAGCGACCTCGCCGTACTCAAGATCGAACTCGACAAGCTGCCGGTGATCGTGCTGGGCAATTCGGAGTCCTTGCAGGTCGGCGACCAGGTGCTGGCCATCGGCAACCCTTTCGGTGTCGGCCAGACCGTCACCAGCGGCATCGTCAGCGCCCTGGGGCGCAACCAGCTGGGCATCAACACCTTCGAGAATTTCATCCAGACCGACGCCGCCATCAACCCCGGCAATTCCGGTGGCGCCCTGGTCGACACCAGCGGCCATCTGCAGGGCATCAACACCGCCATCTATTCACGCTCGGGCGGCAACATGGGCATCGGTTTCGCCATTCCGGTGTCGACAGCCAAGCAGGTGCTGGAGAGTATCGTCAAGGAAGGGCAGGTCACGCGCGGCTGGATCGGCGTGGAACCCAGCGAACTCTCGCCCGAGCTGGCCGAAACCTTCGGCATCAAGTCGACGCGGGGCGTCATCATCACTGGCGTGCTGCAGAATGGTCCGGCCGCACAAGCCGGCATCCGTCCCGGGGATGTGATCACCGCAGTAGCCGGCAAACCGGTGGGTGACGTGACGGAACTGCTGTCACAGGTGGCCGCCCTCAAGCCGGGTACGCCAGCCCGTTTCAGCCTGGTGCGCCAGAACGCGCCGATGGAACTGAACGTGGTGCCCGGCGTGCGCCCCCGGCCACGCCGCGCCCAGCAATAAAGACCCGCCCCGACGAAAACCGTCAGGTCTTGGACGCCTCGGTGTCCTCGGGTTCGGGCGCCTTGGTGTGCTTGATGAAAAGCTGGGCCGCCCACAGGCCGACTTCATACAGCACGCACATCGGGATGGCCAGTGCCAGTTGTGACACCACGTCCGGCGGGGTGACGATGGCTGCGATGATGAAAGCCAGCACGATGAAGTAACCGCGGAAGTCCTTGAGTTTCTCGATGCTGACCACGCCCATGCGTGCCAGCACGATGACCACGATCGGCACCTCGAAGGCCAGACCGAAGGCCAGGAACATGGTGAGCACGAAACTGAGGTAGGCCTCGATGTCCGGTGCGGCCGTGATGCTCTTGGGCGCAAAGCTCTGGATAAAGGCGAACACCTGTCCGAAGACGAAGAAGTAGCAGAACGCCACGCCGATGAAGAACAGCACGGTGCTGGAGATCACCAGCGGCAGCATCAGCTTTTTCTCGTGGCTGTAGAGCCCCGGCGCCACGAAGGCCCAGATCTGGTAGAGGATGACCGGCAGAGCCAGCAAGAATGCCGACATCAGCATGATCTTGAGCGGCACCATGAAAGGCGAGATCACCGAGGTGGCGATCAGCGTGGCCCCCTTGGGCAGATGAGCCACCAGCGGAGCGGCCAGGATGTCGTACAGGGCGGCCGGTCCGGGCCACAGCGCCAGCGCCGCCGTGACGATCGCCATGGCAATGAAGGATTTGACCAGGCGATCGCGCAGCTCCATCAGGTGCTGGACAAAAGGCTGTTCGCTGCCTGCGAGTTCGTCTTCTCGGGATTGTGGGTCTGCCATGGCTAGATTGTGCGGTACGAGGAACACTGACCGGCGTGAGCCCGTCGGCTGCCCCGATGGATGGTCAATGCCGGCAGGTCGCTCAGCTCAGTCGTTGCGGTCGGTAGCGCGCCACCCGGGCCGCGCC